>NZ_CP024311.1:474772-787045 GCF_002944315.1 Rhizobium sp. NXC24
TGCTGTCGGAGGTGCTGGCGCTGTTCGGATATTCGACTGACGATCTGAACCCGGCCATTCCACCCGCGCTTATTCATGGCGGTGCCGATCACTTCATGCTGGCCCTGAAATCCCGCAGGACGCTTGCCGCAATGACCTACGATCTCGATGCGGGGCGCGCTTTGATGATCCGCGAAGGTTGGATCACGATCCTGCTCGCCTACGCCGAAACGCCGCAACTCTTCCATACCCGCAATGCCTTCGCGTCGGGTGGGGTCTATGAAGACCCTGCGACCGGCGCTGCAACCGCAGCCCTCGCTGGATATCTGCGCGACATTGCCTGGCCGCATGGCGGGGCCGTCGACATCATCCAGGGTGAGGATATGGGAATGCGTTCTCGCCTGCGTGCCGATATCCCGGCCGCAGTTGGAAGCTCCATCCGAGTATCAGGTGAGGCGAGGCTTATGGACCCAAAAGCCGGCTGAGCGGCATCTGTCACCGGGTTCAAAACGGGGCTTGCCATGGCACGGATTTCGATGTCAGACTTGATCCCATGGTATCAAAACGTCTCTCACGGCTCGAAGGTCACCGCCGCAAGTTCATGGCGGTCATCGACGGCACTCCCGAATGCCAGCGTGCCGTCCATTATGCCGGCCGGCGCGCCAAGAATTCCAACGGCGGCCTTGTGCTCCTCTTTGTGATCCCCGAAGGCGATTTCCAGCAGTGGCTGGGCGTCGAGGAGATCATGCGGGCCGAAGCGCGCGAGGAGGCCGAGGCGGCAACGGCCAAGGCGGCGCAGATCGTGCGTGAAAATATCGGCATCGATCCGGAGATCGTCATTCGCGAAGGGGCGGCCGCCGAGCAGATCAATGCGGTGATCGAGGAAGACCGGGACATCGCGTTGCTCGTTCTCGCCGCTGGTTCGGCCAAGGAAGGGCCGGGACCGCTGGTGTCTTCGATCGCCGGGCGTGCCGCGGCCTTTCCGATCCCCGTGACGGTGCTGCCCGATACGCTGACGAACGAGGAAATCGACGCGCTGAGCTAAGTTTTTGGGCCTAATTCTTGAGAATCAGTCTCTTGAATAGCGCGGCCAAAAAGCCTATTTTCTTTTGAAATATTCTAAAGTCGGACACGACAGACGTGGTACGGGGCTTCGGTCTCGCCGCATGGAGATCAAGATGTTCATTCAGACCGAAGCGACGCCGAACCCCGCAACTCTGAAGTTCCTGCCGGGCAAGGTGGTGATGGAAAACGGCACGGCCGAATTCCGCAACGCCGAAGAAGCGGAAGCCTCGCCGCTCGCTGCCCGCATCTTCGATGTACCCGGCGTTAGCGGCGTCTATTTCGGCTACGACTTCATCTCCGTCTCCAAGGAGAACCAGGAATGGCAGCATCTGAAGCCCGCCATCCTCGGTTCGATCATGGAGCATTTCATGTCCGGCAAGCCGGTCATGGGCGAAAGCTCGGTTCTTTCCGAAGCACAGGACGCCGGCGGTGAGTTCTTCGACGAAGGCGACGAATCGATCGTGCTGACCATCAAGGAATTGCTCGAGACCCGCGTTCGTCCGGCTGTTGCCCAGGATGGCGGCGATATCACCTTCCGCGGCTTTCGTGACGGCAAGGTCTACCTCAACATGAAGGGATCCTGCTCCGGTTGCCCGTCGTCTACCGCGACGTTGAAGCATGGCATACAGAATCTGCTGCGCCATTTCGTCCCGGAAGTGCAGGAAGTCGAAGCCGTCTAAGCATGGTCCCCAAACATGCGCAGCGGTTTTTGGATAAGATTGTGCAAAAACAGATTTTGGAGTGCAGTGACGGTTTGAAGCTAATTCACTGCGCTTCAAGTTTGGCCTTTTCGGAAAAATTGTGATGATCGTACTGGCGCTCGACACGGCAGGTGTGGATTGCGCTGCCGCTGTGTATGATAGTGGCAGTGATTCTGTGATCGGGGAGGTCACGGAAACGATCGGGCGAGGGCATGCCGAACATTTGATGGATGTTGTCGACCGGGCGCTGGCTGAAGCCGATATAGCGCTCGCGGCAGTGGAGCGTATGGTCGTGACCGTCGGTCCCGGCTCGTTCACCGGCATCCGCATTGGCGTTGCAGCCGCCCGCGGTTTCGCGCTTTCCCTGAACATTCCCGCCGTTGGCGTCACGACCCTCGAGGTCATGGCCGCCGCCGCTCGGGAAACGAATCCGGGTAAATCGGTTCTGGCCGCAATCGACGCCAAGCGCGAGGAGATCTATCTCCAGTCCTTCGATGCCGATGGCCATCCGCTGGATGAGGCGCGCGCCGTGACGATCGATGAAGCGCGTGCGATATCAGATGCTTTCGACGGTGTCGTCACCGGCTCGGCTGTTGCCCGGCTCAGCGACTCTCCGCCGGCGGCGCGGCCGGATGCTTTTCCGATTGCCACCGTCGCCCGGCTGGGCGCTGCCAAACCTGTCAGCGAAAAGCCGAAGCCGCTTTATCTTCGCGGACCCGACGCCAGACCGCAGGCAGGGTACGCAGTCGCCAGGGTATAATCATGCTGGAATCCTATCTCACCCTGAAAGCCGAATACGAGATCGTTCCGATGCAGTTGCAGGATTGTGCCGAGGTGGCTGCGCTGCATGGCGAACGGTTTTCACGGGTTTGGGACGATAGCGAGTTTCAAAATCTCCTGTCGCAGGACACGACCTTCGGCTTTGTCGCGCGCCAGACCAACGCCATCCTGAAAAAGCCGCTTCCCGGCTTCGTTCTGGCGCGGCAGGCGGCGGGTGAAGCGGAAATCCTGACAGTTGCCGTCAACGCCAAACTTGGCCGCTCCGGCCTCGGCTGGCGGCTGATGCAGGCGGCGTTGCGCGAGGCGCGCAACCGCGGCGGCGAAACCATGTTCCTGGAGGTCGATGGCGGCAATCAGCCGGCGCTCGGTCTCTACCGCAAGCTCGGTTTCGAAACGGTCGGCGAACGCAGGGCCTATTATGTCGACGAAAACGGCGCGAAATCGACGGCGCTTGTCATGCGCCGTGTTCTTCGCTAGTCCGTTGTCCTAGACGAATAGACCGAAGACCGTATTCAATGACCGATCCCGTAAAATCCCTTGAGGAGCTTTGCGCCGAGCGCGGCATGCGCATGACGGAGCAACGGCGGGTCATTGCGCGCATCATCGAGAGTTCGGAAGATCATCCCGACGTCGAAGAGCTGCACCGCCGCTCCGTGAAGGTGGATGCGAAGATCTCGATTTCGACGGTTTACCGCACCGTAAAGCTTTTCGAGGATGCCGGCATCATCGAGCGCCATGACTTCCGTGACGGGCGTTCGCGGTACGAAACCGTGCCGGAAGAGCATCACGATCACCTGATCGACCTGAAGAGCGGCGAAGTGATCGAATTCCACTCGCCGGAGATCGAGGCGCTGCAGGAGCGCATTGCCCGCGAACACGGTTTCAAGCTCGTCGACCATCGGCTGGAGCTCTACGGTATTCCGCTGAACAAGGACGAACGCTGAAGTGGCGGCGGTCGTGCGGGAGCGGATGATTTGATAACCTGGCTGCGCGTCGGCTGTGCCGTCTTTGTCATCTGCGTTGTCAGCCTCGTCCTGCTGCCGCTGCAGATTCTTTGCCTGCGCTTCGATTGGAAGCCCAGGCGCTATCTGCCGCGCTACTGGCATCGCATCATTTGCCATTGCCTTGGCGTCCGCATCCACATTGTCGGAGAGCTTGAGCGTCGCCGGCCGCTGATGCTGGCTGCGAACCACGCTTCCTGGCTCGATATTCTGGTGCTTTCCGCAGTTGCCGACGTCGCCTTCATCGCAAAATCGGAAGTGCGGGACTGGCCGATCTTCGGACTCTTCGCCCAATGGCAGAAGAGCGTGTTCATCGAACGCGAGCAGAAGCGCAAGACCGGCGACCAAGTGAGCGAGATCGCCGAGCGCATGGCCGATGGCGAGATCATGGTGCTGTTTCCGGAAGGCACGACCTCGGACGGCAACCGTCTGCTCGAGGTCAAATCCTCGTTGTTCGGCGCAGCCGCCGCCGCTTTGCCGAAGACGCCGGATGCCGTCGTTCACGTCCAGCCGGTCGCGGTTGCCTATACCCGGGTTCATGGCGTCGCCATGGGCCGTTATTATCGCCCTATCGCGGCTTGGCCTGGTGACATCGAGCTGGTGCCGCATCTGAAGGGCATCTTTGCCTGCGGGGCCATCGATGTCGATGTCTGCTTCGGCGAGGCGGTGGATTATCGCGCCGACACCAACCGCAAGGAGGTCAGCGCCACCGTGGCGCGGCGCATCCGCGCCATGCTGGCGAGCCGGCTGCTCGGCCGCGAGATTGCCTGATATTCCGGCGATTTTAACTTTTTCATTTTCTCAGGAAGCAAAAGCCACTACATAGCGGCCATGACCAAGGACAGTGCACTTCTCGACGCCCCGCAGCCCAATGTTTTAGAGATTGGGATGCGCGATGGCTCCAACAGCCGTAAGGTTTTCATCAAGACCTACGGCTGCCAGATGAATGTCTACGACTCGACACGGATGAGCGATGCGCTCGCCCGTGATGGCTATGAGCCGACCGAGGACATGGAAGAAGCCGATCTCGTCCTGCTGAACACTTGCCACATCCGCGAGAAGGCAGCTGAAAAGGTTTATTCGGCACTCGGGCGCCTGCGCGAGATGAAGAAGCGCAAGGCCGCCGATGGCCGCGACATGATGATCGGCGTCACCGGCTGCGTCGCCCAGGCCGAGGGCGAGGAAATCCTCCGCCGCGCGCCCGCTGTCGACGTCGTCATCGGCCCGCAGACCTATCATCGCCTGCCGGACGCGCTGCGCCGCGCCAAGGAAGGCGAGCGCGTGGTCGATACGGAATATGCGATCGAAGACAAGTTCGAACATCTGCCGATCGCCGAGAGCACCAAAATTCGCGCCCGAGGTGTCACCGCCTTTCTGACCGTGCAGGAGGGCTGCGATAAGTTCTGCACCTTCTGCGTCGTTCCCTATACGCGCGGCTCCGAAGTCTCCCGTCCGGTCGCCCAGATCGTCGAGGAAGCGCAAAAACTTGTGGATGGCGGTGTGCGCGAAATCACGCTGCTTGGCCAGAATGTCAATGCCTGGCACGGAACCGGGCCGAAGGGCGAAGCCTGGAGTCTCGGCGACTTGCTCTACCTGCTGGCTGAAATCCCGGGCCTTGCCCGGCTGCGCTATACCACCAGCCATCCGCGCGACATGGACGACCGGTTGATTGCGGCCCATCGCGATTTGCGCACCTTGATGCCCTATCTCCATCTGCCGGTTCAATCCGGTTCCGACCGCATCCTCAAAGCGATGAATCGGCGGCACACGGCGGCGGAATATCTCGCTTTGATCGAAAAAATCCGTGCGGCACGGCCGGATATCGCCCTTTCGGGTGATTTCATTGTCGGTTTCCCGGGGGAGACAGAGCAGGATTTTGCGGATACACTTCGTCTTGTGGAGGAGGTGAACTATGCGCAAGCCTTCTCGTTTAAATATTCGACGCGCCCTGGAACGCCGGGTGCGGAATTGAAGGGCCAAGTGCCGGAAGAGATCAAGGCGGAACGACTGGAACGATTGCAGGCGCTGCTTTTGAAGCAGCAGCACGCTTTCGCTGACGCCTGTGTCGGCAAGGTGGTCGATATACTGCTGGAGAAGCCGGGCCGCATGCCGGGTCAGTTGATCGGCCGATCTCCTTGGCTGCAATCTGTGAATGTTGATGCAAAAGCATCGCAAATCGGTGACATTATCAATGTACGAATCATCGGAACCAGCACGAACAGCCTTTTTGCTGAGTTGCTTTAGGTTCCGGACCAGGCAAAGGAGCCGGACCGCTTGAACGGACAGGAATTGGTTTCTTCTTCATCGCGCCAGCCACGCACCGCGAGCGACGCCAATCACTTCATCCTGACGTTCGAGAACAATCGGTTCGCCAGCGAACTTTTCGGACAGTTCGATCAGAATTTGAAGCTGCTCGAAGAGCGTCTGGGCATCGACGCACGCGCACGCGGCAATTCCGTCATTATCACGGGTGATGTGCTGGCCACCAACCAGGCGCGCCGCACGCTCGATTATCTCTATGACAAGCTGCAGAAAGGTGGGAATGTGGAGCGCTCCGACGTGGAAGGAGCAATCCGCATGGCGGTTGCCGCCGATGACCAACTGACGCTGCCGACGATGGAGAAAAAAGCCAAGCTGACGATGGCGCAGATTTCGACGCGCAAGAAGACGATCATCGCGCGCACGCCGACGCAGGACGCCTATATCAGGGCGATGGACCGTTCCGAGATGGTTTTCGGCGTCGGTCCGGCCGGTACGGGCAAGACCTATCTCGCCGTTGCCCACGCCGCTCAGCTTTTGGAGCGCGGCGCGGTCGAGAAGATCATCCTGTCGCGCCCGGCCGTCGAAGCCGGCGAGCGTCTTGGCTTCCTGCCCGGCGATATGAAGGAGAAGGTCGACCCCTATCTCCGCCCGCTCTATGATGCGCTCTACGACATGATGCCGGGCGACAAGGTCGAACGCGCCATCACCGCTGGCGTCATCGAAATCGCTCCGCTCGCCTTCATGCGTGGTCGCACGCTTGCCAACGCCGCCGTCATCCTCGACGAGGCGCAGAATACCACCTCGATGCAGATGAAGATGTTCCTGACGCGTCTCGGTGAGAATTCGCGCATGATCATCACCGGCGACCCCAGCCAGATCGACCTGCCGCGCGGTGTCAAATCCGGCCTGGTGGAGGCCTTGCAGCTCCTGAACGACGTCGAAGGTATAACCATCGTGCGCTTCAAGGACACAGACGTCGTCCGTCATCCCTTGGTGGCGCGCATCGTCAGGGCTTACGACTCGAACTACCTCGCCCCCGTCGCTGGTGGTGAGGCCGATCCGCAGATCTGATGGCCGATCTCGATATACAGATCAGCGTCGAAGAGGGCGGCTGGCCCTCGGAAGAGGCATTGCAGGCCCTGGCCGAGCGCGTGTTGGGCGCGGCTGTGGCCTATCTCGAAAAATACGAGAAGCAGCCTTTTCCGAAAATGGCGCCGGAATTGTCGCTGGTCTTCACCGACGATGCCTCGATCCGGGAGATCAATGCGGAATGGCGCGAGCAGGACAAGGCGACCAATGTCCTGTCGTTCCCCGCTTTTCCGCTGGCGCCGGGCGGCAGACCCGGCCCGATGCTCGGCGATATCATCATCGCCAAAGAGACGGTGGAGCGCGAGGCGGTCGAGCTGGAAAAGAGTTTTGATGACCATCTGACCCATTTGATGGTGCATGGTTTCTTGCATCTCTTCGGCTACGACCATATGAATAATAGCGAAGCCGAAATAATGGAGGGGCTGGAGACTCGCATTTTGGCGGAGCTTGGCCTATCTGATCCCTATGCGGGGCAGGACCCCATTTGACTGAACCCTGTCTGATCAGGAACAATGAGCGACTTTACGACAAGACCGGCCCCCGAGGCCAAAGACGGAGCCGAAACAGCCTCCTCCGATGAGGCGGGCAGTAGTAGCGGCAAACGATCACACTCATCCTTCTGGGCCCGCGCTGCGCGCATTTTGCGCCCAGCTCAAGGCTCTGCACGTCTGCGCGAGGATCTCGCCGACGCGCTGATGACCAACGCCACCGATGACGACGCTTTCTCGCCGGACGAGCGGGCAATGCTGCACAACATCCTCCGTTTCCGCGAGGTGCGTGTCGAGGACGTCATGGTGCCGCGCGCCGATATCGAGGCGGTTGACCAGAATATCACCATCGGCGAGCTGATGATCCTGTTCGAGGAGAGTGGTCGCTCGCGCATGCCGGTCTATGCCGAAACGCTCGATGATCCGCGCGGCATGGTGCATATCCGCGACCTACTGTCTTATGTCGCCAAGCAGGCGCGCAACAAGCGCCGCGGCAGCAATGGCAAGGCGGCGGCAGCGGCATCTGCGTCGACTGCGAGCCCGACTGAGAAGCCTCCGCGCTCGGCCAAGCCGAATTTCGACCTTTCGCGCGTCGACCTGCAGAAGACGCTCGCCGAAGCCGGCATCATCCGAAAAATCCTGTTCGTGCCGCCCTCCATGCTGGCGTCGGATCTTCTCCGCCGCATGCAGGTCAACCGCACGCAGATGGCCCTCGTCATCGATGAATATGGCGGCACCGACGGCCTCGCCTCACATGAGGACATCGTCGAAATGGTCGTCGGCGATATCGATGACGAACATGACGA
Source organism: Rhizobium sp. NXC24 (assembly GCF_002944315.1). Lineage (NCBI taxonomy): Bacteria > Pseudomonadati > Pseudomonadota > Alphaproteobacteria > Hyphomicrobiales > Rhizobiaceae > Rhizobium > Rhizobium sp. NXC24. Next base: position 482,944 of record NZ_CP024311.1, read on the forward strand.
CGAGGAAGTCATGTTCAAGCGTGTCTCCGAAGACGTTTTCGTCGCCGATGCCCGCGTCGAGCTGGAAGAGATTGCCGCCGCCATCGGCACCGATTTCGACATCAGCGAGCAGGTGGACGAGGTGGATACGCTCGGCGGCCTGATCTTCTCGGCGCTCGGCAGGATCCCGGTGCGCGGCGAGCTCGTCCAGGCGCTGCCAGGCTTCGAATTCCATATCCTCGATGCCGATCCGCGCCGCATCAAACGGGTTCGCATCACGCGTAAGCGTCATGCCGTGCGCCGCCGTCCGGCCAAGGCCGAGGGGGAAGGTGGCGTACTCGAGCGCGATTTGCCGTCGCCGGATACGCTTCCGGACGAACCTTCGGCAGAACGGAACACGGCCAGCCAATAAATGGCGCTTCAGCAGGACAAACCGCTGCTTTTTTGAAAGACTGCGGCCAATGATTCGCAGTTTGGACGGAGCGCGCGCATGGAACGGCTTTCGGGCAAGGTTATCCTCGTCTGGGGTTTCAAGCGCGCATTTCTCGCCATCGTTGCCGGAGCAATCGGCGTCCTCGCCTTGCCGCCCTTCGGCTTCTTCGCGGCGATGTTCGTCTCTTTCACGCTGCTTGTCTGGCTGCTGGATGGCGCTGCCGCCGGTCCCGATAGCGGCTTCCTTGGGCGCCTCTGGCCGGCTTTTGCCATCGGCTGGCTGTTCGGTTTCGGTTATTTCGTCGCCGGTCTCTGGTGGCTCGGCCATGCGCTTCTGATCGATGCCGATGCGTTCGCCTGGGCGCTGCCGCTGGCGATCCTCGGTCTGCCGGCGTTTCTCGCGATTTTCTATGGCGTGGCGGCGGCGCTGGCCCGGCTGCTCTGGTCCGACGGCATGGGGCGCATTGCCGCACTCGCCTTCGCCTTTGGCCTGCTGGAATGGCTGCGCAGCTTCCTTTTCACCGGCTTTCCCTGGAATGCCATCGGCTACGGCGCCATGCCCATTCCGCTGATGATGCAATCGGCGCATGTGATCGGCGTGCTCGGCGTCACCGTGCTTGCGGTCTTCGTTTTCGCGTCCCCGGCACTACTTGGAACGCGCCAGGGGCGGGTGCCGGGGATCGGGCTCGCCGCACTCATCGCCGCCGCGCATTTCGGTTACGGCTATTATGCGCTCAGTCTGCCGGAACCCCTGGCGAGCGGCGGCAAGACGGCGCCGGTGGTGCGCATCGTCCAGCCCGCGATCGACCAGGAAGCCAAGATGGACACCGATGCCGACCGCGCCGCGATCTTCGACAAACATCTGTCGCTCTCGGTGCAGCCGCCCATCAATGGTGGCAAACGGCCCGACATCATCGTCTGGCCGGAGACCGCTATCCCCTTTATTTTGACGGATAATCAGGACGCGCTGACCCGCATTGCCGATCAGCTCGACGATGACCAGATCCTGATCACCGGCGCCGTTCGCGTCGAGGACATGGGTCCCGGTCTCGAGCCGCGCTATTACAACTCCATCTATGTGATCGACGGCCGCGGCCAGATTATCGGCGCCTCCGACAAGACCCATCTTGTGCCGTTCGGCGAGTACGTGCCCTTCGAAAACATCCTCGGTTATCTCGGAATTCAGAATGTCATCGAGTTGCCGGGCGGGTTTTCAGCGGCCGCCAGCCGGCAGTTGCTGACGCTGCCAAGCGGCGTCAAACTTTATCCGCTGATCTGTTACGAGATCATTTTCCCGAACGAAATGACACCGGAAATCCAGCAAGCCAACGCCATTCTGAACGTTACGAATGATGCCTGGTTCGGCGACACGCCAGGCCCCTATCAGCATTTCCTGCAGGCGCGGGTAAGGGCTGTCGAACAGGGTTTGCCGCTGATTCGCAGCGCCAATACGGGTGTTTCGGCCTATGTCGACGCTCACGGACGTTTGATTTCCGGAATCGACTTTAATGAGCAAGGATTTGTCGACGCCACTTTGAGTAGCGCAACCGTGTCGCCTATCGACGATAGGATACGAAATGCATACTTCTGGTTGGCAATCGGGGTAGTCGGTATAATCGCTGTGATTTCACGCATGGGTTTTATTTCAAGGGCGAATTGACCAAAAAACCCTAAAATTGCATAGTGGTTGTTGTCTGCCTTTTGAACGTAAACTAGAAGCCGGGTGGGGCGTCGGCTGCAACGTAGCGTTATAGGGGTGGTTAAGGGCACCGGATGGCAGGACCTGAATTCAACCTATGTTAGGGCAATTATGATGATTGAGAACAAAAAGAAGCCGAACCCCATCGACATCCATGTCGGTAGCCGCATCCGCCTCCGCCGTACCATGCTGGGCATGAGCCAGGAGAAGCTCGGCGAGAGCCTCGGAATCACTTTCCAGCAAATTCAGAAGTATGAGAAAGGCACCAACCGCGTTGGCGCCAGCCGTCTTCAGAATATTTCCAGCATTCTTAACGTTCCGGTTTCCTTCTTCTTCGAGGACGCGCCGGGTGAGCATGCGGCAACCGCCGGCGGCATGGCCGAGGCTTCCAGTTCCAATTATGTGGTCGATTTTCTCTCTTCCTCGGAAGGGCTGCAGCTCAACCGCGCCTTCGTGAAAATTTCCGATGGCAAGGTCCGCCGCAAGGTGGTCGAGCTCGTCAAGGCCCTCGCAGCCGAGGCCGACGCCGAATAAGCGTTTTTAAGCAGCGCTGCAGTGGCAAAGTCGCAAGGCGGTCATTTTGGCCGCCTTTTCCATGTTTATGGCAAAATTTTATCACTTTCGCCGGGATATAAAGATATATTTATGTCCTTCTGTGGCTTGTTTTTCGCGCTCGAGACGAATATCAAAAGCGGAGATTTGTTCTTTGAGGGGAATCCCATATGCGCGCGAATTATCTGTTTACCAGCGAGTCTGTTGCCGAAGGTCACCCGGATAAAGTCTGTGACCGCATCTCCGACGAAATCGTCGATCTGGTCTACCGCGAAGCGGCAAAGACCGGCGTCAACCCCTGGGGCGTGCGCATTGCCTGCGAGACCCTTGCCACCACCAACCGCGTCGTCATCGCCGGCGAAGTTCGTCTGCCGCCGAGCCTGATGAAGAAGGACAAGGATGGCAACGACGTCATCAATCCCTCGAAGTTCAAGGCCGCTGCCCGCCGCGCCATCAAGGATATCGGTTACGAACAGGACGGCTTCCATTGGAAGAAGGCGCGCATCGACGTTCTCCTGCACTCGCAGTCCGCCGACATCGCCCAGGGCGTCGACAACGCCGCCGACCAGCAGGGCGATGAAGGTGCCGGCGACCAGGGCATCATGTTCGGCTATGCCTGCCGCGAAACGCCGGACCTCATGCCGGCGCCGATCTACTATTCGCACAAGATCCTGCAGCTCCTCGCTGCCGCCCGCAAGAAGGGCGACGGCGAAGTCGCCAAGCTCGGCCCGGACGCCAAGAGCCAGGTGACCGTCCGCTACGTCGACGGCAAGCCGACCGAAGTGACCTCGATCGTTCTTTCCACCCAGCATCTCGATGATAGCTGGGATTCGGCGAAGGTTCGCGCCGTCGTCGAACCCTATATCCGCGAAGCTCTCGGCGAGCTGAAGATCGCGGCCGACTGCAACTGGTACATCAATCCCACCGGCAAGTTCGTCATCGGCGGTCCGGATGGTGATGCCGGCCTGACAGGCCGCAAGATCATCGTCGATACCTACGGCGGTGCTGCACCGCACGGCGGCGGCGCCTTCTCCGGCAAGGACACGACCAAGGTCGACCGTTCCGCTGCCTACGCTGCGCGCTACCTCGCAAAGAACGTCGTAGCCGCCGCTCTTGCCGACCGCTGCACGATCCAGCTCTCCTACGCCATCGGCGTTGCTCAGCCGCTGTCGATCTATGTCGACCTGCACGGCACCGGCAAGGGCGTCAGCGAAGACCAGATCGAAGCGGCGATCCGCAAGAACATGGACCTTTCGCCGACCGGCATCCGCCGCCATCTCGACCTTAACAAGCCGATTTACGCGAAGACCTCGGCTTACGGCCATTTCGGCCGCAAAGCAGGCCGCGACGGCTCGTTCTCCTGGGAGCGCACGGACCTCGTCAAGGCCCTGAAGGAAGCTGTGAAGACCCGGGAAGCTGCATGATCGATACCGAGCGCCGGTCGCGGGCGACGGAAGCATTCTTCGGCCGGCGCAAGGGAAAGCCTTTGCGCGGCCAGCAGGCCGAAAGGCTGGAAGCGCTGCTGCCGCAATATATCGTCGATCTCTCTGCACCGGCGCCGCAGCCGCTGAATGATCTGTTCCCGGTGCAGACCGAGCGTCTGCGCCTGGAAATCGGCTTCGGCGGCGGCGAACACCTGATCCACCGGGCGCTGGAATCTCCGGCGACCGGCTTTATCGGCGTCGAGCCCTTCGTCAATTCCATGCAGAAGCTGCTTGCCCGCGTCGACGAAACCGGCGCGCGCAACATCCGCGTCTATAATGACGACGCCACGCAACTGCTGGATTGGCTGCCGGAGGGCTGCCTCGACCAGATCGATCTGCTCTATCCCGATCCCTGGCCGAAGAAAAAACACTGGAAGCGCCGCTTCGTCTCGCAGGTCAATCTCGATCGCTTTCACCGCGTCCTGAAGCCCGGCGCCATCTTCTGCTTCGCCTCCGACATCGACACCTATGTCAACTGGACGCTGCAGCACTGCGCCGCCCATGGCGGCTTTGAATGGATGGCAAACAATGCCAGCGACTGGCTGACGCCCTATGAAGGCTGGCCCAGCACGCGCTATGAGGCAAAAGCCCGGCGCGAGGGACGGTCTTCGGCCTATCTGACGTTCAAGAGAGTTTAAGCGGCAATCCCGCCTCTCGCAATTTCGCGGCGCGAAATCGCTCAAATCCTCCTTTCTACCCGTTAGGGTGAAGAAGCTATTGCCATGTGCATGTCAGCCAGTTTGGAAGGTGGAGTTACAGCTTCTCCTCCGCGGGAGAAGGACGAGCGTCAGCGCCGGTTGAGAGGGGCATTACACCGGGATAGGAATGCTCTGACGCAATCGCGGTCGCAGCGCCTCGATCAACTAATGGCACGGAGCCCTCAATGAAGGCTGACCGTCTTCAGCTCGTCCTCAGCCGCCTTATAGAAGGTGCTGGACCGGTTGTCGGTCAGAAGAATCGGAGTGCCATCGGCGCCGAAAAGCGCCCAGAGGTCGACATTCGGATCGATGTCCGGCGCCTCGGGAAAGCAACGGGACACTTCGTCCGAATGGATCTTTCTGACATAGGCAACCTCACCCGCACCAATATTGGCGAGTTCGGATTGAGTCAGGCGCGCAGTGGCTTCTCTCAAAAGCATGTTCGTACCTCCAGCATGAGGGACCAGCGGCAATCTGCCGTTGTCTTACTGTGATACCGAAATGTTAATTTTCTTTACCATCCGGTCCGGTTCCGGCCGAATGAGATCGACGGAAAGCAGGCCGTTCTTCAAGACGGCGCCGAGCACCTGCATGCCGTCTGCCAAAACGAAGACGCGCTGGAACTGACGGGCCGCAATGCCGCGATAGAGATAATCGCGCTCCTCATGCTCCACCTGCCGCCCACGGATCAAAAGCTGGTTTTCTTCCGTGGTGATATCGAGCTCGTCTTCCGAGAAGCCGGCAACCGCAAGCGTAATGCGCAGGCGCTCAGGCTCGCCCGAGAGGCGGTCGGCCCGCATGCGTTCGATATTGTAAGGGGGATAACCATCGCTGACCTTGGAAATCCGCTCCAGCGTCTTTTCCATGGTGTCGAAGCCCAGAAGCAGAGGGCTGGCAAAGGGAGTGGTCCGGCTCATGTCTCAAGTCCTTGGTGTCAAGCGACCTTTCCGGACCTGATCTTTCAGCACCCGGTTACGTGTAATATGGGAGCAGGGGCGGGGGAGTGCAAGGAGGCGCGGCCTTCGCATTTGCGAGATTACTTCCGGTATCGCAATGCCAATGGCCACGCCGGCATCCGGCTGCTTGACAAAGCTTAAACGGGCTCGCATCAAGACTGCCAAGCCGCACCGGAGGAAAGCCCAGAGATGACCGAGCCCAGAAAAATTATCATCGATACCGATCCCGGCCAGGACGACGCCGCCGCGATTTTGCTCGCCTTCGGAAGTCGTGAGGAAATCGACGTACTCGGCATCACCACGGTCGCCGGCAATGTGCCCCTGAGTTTGACGAGCCGCAATGCCCGTATCGTCTGCGAGCTCTGCAACCGCCGCGACGTGAAGGTTTTTGCCGGCGCCGATGCGCCGCTCAAGCGCAAGCTGGTCACCGCCGAACATGTCCACGGCAAGACCGGCCTTGACGGCCCTGACCTGCCGGAGCCGACCATGGAGCTTCAGCCCGGTCATGCCGTCGACTTCATCATCGACACCCTGCGCAACGAGCCGGCCGGCGCGGTCACGCTCTGCACGCTTGGCCCGCTCACCAATATCGCGCTCGCCTTCCAGAAGGCGCCCGACATCATCGCGCGCGTCCGCGAGCTGGTGATGATGGGCGGCGGCTTCTTCGAAGGCGGCAACATCACGCCGGCGGCTGAATTCAACATCTATGTCGACCCGGAAGCGGCCGATGTCGTCTTCCGCTCCGGCGTACCTGTCGTCATGATGCCGCTCGACGTGACCCACCAGCTTCTGACCCGCAAGGATCGTGTGGCTGCTATCGCCGCCGTTGGCACTGCTCCGGCCAAGGCAATGGTCGAGATGCTGGAATTCTTCGAGCGTTTCGATATCGAAAAATATGGCTCTGACGGCGGTCCGTTGCACGACCCCACCGTCATCGCTTATCTGCTGAAGCCGGAGCTTTTCAAAGGCCGCGATTGCAATGTCGAGATCGAAGTGACATCGGAGCTGACCGTCGGTATGACCGTTGTCGACTGGTGGCATGTCACTGACCGTAAGCGCAACGCCAAGGTCATGCGCCATGTCGATGCAGACGGCTTCTTTGCGCTGCTGACCGAGCGCTTTGCACGCATCTGACTTTGCTGCCGCAGGAATAGGAAAAGGCCGCCGGATCGCTCCGGCGGCCTTTTATGGTTTCATTAGTCGGCTCAGAATTCTTCCCATTCACCCTGCGCCAGCGCATTTGCGCCTTGGGTCTGCGGACGCGCCTTGCGCGCTGGAGCGGCGGCCGGGGTAACACTGCGGGCAGGGGCTGGGGCCGGCGTGCGCATCTGCTGAGCGGCAGCGCGCAGTGCGGAGGCATTATCCTGGCCGCCATGCGATACGCGGAAGCGGGCGACGAGCGTTTTCAACGTCTGGGCCTCGTCGTTCAGCGTCACGCTGGCGGCGGTGGTTTCTTCCACCATCGCGGCATTCTGCTGCGTCACCTGGTCCATCTGGTTCATGGCCGAGTTGATTTCCTTCAGCCCGATCGCCTGTTCGCTGGCAGAAGCCGAGATCTGGCGGATGAGGCCGTTGATCTCCATCACTTGCTCGGCGATCTTGTGTAGCGCATTGCCCGTGCGGCCGACGAGATCGACGCCTTCCTTGACCTGGCCGGCCGAGGTGTTGATCAGGGTCTTGATCTCTTTTGCGGCATTGGCCGAACGCTGCGCCAGCTCGCGCACTTCCTGCGCCACGACTGCAAAGCCCTTGCCGGCTTCGCCGGCACGCGCTGCTTCGACACCGGCATTCAGAGCGAGAAGGTTGGTCTGGAACGCGATCTCGTCGATCACGCCGATGATGCGCGAAACTTCCTGCGAGGACTGCTCGATGCCATGCATGGAGGAGATCGCCTTCTGCACGATCTCGCCGGAGCGTCCGGCATCCTCGGATGCCGCGTTGACGCTGCTGGCAGCCGTGCGGGCATTTTCGGCGCTGGAATTGACCTGAGCCGTAAGCTGGTTGAGCGCTGCAGCGGTTTCTTCCAGGCTTGCCGCCTGCTGCTCGGTGCGGCGGGCAAGGTCCGAGGCGCTGTTGCTGATCTCGCCCGTGCCGCTGCCGATATTACCGACGCTGAGGTTCATCGTGTGCACCGTCTCTTCCAGGCTGGCGAGTGCGGCATTGAAGTCCTGCTTCAACTGGGCGTATTCGCCGGGGAATTCCTCGGCGATGCGGTGGCCGAGATTGCCCTTGGAAAGCTCGGCCAGGCTCTGGCCGAGAATGGTGACGATGCGCCGCTGCAGCGCCACGGTTTCGCTTCGCTCCGCTTCCGAGCGATAACGTTCGCCTTCGGCGGCACGGCGCTGGTCGTTGGCCTCGGCCTCCAGCCGCTTGGTATCGGCAAGGGCGAAGCGGAAGCCTTCGAGCGCCTTGGCGACCGAGCCGATCTCGTCGGCACGGTTCTGGCCCTCGACGGGTTCGGCATAGTTGCCGGCGCTGAGATCGTTGACGCTGGCGACCAGTCCGCCGAGCGGCTTCTGTACGAAGGCGCGCACGGCGGCGTAGAGCGCCAGCATGACAGCAACCAGCACGAGGACGCCGCCGATGATCATCATATAGGTCTGGTCGCGCACGGGCGCGGCAATCGCACTGTGCGGCACATCGACGAGGACGACCCAGGTGGCATTGAGGCCGGGCACGGCGAACGGATAGACCACACGGTCGAATTCTTCTCCGCCGTTATCGCTAAGGTTTTTCACCAAGCCCGTCGCCGACGAGGTCAATGCCGCCTTGATGGCATCGGCGCCCTCGCCGCTATAGTCCTTCATCAGGAGGTCCTTGTTCGGCGCCACCAGCCACTTGTTGTCCTGGGAGAGCAGGAGGACGCGGCCGGAACCGAAGGGATGGAGGTTCTGCAGTTTGACGGAAAGTGAAGCGAGCGAGATATCGACGCCCGAGACGCCGATCATCTTGCCGCCGGACATCACCGGATAGGCGATCGAGCTCATGGTCGTCGGAACTTCGGTGCCTTCAGCCAAGTATGGCGGAGTGATGGCGCCCTTGCCGCTGTCGGCGGCGAGCTTCCACCATGCGGCGGTGTAGTCGTTGTCGAAGGTGGAGAACTGGATGCCGCCGTCCTTCGTCTTCGACCAATAGGGTGTGAACACGCCCTTGTCGTTGACGCCTTCGTCCTTGTTGTTGGCGAGTTCAGTTGTCTTGCCGTCGAATGTGCCGAGCTTTTCGCAGAACCAACTGCCGAAGGCGAAGGCGTTCTGCTCGACATTGGCCTTGAGGATATTGATAATGCCCTTGCGATCGAAGGTGTGGCCCTCGTGGCCGCGGCCGATGATGGCGGCCATGGAGCGGGCGGCGCTGGCGAGTTCGCCGACATTGGCGGCAATTTCATTGGAGATGGATTTGGCCTCGCTATTGGCCTGATCCATGGTGAGCATTTCCACGCGATCGCGCGTCTGGGAAATCAGCAGGAAGTTGGAGACGAACAGGACAAGCGCAATCGCTACCCCAGTGACCAGGATGAGCTTGGCCGCGAGCGACTTCATATGAAAGATGGACATCATTTCCTCGAGAGAACGATGCGCCGGATGCACATTATCCGGAGCAAGGTCGGCGCAGGGTGGCCCTATCATGGGGCCGCCGTGAGCGCCCGCCGCGGGGGAGCAAACCCAAGGCAGGCAGGAGGAGAATGATTGTGAAGCGCAAAAATTTAATTAATTTGTGCGGCTAGGAATGGTGGGTCTCAAAGACGCGCGGCGACGTCGCCTGCAACCGGAATCGATGGCTGCGCGCCCGGCTTCAGGCAGGCGAGCGAACCGGCGACCGCGGCCCGGCGCAGAGCCGCATGAAAATCCAGGCCCTGGTCGAGGCTGGCGGCAAAATAGCCGCAGAAGGTGTCGCCGGCGCCGACGGTATCGACCGGCTCGATGACGAGACCCTTGGCACGCGAGAGTTCGCCATCGCGGATGGCAATGACGCCGTCGCCGCCGAGCGTGACGATCAGCGTCTGACCCGTTTCGCCATGCAGACGGATTAGTGCCGCCTCGCGATCGCTGGCCGACATATTGTCCTGGCCTGCCAGCCTTTCGAATTCCGTCTCGTTGGCGATGACGATGTCGGCAAGACGTCCGAGCCGTGCCGCATCGGGAATGAGGGGGGCGAGATTGAGAACGGTGCGGATGCCCTTGGCCTTTGCCGCCGCGAGCGCGGTCTCAACGGCGGCGACCGGGATTTCGAATTGCAGCATCAGCGTATCGCTCGGGCTCAGCGTATCGACCACTGCGGTCGCCTGTTCGGCTGTTATCGTGCCGTTGGCGCCGGGCACGACGGCGATCATGTTCTCGCCATCGCCGCCAACGAGGATCAGGGCAGTGCCGGTCGGCTCGGAAACGTGGTTGACGGTGGAAAGATCGGTGCCGGCGGCGTTAAGCAGGGCAAGCGCAGGCTCGGCGAAACCATCATTGCCGACAGCGCCGGTCAAACGCACCGTCGAGCCGGCACGCCGCGCTGCCAAGGCCTGATTGGCGCCCTTGCCGCCGGCAGCGGTGGAAAAGCCGTTGCCCGCCACGGTCTCGCCCGGCTTCGGCAGACGGTCGGTGGTGGCGATGAGGTCCATATTGATGGAGCCGAAAATGGTGATCATGGGATGTTCCGCCCTGCTTGTTGATGTCGCATGATCCATTCAGAACCGATTTATAGGTTTGAGGATCATGCATTGATTTGGCGCGACACTGCCCGAAGCGATCAGTCCTCGTCAACCACCCTGAGCTTGAGTTGGCCGGTGCGGTTGTCGATCGGTTTCGGCCGGTCGTCGGTGGTCGCCTTCGTCGGCTCGCCGGCGGCCTCGAATTCCAGCGCTTCTATCCTCTCGCCGCGGCGTGCCAGCTTGTCGGCGGAGGTGACGATCATGTCGACATCCTTCTGCGCCATGGCGAAATGCCCCTGCAGCTTGCGTACCCGCTCGTCGAGGCGGGAAAGATCGTTCATCAGATGCGCCACTTCGCCCTGGATCATATGTGCCTGCTCGCGCATGCGCTGGTCCTTCAACACCGCCTGGATGACCTGGATCGACAGCATCAGCAGCGACGGCGAGACGATGACAATGCGCGAACGCTGCGCCTTCTGCACGATCGCTTCGAAATTCTCGTGGATTTCCGCAAAGATCGATTCGGAGGGAACGAAGAGGAAGGCCGTATCCTGCGTCTCTCCCTGAATGAGGTATTTTTCGGCGATATCGCGAATATGCACTTCGAGGTCCCGGCGGAATTGCTGCGCGGCGATCTTGCCCTGCTCGGGGCCTGTCGCCGCCGCGTTGCGGATGGCGTTCCAGGCCTCCAGCGGAAATTTGGCATCGATGACCAGCGGCGGCGAGCCGTTCGGCATGCGCACGGTGCAGTCCGGCCGCGATCCGTTGGAGAGCGTCGGCTGGAAGGCATAGGCGCCCATCGGCAATCCGTCGGCGATGATCGTCTCCATGCGGGCCTGGCCGAAGGCGCCGCGCGTCTGCTTGTTGGAAAGGATTGCCTGGAGGCCGACGACATCCTTTGCCAGCGACTGAATATTGTTCTGCGCAGCGTCGATGACGGCGAGCCGCTCCTGCAGGCGGCGCAGGTTCTCGTGCGTAGAGCGCGTCTGCTCGCCGATCGTCGCCGTCACCCGCTGCGACATGCCGTCGAGCCGTTGATTGATGGCATGGTTGAACTCCGCCTGCCGCGAACCGAACACTTCGGCCATGGTGGCGAGCCGTCCCTGCATTTCCGCCTGCGCCCGGAGAAGCGCCGCCATATTGTGCTCGGCATCCTCGGCCCGCAGCATATCCTCCTCACCCCGCCGCCCATTATTGTTGAGGACAAGGACGACAACGGCGATCAGCAGCAGGATGACAAGGCCGGTCAGAACAGGAACTGCCGGAATCTCTTGGCCGAAGAGCATAAAGGACATGATATCGGATACTCGTGGAACTCGTGCCTGCACCATAACAAAACTTTGGAGAATATCCAGATCAAAACGTGAACAAAATTTAGGGAGTTATGATCGACCTGAAGTCGCAAGCGTTGAAAAAACACCCTCCAACCGCCATCTAAATAATTCCATCGCACTGCAAGATGCGTTATGGGAAACTTCATGACGATCAAGCCACTCATCATTTTGCCCGATCCGTTGCTCCGCCAGGCCTCCGCGCCCATCGAGCGCGTCGATACCGAAGTCCAACGCCTTGCCGACGATATGCTGGCGACCATGTACGATGCGCCAGGCATCGGCCTTGCGGCCATCCAGATCGGCGTTGCCCGCCGCATGCTGGTGATCGACGTGTCGCGCGAAGGCGAGGACAAGCAACCGCTGGTCTTCATCAATCCCGAAATCGTCGCCTCTTCGGATGAGCGCTCGGTTTATGAGGAAGGCTGCCTCTCCATTCCGGATTATTATGCCGAAGTCGAGCGTCCGGCCCGCGTTACCGTCAAGCATCTCGACCGCGACGGCAAGGAACAGATCGTCGAGGCCGACGGCCTCCTCGCCACCTGTCTTCAGCACGAGATCGACCACCTGAACGGCGTGCTATTCATCGACTACATCTCGCGCCTGAAGCGCGACATGGTCATCAAAAAGTTCACCAAGGCGGCGAAGGCAAAGGCGCTCTGAAGGGAAGGTTGAAAAACCATCCGGGCAGGCCTATGATATCAGTGATATCAAATGGAGGTGCTGAATGAGCGACCTTTTGATTCGCGATATTCCGGATGCCATGAAGCATGATCTCGCAGAGCGGGCAAAACAGACTGGCCGCAGTCTCTCCGACGAGGCAAAGGAGCTTTTGCGGGCGGCGTTAGTGGCGGAGGATGCTAACGCCGGTCGCAGCGGATTGTCTGCGTGGGATGTTTTGCGTCCCATTTTCTATACCGAAGATGCTGCTGCTGCCGAAGAATATGGGCGCATCATGAAAGAGATCGAAGCGGAACGGAAAAAGGATTTCGGCCGACCAGTTGAGGATTTCGAGTGATCCTGCTCGATACGAATATCCTCTCCGAATTGACGAAGCCTGTGACCGACCGCAATGTCGAAGCATGGTTTCAGATGCAACCCATCATGAATCTCTATCTCTGTGATATTGTGGTGATGGAGCTGTCTTATGGGGCGGAACGCTTCTTACTTCGAACGGGATCGTACCGCTACATTCAAATGTTCAACGAGCAACTCGTTTCTTTTCGCGGCAGGATCCTGCGTTTCGATCATCAATCGGCCATCGAAACCGGTCGCATTCGAGCGGGGCGTGAAAGGACCGGCCATCAGATCTCCGTCCAGGACGCCATGATCGCTGCCATCTGCCTAGCACAAGGCGCGACGCTGGCGACGCGGAACACAAAAGACTTCGAGGGGCTTGATCTTAAGCTCGTAAACCCGTTTGAAGGCGGTTAGGGCCTGATCGCCAAAAAATCGCAAAGCGGTTTTTGGCCAAGATCATGCCAAACGAGAGAATTCAGCCGGACGGATCGCATGTCGCTCAGCATCATCTTTATGGGAACGCCCGAATTTTCCGTGCCGACTTTGCGGTTGCTGGTCGATGCGGGACACCGGATTTGCGCTGTTTATACGCAGCCGCCAAGGCCCGGCGGGCGGCGTGGGCTCGATCTCCAGAAGTCGCCGGTGCACCAGGCGGCGGAGCTGCTCGGCCTGCCGGTTTTCACGCCCGTCAATTTCAAGGAGCCCGAAGAGCGCCAGCGTTTTCGCGAGCTCGATGCCCATGTCGCCGTGGTGGTCGCCTATGGCCTGCTGCTGCCGGAGGCAATCCTCTCGGGTACGCAGTTCGGCTGCTATAACGGCCATGCTTCGCTGCTGCCGCGCTGGCGAGGTGCTGCGCCCATCCAGCGGGCGATCATGGCCGGCGACAAGAAGACCGGCATGATGGTGATGAAGATGGACAAGGGCCTCGATACCGGTCCGGTCGCACTCACGCGGGAAGTGGAGATCGGCGACACGATGACGGCGGGCGAGTTGCACGACAAGCTGATGATGGTTGGCGCCAAGGCGATGGTCGAGGCGATGAACAAGCTGGAGCATGATGAACTGCCGCTGACCGCGCAGGCTGCCGAGGGCGTCCTCTACGCCGCCAAGATCGATAAAAGCGAGACACGCATCGATTTCAGCAAGCCGGCTGCGGATGTTCACAACCATATTCGCGGCCTCTCGCCCTTTCCCGGCGCCTGGTTCGAGGCCGAGATCGCCAGCCGGCCAGAACGGATCAAGGTTCTCGGCTCCGAACTTGCCGAAGGCGAGGGCGCGGCCGGCGAAGTGCTGACCGACGGTCTGGTCATCGCCTGCGGTTCCGGCGCCGTCCGGCTGACGAAATTGCAGAAGGCGGGCGGCAAGCCGCTGGCTGCGGCCGATTTCCTGCGCGGCACGCCGATTGTGCCGGGCACGATGTTGGCGGCGGGACCAGCCTGATGCCTCGTTACCGCATGACCGTCGAATATGACGGCATCCCTTATGTCGGCTGGCAGCGCCAGGACAACGGTCCTTCCGTGCAGGGCGCGATCGAGGGCGCCATCTTGTCTCTGACTGGCGAAAAGGTCTCCATTCGCGGCGCGGGACGCACCGATTCCGGCGTGCACGCGATGGGCCAGGTCATGCATGCCGACCTCTCTAAGGAATGGAAGACCTACACGCTCCGCAATGCGCTCAATGCGCATCTGAGGCTTGCCAAGGAGCGGGTCGCCATTCTCGATATCGCCGAGGTTGATGCGCACTTCGACGCACGCTTTTCGGCCATCCGCCGCCACTATCTCTATCGCATCATCACCCGCCGTGCGCCCTTGGCATTGGAAGCCGGGCGTGCCTGGTGGGTGCCGAAGGATATGGATCATGAGGTCATGCATGCGGCGGCCCAGACGCTGGTCGGCCGGCATGATTTCACCACCTTCCGTTCGGCCCATTGCCAGGCCAATAGTCCGGTGCGCACGCTCGACCGGCTGGATGTGACCCGCAATGGCGAGCTCATCGAAATCCGCGCCACGGCGCAGAGTTTCCTGCACAATCAGATCCGCTCGTTCGCCGGCACGCTGAAGCTTGCAGGCGAGGGAAAGTGGACTGTGGACGACGTGCGCGCTGCGCTGGATGCGCGAGACCGCAAGGCATGCGGCCCCGTCGCTCCGCCGGATGGGCTCTATTTCATGCAGGTGGATTATCGCGACGGCGTTGGGCCCGTGGACGCCGATGACGAACAGGACGATTCCTAGCCTCCGTTGGATGGCTCGGGATGCCTGTCAGCGACGACACTATCCTTCGACAACATTTCTGCGTCGATTCCACCCTCTCCTCAGCCCCGAGAGCGGCATCCAGCCCATCGGGCGGCGGCCGCCTCCGTCAATTGACACACTCAGCGTCTGAGCTGCGCCACCGAAATTGAACATGAGCGCGCCATTGCCACGAATTGCGTCCACATCAAGTGTGGCCGCACACATCGCGGTCTGGCCAAGCGCCATGCCAATATTTGGGAGGGACTCGACTTGAGTAGCAGACTGTGGGGGGAGCAGGTTATCGCGGCACTGAGATCCTCAGGTGCAACAGAGCGTCACCTGTTCATGTCCTCAACCACCCAGCGGAAAAATAAAATAATCAAAGCTGCAAATAATAGTAATTGCATCATCTTTGGCAGATCAAGCATATCATAGCTCTCTAATTTATCGCTGCATCATGCAGACGAGCTATAATAAACCGGAATGCGTCAATGACCATCTACTATGGGGATACATTAAGATTGCGGTTAATATATGGTTTATATTGAATGTATTCAGCGCAACTGAAAATATCGAGACATGACCCGTGAATATATTGCCGCGACTACATCGCCCGGCAGTGATGGCACGTGACGACGTATGACGGCTTTCGTCCGCCACTTTGTCAGAGGTGTCTAACCACTCAACCCGGCGGATAGATGCCGAGGAAGCGCTGGAGAAAATCCGTCAGCAGCATGGTCGGGATCAGCAGTATCAGCGTCAGTGCGCCGACGAAAAGCGGATGCGCACCGCAGATCATTCGGAGGATACGCGCCAGCGAGAAGACGATCGCCATCATCAAGGCCAGCCACAGGATGGCCGCCAGCCCATTGGAACCGGGTACGAAGGCGAGCAGCGCGATCAGCAGGGAATTGAGATAGGAAGTCGGCAAGCCGAGCCAGTTGACCACCACGACGATAGGCGCGAATTTGTCGCCGAAACGAAAGATCATCAGTAGCACGCCGGCCAGTATCAGCGGCGCCAGCCAGCTTGCTGCCTCGACCAGCGCCAGGCGAAAGAAGAAGGCCATGCCGGTCGAGGTTTCCGGCGGCATGGCGGTGAGATAGGCCTGCTGCCACCAGAGCCATGAAATGCCGATCGGCGGCAGGCTCCAGAGGATCGCCCAGAAGGATCGCAGCATGCCGCGGTCTGATATGTCGAGATATTGGAAGCCGCGGGCGTCCATCCGAATCAAAAGCCACAGGCCCGCCAGATAGTATTGGACTTCCCTAAAGGTCGGCATTCGCAAACCAGCGCTGGATGAAGGTCTCGTAGATCTCGGTCAGGGTTTCGAGATCCGATAGCGCCACCCGCTCATCGACCATGTGCATGGTCTGGCCGACAAGACCGAATTCCACGACAGGGCAATAATCCTTGATGTAGCGTGCATCCGAGGTGCCGCCGGTGGTGGAAAGCTTCGGTGTGCGTCCGGTGACATTTTCAATTGCCGACGATAGCGAAGCGATCAGGGCATTGTTGCGCGTCAGGAAAACCTGGCTTGGACGTTCGGACCAGACAATGTCATATTTAGTCGGCTCACGACCTGGCCGCAGCGTTTGGTCTGCTGCGGCGGCATCGAGGCGGGCAAGGATTTCCGCCTTCAGCGTCTCGACGCTCCATGTGTCGTTGAAACGGATATTGAAAACAGCCGTCGCCTTGGCGGGGATGACGTTGGTTGCGGCGTTGCCGACGTCGATCGTCGTCACTTCGAGGTTCGACGGCTGGAAATTGTCGGTGCCGGCGTCGAAGGGCGGATGGAGCAGCGCTTCGGTCAGTTTGACGATGCTGCGCACCGGATTGTCGGCCAGGTGCGGATAAGCGGCATGGCCCTGCACGCCATGAACCGTGATGAAACCGGATATCGAACCGCGGCGGCCGATCTTGATCATGTCGCCGAGCTGGTCGGGATTGGTCGGCTCGCCGACCAGCGAGGCGTCCCATTGCTCGCCCCGCTCGGCGGCCCATTGCAACAGCTTGACCGTACCGTTGATGGCCGGGCCTTCTTCGTCACCGGTGATCAGGAAGGAAATGGAGCCGGTAGGGGCACCATGTTTCTCGATATGGCGGGCGACTGCGGCGGCGAAACAGGCAATGCCACCCTTCATATCGACGGCGCCGCGGCCGAAAAGCTCATCACCAGCGATTTCGGCAGCAAAGGGCGGATGGCTCCAGGATGCGGCATCGCCGACTGGCACGACATCCGTATGGCCGGCAAACATTAGATGCGGACCCTCTGTGCCGAGGCGGGCATAAAGGTTTTCGATATCGGGCGTTCCCGGCTCGCTCGCCGTCATGCGCTCGACTTTGAAGCCCAGCGGCAGCAGCATATCGGCAAGCGCGGTCAGTGCGCCGCCTTCGGCGGGTGTGACAGACGCACAGCGAATGAGGGTCTGCAGATTGGTGACGGGATTGGTAACGGTCATCGGAGGCAACTTATCCGGCGAGAAATGGCAAAGCGATGGCAAAGGATCGGCGATGAGTCGAAAATCTTTGCCACGATTGCAGCAATCGCACAGGCATGCGCACCCGGCAAGCATAAGGGAAGCGCGATGTGACAACCGCGCTTCCAAAAAATTGTAAATCAGTCGCGCAGCAGCTCGTTGATGCCAGTCTTCGAGCGGGTCTTTTCGTCGACGCGCTTGACGATGACGGCGCAGTAGAGGCTGGGAGCGGGCTGGCCGTTCGCCATCGTGTTGCCGCTCGGCAGCGCGCCGGCGACGACGACGGAGTAGGGCGGCACTTCGCCATAGGTGATTTCGCCGGTGGCGCGATCGACGATCTTCGTGGACTTGCCGATGAAGACGCCCATGCCGAGCACGGAACCTTCGCGGACGATGCAGCCTTCGACGACTTCCGAGCGGGCGCCGATGAAGCAGTTGTCCTCAATGATCGTCGGGCCGGCCTGCATCGGCTCCAGCACGCCGCCGATGCCGACACCGCCCGAGAGATGTACATGCTTACCGATCTGGGCGCAGGAACCGACGGTCGCCCAGGTGTCGACCATGGTACCTTCGCCGACATAGGCGCCGAGATTGACGAAGGAAGGCATCAGGATGGCGTTCGGGGCGATATAGGCCGAGCGGCGGACGACGGCGTTCGGCACGGCGCGGAAGCCGGCCTCGCGGAAGCGGTTCTCACCCCAGCCTTCGAACTTCGACGGCACCTTGTCCCACCAGGTCGAGCCGCCGGGGCCGCCGTCGACGATCTGCATGTCGTTCAGGCGGAAGGAGAGCAGCACCGCTTTCTTGAGCCACTGATTGACCGTCCAATTGCCGTCGGAACCACGTTCGGCGACGCGGACCTTGCCGCTATCGAGCAGGTTGAGTGCCGTCTCGACGGCGTCGCGAACTTCGCCGCGCGTCGACGCGTTCACGTTATCGCGATTTTCGAAGGCAGCCTCGAGGGTCTTTTCGAGAGAAACGAGATCGGTAGCGCTCATGGGAATTCCTTAAAACGTCGGTGCCTATCGTAATTTCCGGAAATGGTCCGGAAGCAGTTGACTGGTCCTATAGCATGGGTCTCGAAAATGGAATGTCTTTTCCGCGCCGATTGAGCTTGGATTCAAGGCATTGTAGGGCATATGCAAGAGCTTGGTCTTCCTGTCAGTTGTTGGAACGCCAGTCATGATCGATTTGAAAGGCATCAGTAGATGAGCAAGGGGAAGAACGGCAGGCTGAGACGCAAGGATGGGGTATGGGACCCTCTGAAGTCGAGCTCGGCCGACAAGAAGCGCGCCGAATCCGTGCCGAAGACGCCGCAATCCATGTCGCCGTCCTATCGGCTCGCCTATGCCGACGAGGATTTCCTCTGCCGCGAGGAATTGCGGCCGATCCGGCTGCAGCTCGAACTGTTGAAGACCGAGATGTATCTTACCGAACGCGGCATCAACTCAACAGTGGTTATGTTCGGTGGCGCGCGTATTCCAGCCCCCGGCACCAGCGCCTGGGCGGCGCGCAATGATGTGCAGCGCGCCAATCTCGAGGCGGCATCCGTTTACTACGAGGAAGCCCGCAAATTCGCCCGGCTTTGCGCGCGCTACTCCGCCGGCTTTGACTTCCATGAATATGTCGTGGTCACCGGCGGCGGCCCCGGCGTCATGGAGGCCGGCAATCGCGGCGCTTCAGAAGAGGGGGCGCCCTCCATCGGCCTCAACATCGTGCTGCCGCACGAGCAGGCGCCGAATGTCTACGTGACGCCGGAACTCAGCTTCAATTTCCACTATTTCGCGATCCGCAAGATGCATTTCATGGTGCGCGCCAAGGCGATCGCGGTATTCCCGGGCGGTTTCGGCACGCTGGACGAGCTGTTCGAATGCCTGACACTCATCCAGACAGGCCGCATGGAACGCCTGCCGCTGATCCTGTTCGGTGAAAAGTTCTGGCGCGAAATCATCAATTTCGATGCGCTCGCCGAATTCGGCACCATCGCGCCTGACGATGTCAAGCTGATCAGCTTCGTCGATACCGCCGACGAAGCCTGGAAGATCGTCGCGGACTTCTACGAGCACGATAACGGACACTGAAACGAAAGGCCCGCCGTCGCGTCTGCGGGGCGGGCCTTTTCAGCATGGGACGATGGCCTGGAATGATCCCGAAAACTATGAAGCGGTTTTCGGATAGGATCGTGCCCAACCGAACATTCAGAGCAGGGGACGGTTCGGCATGTCGTCCAGCGAGATCACGCCGTCATGGTTGCGGTCCATGCGGTCGAAGAGCTTGTTGGCGGCGTCTTCGGCCTCCTGCTTGCTGATCTGGCCGTTTTCATCCGTATCGACGCGTTGGAACAACAGGCTCGTGCGCATTAGAGCAGCTTCGTGCATGAAGCGGCCGCGCGGGTGGTGACCGTGATGCTTGCCCGCATCCTGGTTGTCGCCGCTCGGAGCCTGATCCGCTTGAGCCTGGTCGCCCTTGCCCTGGTCGCCCTTGCCTTGATCCCCCTTGGCCTGATCGGCTTGAGCTTGATCCTCGGCGCCCTTGGCGCGTTCGGCCTTCCACTCCTTGATGCGCTCCTTGCGATAGGCGCGCAGTTCGCCGGGGGTGATCTCGCCGTCCTTATTCGTGTCGATCTGGTCAAAGATCTTGTCGACGCCGGCCTTGACCTCGTCCTTGGAAATCTTCATGTCGCCGTTGGTATCGAACTGCTTGAGCATGCGCACATAGACGACTTCCGGCGAAAAGCCCGGGCGATGCCAGCGACCGCCGGGGCCGCCCATGCCGTCATGGGCCTGCGGAGCGGCAAAACTTGCCTGGACGGCGGCGCCGACCAGAAGAGTTGCGGAAAGTCCTGCCAGAAGAAGTTTTTTCCCGTTCATCGTTTTTCCTTTCGTACTGAAGAATGGTCAAACGATACGGCTGAAGGCAAAAAACGACCAATTAAACATCGGTAAGGCGGATGAAACTTTCGTAACCCGATCCTAAAAAACCATTAAACGAGGGTCTTGAGAAAAGCGGTCAGATCGTCGGTCACATAGTCGATATGATCGTCCTCGCCGCTCGTCTTCTCCCACCATTCGATCACTGTGCCTTCGAGATTCTGCGGCACGAGCAGCACGGTCTTCATGCCGAGCGCTTTCGGCACGGTAAGATTGCGCGGCAGGTCCTCGAACATGGCAGCGCGCTTCGTGTCCACCCGATTGAGGCTCATGAACTTGTCGTAGGTGCTGCCTGCCGGCTTCGGCACGTAGTCGGCCGCGACGATGTCGAAAATATCGTCGAAGTTATCGAGGATGCCGAGCGCGCCGGCGGTCGCCTGCGCATGCTTGACGCTGCCGTTGGTGAAAATGAATTTGCGGCCCGGCAGCGCCTTGATGGCGGCGGCGAGCTCCGGCTGGGGCATCAGTGCCGAATAATCGATCGCATGCGCCTTCTCCAGGAAATCATTGGGGTCAATGCGATGATGGATCATCAGCCCCTGCAATGTCGTGCCATGCTCGAGGTAATATTGCTTCTGCAGCTTTCGCGCCTCGTCCCGCTCCATCTGGAGGAGTGCGGAAACATAGGCCGTCATGTTCTTGTCGATCTGCGAGAAGAGATCGACATGATGCGGATAGAGCGTGTTGTCGAGATCGAATACCCAGTCGCGGATATCCGAGAAATCGGCGGGTTGAGGCAGCGTTCTTGTTTGGGTCATGGCGGCCTTATGGCATGTGCTATTGCCTGAGGAAAAGGAAAATATGCCGCGTATATGAGAAACATCGCAGACATTGTCGGCTATCCTAATGCAGGCTATGGTTTTGCCGATTGATTTTTAGGGTTCTGCGCTATTTGCCGGCTAGAGAGGAGTCTGTGCCTCTTCGGTTACCAAGGACAAATGCGCCCGGTGAGGTTTTTCAGGAGGGGGATAGTATGAGTCAGGTGGAAAAGGCGGCAGAGTTCGCCAGGCTGCATCGGAAGGGCGATCCGCTGATCCTCTTCAATATCTGGGATGCCGGCTCGGCCAAGGTAGTCACCGAAGCAGGCGCCAAAGCGCTGGCAACGGGGAGTTGGTCGGTCGCCGCGGCCAATGGTTTCGGCGATGGCGAGGCAATACCGCTGTCGCTGCTGGCGGTCATTACCCGCCTGATTTCGGTCACGAGCCCCCTGCCGGTCTCCGTCGATTTCGAAGGCGGCTATGCCATAGAGCCGGATGCCGTCGCCGCGAATGTCGAAAAGATCATGGATCATGGCGCAATCGGCATCAATTTCGAGGATCAAGTGGTCGGCGGCCGCGGCGTTCATCCGATTGAGATGCAGGTGGCCCGCATCCGCGCCATCCGGGAGATGGCCGACCGGCGGGAAATGCCGCTGTTCATCAACGCCCGCACCGATCTTTTCCTGCAGGAAAGCGATACGGCCCATCATCAGATTCTGCTGGAGGAAGCTTACCGCCGCGCCGACGCTTTTGCCGAGGCCGGCGCCAGCGGCTTTTTCGCGCCGGGGCTCGTCGACGCGGAATTCATCGAAGCCGTCTGCGATCGCTCACCTCTGCCGGTCAACATCATGGTGCGTCCGACAACGCCCGATAACATCACCATGGGCAGGCTCGGCGTCAGCCGCATCAGCTACGGCCCCGCGCCCTATAGGACCGTGATGGGAATGCTGAAGAGCGAGGCCGAGGCGCTCTATCAGCAGACCTGATCATCCTGGCTTTTTCTGCGCAAACACGCGCTCTACTGATTTCGGTTGAACGCGCAGTTGCCGACAATGAGAGAACCACGCCTTCCCAACTTGGGGAGGGCGTGTTTTTCCTTAAGGGACAATCAGCGTACCGGCGCCGCGTTCGGTGAAGATCTCGAGCAGCACGGAATGGGCAGTCTTGCCGTTGAGGATGACGACGCCCTGGACACCTGCCTTGATCGCGTCGATGCAGGTCTCGACCTTCGGGATCATACCGCCGGAAATCGTGCCGTCGGCAATCAGCGCATGCGCCTGGGCGACGGAGAGTTCCTTGATCAATTGGCCTTGCTTGTCGAGCACGCCCGGAACGTCGGTCAAGAAGAGCAGGCGGGTGGCGCTGAGCGCGCCGGCGATGGCGCCGGCGAAGGTGTCGGCATTGATGTTGTAGGTGGCGCCGTCGCGGCCGGGAGCGACCGGCGCGATGACCGGGATCATTTCCGACTTTGCCAAGAGGTCGAGCAGCGTGCGGTCGACTTCGACCACTTCGCCGACAAAGCCGAGATCGAGCACGCGCTCGATATTGGAATCCGGATCCTTGATGGTCTTATGCGCTTTCTCGGCGAAGACCATGTTGCCGTCCTTGCCGCAAAGGCCGATCGCCCATTCGCCAGTCTGGTTGATCAGCGCAACGATTTCCTTGTTGATCGAGCCGGCCAGCACCATTTCGACGATCTCGACGGTCTTGGCGTCGGTCACGCGCAGGCCGCCTTCGAATTTCGATTCGATGCCCATCTTCGTCAGCATGGAGCCGATCTGCGGACCGCCGCCATGGACGACGATCGGGTTGACGCCTGACTGTTTCAGAAGCGCGATATCGGCCGCAAACGCCTTGCCGAGCTCCGCATTGCCCATGGCATGACCACCGTATTTCACCACGATGGTCTTGTTTTCATAACGCTGCATATAGGGTAGGGCCTGAGCGAGCAGGCTGGCTTGAAGTTCGCTTTGGGATTCGGACATGGGGCACCCCGTAAAATTGATCGCGGCCTTTTATCTCAAGTTTTTGACAGAGGGAATAATGGTGACAGGATTAGTTTTTCCTGCGTCATATCGCGCCCCGCCCATTATCATCCTTTGAGTGAGCTTGCCGCCCGATGCTTTTCCCCTAAGATATCTTGAATAAGCCGCGATCGGGGGATCGGATGGCGAGTGAGGAGATAGAGGCGCTCATCGGCCGGGTCGCGATGCGCGACCAGAAAGCCTTTGTCGCGCTCTATAAGAAGACGAGTCCGAAACTCTATGCCGTGTGTCTGCGTATCCTCGGCAATAGAACGGACGCCGAGGAGATTTTGCAGGAAGTTTATGTGAAAATCTGGCAGCGGGCGGAGCGCTTTATCGCCTCGGAAGGGCCGGCGATCCCGTGGCTGACCACGATTGCGCGCAATCAATCGATCGATGCTATCCGTGCCCGAAAACCTGTCGCAGACGAAATTGATACGGCCTATGATCTTGCTGATACCGAACCTGGACCCGAAGAGCAGGCAATAGTGAAGGGAGAGGGAAGGCGGATTGACAGGTGCATGGAAGAGTTGGAAGCTGATCGGGCGCGGGCTGTTCGCAGCGCCTATGTGGATGGCCTAAGCTACCAGGAACTTGCCGAGCAATATGCGGTGCCTTTGAATACCATGCGCACCTGGCTGCGCCGAAGCCTGATTAGACTGAGAGAGTGCATGGACAGATGAGTACGCCCGATCAAAGCAAGGGAGGTCGCTCCCGAGATGAAGTCCTGGCCGGAGAATATGTGCTCGGCGTGTTGTCATTGGAGGATCGGCAGAAGGTAGAGCGGCGCATGCGCAGCGATCGGCAGTTCGCCGCCATCGTCAGCCGCTGGGAGCAGAATCTTTCGGGATTCAACGACGATTACGACATGGTCCCGCCGGCCGCCTCCGTCTTTCCCAAGATCGAAAGGCGCATTTTTGGAGAAGCCGCTTTCGGCGCCAATCTCTGGAATTCTTTGTTGCTCTGGCGGTCCGTCGCCTTCGGTTCCTTGTTTCTCGCAGCCGGCGTTCTGGTTTTCACCGTCACGAACAACGTCTCGAAGCCGCAGCCGGGCAGGCAGCTCACCGCATCTCTTACCGGACAGAACAGCCCCATCAATTTGCTGGCGGATTATGACGTCACAAGCGGACGACTGAAGGTGACGCCGGTCGCTGCCGGCCAGCCTCAGGAAAAATCATTGGAACTCTGGCTGATCCGCGGCAGCGAGCCGGCCGAGGCGCTCGGCGTCCTGCCGCAGACCGGCGAGGGCGAGATCGTCCTGCCGCAGGAGATCCACGGTAAGCTGACGGAAGGCGCGATCATCGCCGTCAGCGTCGAGCCCTTCGGCGGTTCGCCGACGGGCAAGCCCACGGGCGATGTCATTGCCTCCGGCACGATCCATTTGCCCTGAAAGCATCTTTCTTCCGAAAAAAGAATCGCGGCTGAAACTCTTCCTTCGGCGCCTCCGTACCTTGCTCTGACCCCATGTGATCGGGGCAAAAGAGGAAGAGGACAAGCCATGATGAAGACCGCAATCCGCATCGCCGCAGTGGCCGTAACGCTTTCGGCCGCGACCGGCCTCGCCTATGCGAAGAACCCGACCGTCGGTGGCGCGCCGATGTTCGCCAGCAAGAACATCATCGAAAATGCCGTCAACTCGAAGGACCACACGACGCTGGTCGCCGCCGTCAAGGCCGCCGGCCTTGTCGATACGCTGGAGGGCAAAGGCCCCTTCACCGTCTTTGCGCCCACCAATGAAGCCTTCAAGAAGCTGCCGCCCGGCACGGTCGAGACGCTGCTGAAGCCGGAGAACAAGGCGATGCTGACGAAGATCCTGACCTGCCATGTCGTCGCCGGCGATGACATGGCCGCCGCCATCAGGAAAATGTCGATGGGCAATGGCGGCGAATATGATCTGAAAACGGTCGGCGGCTGCACGATCAAGGCCACGGAAATGGGCGGCAAGCTGACGTTGACCGACGAGGCCGGCGGCACCGCTCACATCACCATTGCCGACGTTAAGCAGTCGAACGGCGTGATCCACGTGGTCGACAAGGTGTTATTGCCGAAAATGTAACGACCATCGGCAGCATGGCCGCCACTTTTCTAACGTCGAGGGTGGCGGCCTCTTTTGTCAGACGGCGATGCCGACCGTCAGGCCGATCGCCTGACGCAACTCCTGTAGGCCCTCGGCCTTCTCCGAGGAGGTGGCGAGGATGCCGGGATAGGCGGCGGGGCGCTTGCGGATCTTTTCGGCCGTATCGGCCACCAGCTTCGGCAGGCCCGCAGCCTTGATCTTGTCGGTTTTGGTCAAGACGATCTGATAGGAAACCGCGGCCTTGTCGAGCAGCGACAGAACCTCTTCGTCATTTTTCTTGATGCCGTGGCGGCTGTCGATCAGCACATAGACACGCTTCAGCGTCGACCTTCCGCGCAGATAGTCGAAAACCAGTTTCGTCCAGGCATCCACCTGCTCCTTCGGCGCTTCGGCATAGCCGTAGCCGGGCATGTCCACCAAGGCCATCGGCGGCAGGTCGGTTCCTTCGCCGGAAAAACCGTCGGGAACGAAATAGTTGAGTTCCTGCGTGCGGCCCGGCGTATTCGAGGTGCGTGCCAGACCCTTCTGGCCGACCAGCGCATTGATCAGCGACGACTTGCCGACATTCGAGCGCCCGGCGAAAGCCACTTCCAGCGGCCCCTCGGGCGGCAGGAATTTCATCGCCGGCACGCCGCGGATGAAGATCCATGGGCGCCCGAAAAGCGGCTTGTCGTCTTTTATCGTCTGATCTGCCATGCGCTCGCGGTCTTCCGGTTCAACTGGCTGACTGGCTTCGGGGTTTTGGCTGGGAAAGTCAAGTTTTGATCGTCAGCTCTTCGTTGGCGGCTGGCGTTCCAAAGCAGTCGTCAGGACGGAATAAGCGATCTTTTTGCAACATCGATAACGGTTTGGGTAAGCAGGGCAAGCCGGTCTGCGGCGAGACGGCTAATCTGCCAGTAGAGGGTCACATCCAGAGGCGTGTCCGGCACCAGTTCGACCAGCCGCCCAGCCCGAACATGGTCTTCAATGAGATGAACCGGGTTCATTCCCCATCCCATCCCCAGCAGGCTGGCTTCGACGAAGCCTTGTGTAGAGGGCAACCAGTGTGTTGGCACGTTACTGTGGACTCCGAACACACGTTGGAGCCAATCGATTTGGAGGCGATCCTTCTGACTGAAGATCAATGAAGGCGCGACGGCTATGGCCTCCGGTGTCACGCCATGGGGAAAATACCGTCGAACAAAGTCGGGGCTTGCTGTGGCATGGTAGCGCATAGCACCCAAGGAATAGCGGCGGCACCCGGAAATCGGTTGTTCCATGCTGGTGACGGCAGCAATGACCCTTCCGCGCTGAAGCCAGTCCGCGGTGTAATCCTGATCATCAACCGAGATATTGAGAAGATAATCCGACGTGTTGGCGAAGCGCGCCGTCGCTTCCAGAAACCAGGTTCCAAGACTATCGGCGTTCGTCGCGACCTGAAGCGTGACCCGCTGCTGAGGTTTTCCACGCTCGCTGAGAGAGGGGAGATGTTCGAGCAATTCGCTTTCCAGAATGCCGACGTTTTCCATGTGCCGGCAAAGCCAGTCGCCCTGTTCCGTGGCGATACAAGGCGTCCCCCTGATGACGAGCGCAGTGCCGACCCGTTCTTCGAGTTGCTTGATCCGCTGAGAAATGGCCGACGGCGAAACGTTCAGTACCGCAGCCGCTTTTTCGAAGCTGCCGGTTTGAACAACGGCGGAGAGAACGCGAAGAGCCGGGTAGTCTATCATGGATAAGCTACGCTTAATCAGTGTAAGGAGGTTTAAGTATCCTAAATCGGCGATCGGGTCTATGGAGCCGCGAGGCTTTTGAGGCGGGCAATATCGGCATGGATTTCTCGACATATTTTACCGGAATGACGATGGGGCTAAGTCTCATCGTCGCCATTGGCGCGCAGAATGCGTTCATCCTTCGCCAAGGTTTGCGCCACGAGTACGTCTTCGCGGTCTGCCTTGCCTGCGCACTGTCGGACGCTGTCCTCATCGTGATCGGGGTCACGAGTTTAAAGCAGGTCGTCGACGTGCTGCCATGGCTCGATCCCCTCATGCGCTACGGCGGGACCGCGTTCTTGGTCTGGTATGGGGCGAAAAGCCTGTTATCCGCGCTGCGATCCACCGGCGCTCTGTCGGTGGCGAAGAGCAATTCGGCGAGCTTCGGTAAGACCATGGCCATGTGCCTTGCACTGACTTGGCTCAATCCTCACGTTTACCTCGACACCGTTGTGCTTCTCGGAACGATCGCGACGCGCTTTCCAGGTCATCAGGCGGAGTTTGCCGCAGGGGCCACGACAGGGTCGTTCCTGTTCTTCTTTTCACTGGGATACGGCGCGACCCGACTGAAGCCCATCTTTTCGCGGCCGGCATCATGGCGCATTCTCGAGGCAATCATTGCCTGCGTCATGTGGCTGATCGCTTTCAAACTTCTCGGCGGGATGTGAAGTTCGCCGGGATGGCGGACGAGAAGAGCGCCATCTTGTATGACGTGCATCGGCTTTTTACTGCATAAACTGCCCCAGCGCGGCGCTTTCTCGTACGCTTTCGCCCTCTCGGCGATCGCAGTTGACGGCACTTGCCACCCAATAACGAAAAAGCCCCGCCGGAGCGGGGCTTGTATCGTCATTTCGAGGGCGCCGGTTTTCGTTTGAACAGGCCCTTCAGATTGTCGAAGAGTTCCACTTTCACGCCATGGCGCTTCATGATGATCGACTGCTGGATGACCGAGAGCGTGTTGTTCCAGGCCCAGTAGATCACGAGGCCGGCCGGGAAGCTCGACAGCATGAACATGAATACCAGCGGCATCCAGTTGAAGATCATCGCCTGCGTCGGGTCGGGCGGCGTCGGGTTCATGCGCATCTGCAGGAACATGGTAACGCCCATGATCAGCGGCCAGACGCCGAGATGCAGGATAGTCGGAGCGGCGAACGGCAGCAGGCCGAACAGGTTGACGATCGAGGTCGGATCGGGAGCGGAAAGATCCTGGATCCAGCCAAAGAACGGCGCGTGGCGCATCTCGATGGTGATGTAGATCACCTTGTACAGCGAGAAGAAGATCGGGATCTGCAAGAGCACGGGCCAGCAGCCCGCGATCGGGTTGATCTTCTCTTCCTTGTAGAGCTGCATCGTTGCCTGCTGCAGCCCCATGCGATCGTCGCCGAACTTGGCCTTCAGCTCTTCCATCTTCGGCTGCATGCGCTTCATGTTCGCCATCGAGGCATATTGCTTGCTGGCGAGCGGGAAGAACAGCGCCTTGACGACGATGGTCGTGCAGAGGATCGCGACACCGAAATTGCCGAAGAAGTGGAAGAAGAAATCCATCAACTTGAACATCGGCTTGGTGATGAAATAGAACCAGCCCCAGTCGATCAGGCGGTCGAAACGCGGGATCGAATAGCTCGTCTCGTAGCGGTCGATGACGGGCACTTCCTTGGCGCCGGCGAAGACCAGGCTCTTCAGTTCCTGCGACTGGCCAGGAGCGATGGTGATGGCATCCTGCTTATAGTCGGCCTGGTAGCGCGGCTGACCGTCGGTGAAATGCGAGAAGTGAGCATCGTAGGCGGTCGACTGCGGCGGCACGATCGTTGCGGCCCAGTACTTGTCCGTGATGCCGAGCCAGCCGCCGGTCGCCTTCGCAGGATTGACGGCTTCCTTTTCAGCGGCGGTATATTTGGTCTCGATCAGCCCGTCATCGCCGATGACGCCGATGAAGCCTTCATGCAGGACATAGGCCGTCGGCGTGGTCGGCTTGTTGTAGCGGGTCACGCGGCCATAGCTCGACAGCGACACCGGCGCCTGACCGGCATTGGCGACCTTGTCGGTGATCGTGAACATGTAATGATCGTCGACCGAAATGGTGCGGGTAAAGGTGATGCCCTTGTCGTTGGTGTAGGAGAGCGTCACCGGCGTCTTCTCAGTCAGCTTGTCGCCGCCGGAAAGGGTCCAGATCGTCGAGGGGCCTGGAACGGCGCCGGTCGCGTCGCTGCCGATATAGCCGAGCTCGGTGAAATAGCCGTCCTTGGTGTCGGCCGGGCTGAACAGCGTGATGATCGGGCTGCTCTTGTCGACCGTCTCGTGATAGGTCTTGAGCTGCAGATCGTCGAGGCGTGCACCTTCCAGATTGATGGAACCGGCAAGCGCGGCGGTGTCGATGGCGACGCGCGAGGACGACGTTTTGGCAACCGATTGATCGCGGTTGAGGGTCGTCGGTGCGGTCTGGTCGTTCGCGGGCAACGAGCCGTTCACGGGGGTGCCTGCGGCCGGGGCCTGCGTCTGCGTCTGCGTCGACTGAGCCTGCTGCGTCTGCTGCTGCAGCTTGGCGGCCTGCTCGGCCTGGCGCTGCGCGTCGAGACGCGGGTTCATGTAGAAAAACTGCCAGGCGAGAACAATCAGCACAGACAGGGCAATTGCTATGAAGTAATTGCGGTTGTTTTCCATCATACTTTCCTGGAGCGGTCCGTTTCCGGCCGCCGGTGTTTCGGCCTGGTTTCGATGCGGCTGACGAGTTCGCTCGCCAGTTTCTCGAAAGGTGCGGTCAGCACATCGCGCCGCGCGACAACCACATAGTCGTGTCCGGGCTGCATTGCAAACCCCGCATGAAGCCGCACGGCTTCTTTCAGCCTGCGCCGCATGCGGTTGCGTTCGACCGCGTTGCCATGTTTTTTGGTGACGGTAAAACCAACGCGAGGTTCGGCGTCGGTGAGCTTGCGGTCCAGCACTTCAATGAGGAAGAGGCTTCCCCTGCGTTTTTCGCCTTCACGGACTACAAGAAACTGCGGCCGGCTTTTCAGCCGCCCGACAGTCTTTTTGGGTCGTTCATTCGTCAATTCGCCCGCCATCTTATCGGGCATTCCGGCCCTTAGGCCGAAAGACGCTTGCGACCGCGGTTACGGCGAGCGGAGAGAACCGCGCGGCCGCCCTTGGTAGCCATGCGCGCACGGAAACCGTGACGACGCTTGCGGACAAGCTTGGATGGTTGATAGGTACGCTTCATTTATTTAAACACCGCGGAGTGCGGCCCTTCTTGAGCTTTGCTTTAAAAGCAAGGAGCGTTGTTGATTATGGCGAACGGGCTTGGCCTGCAAAGGCAGGCTCCATGACCGGACGTGCGCGGGCTTATAAGGATCAAGGCCCCGGAAGTCAATTATACCGGCGCAGATTCTCAGAATCCGGCTTCTCTCGTCAAAAGATACTTTGCTCAACCAGTGCGTGAGCGCGATGAAAGTCGCAGGCAACCGGATTAACTAATAAGTTTCCAATATTAAACGTGGTTGTTGCTAGGAGTTTGCTAGCTCATTGAAAGTGTTTCGAAATTTATATTAAAGATATCGCAAGACAACATTAATGATTTTAGTCGATATCTAGAGATATGTCGGGAAAAGCCCTGGCTTTTTGGGGGTCTTCCGCTTCTAGGGAGCATATCGTTGAAGATTCGTGGTAAAATCAATCTGCTCGTATCCGTGATGGCTGGTGCCGCGCTTTTGATCGGCGCAACCGCTCTTTATGCGGTCGATCAATATGACGGGCAGCTCGATGCCTATGAGCTTGCGTCAAGCCGCGCCTATATGGGCGAGCGCCTGAACCGCTACGTCACCGCGGTCGTGATGGAATCGCGCGGCATCTATGCTTCCAGTACCACCAAGGATGCCAAGAACTTCGCCGACGGATTGATGAAAGATCTTGACGAGATCGACAAGGTGATTGCCGCCTGGTCGCCGTTGGTCCCCGAAGAGCAGAAAGCCGAATTCACCAAATTGCAGGATCGCGCGAAGGAATTCCGCACATTTAGAACCGAGACCGCTCGGCTCGGTGTAGCGGAAAGTCCGGAGGCCGCCAACAAACAGGGCAACAACGACGCCAACCGCGCCAATCGCAAGGCATTCCAGGCTGAGATCGATGCGGTCGTTCAGACCGACAAGGCAGCGCTTGATGTTGTCGATGACGAGGTCACGGCTTTCCGCCAGACGGTCATGTGGGCCGTGCTCGGCATGATGGTGGCGGGGATCGGCGCCGGCGCCGGCCTCGGCATGTACATTGGCACCGCGCATCTCAGCCGGCCGATCCGCAAGGTGACCGAGACCATCAAGCAAGTGGCTGACGGCAATTTCGATATCGAGGTTCCTTTTGCCGGACGCGCCGACGAAATCGGCGAGATGGCCGCCGCCGTCGACGTATTCAAGCAGAACGGCAATGCCGTGCGCCGCATGAATGCCGAGGAGACCGCGATGCGCGCCAAGAGCGACGACCTGCAGTCCAGCATGTCGCTCGTCGTTTCCGCTGCCGCGGCCGGCGATTTCAGCCGCCGCATCGAAAAGGATTATGGCGACGTCAACCTCAATCGTTTTGCCGGCAACATCAACGAACTTCTGACGAGTGTCGACACCGGTGTCGGCGAGGTCCGCCGCGTCCTTGCGAGCCTTGCCGAAGGCGATCTGACCCAGACGATGCGAGGCGAGTTCCACGGTGCCTTCGCCGAGCTGCAGCAGAACGTCAACAGTACCTTTGCGACCCTTAAGAGCACCATGCGCGAAGTGCGCGAGACGACCGGCTCCATCAACACCAATACCAACGAACTGCGCAGCGCCAGCGACGATCTCTCCAAGCGCACCGAACAGCAGGCCGCTGCCCTGGAAGAGACCTCGGCGGCGCTCGACCAGATCACCGCCGTTGTGCAAAGCTCGACCGAGCGGGCACAGGAGGCGAGCGTCATGGTGACGGAAGCCAAGGAGAACGCCGCTCATTCCGGCATGGTGGTTCGCAACGCCGTCGAGGCCATGGGCCGCATCGAACAAGCATCCGGCGAGATCAGCCAGATCATCGGCGTCATCGACGAGATCGCCTTCCAGACCAATCTGCTGGCGTTGAATGCCGGCGTTGAGGCTGCCCGTGCCGGTGAAGCCGGTAAGGGCTTCGCCGTCGTCGCCCAGGAAGTGCGGGAATTGGCGCAGCGCTCCGCCACCGCCGCCAAGGATATCAAGGCGCTGATCAGCAAGTCGGGCGATCAGGTGCAAGTGGGCGTCAAGCTGGTGCAGGCAACGGGCGAGGCGCTGGCGGCGATTGAGGCGCGGGTCTTGAAGATCAACGATCATATCCATTCGATCGCAACGGCCGCCCGCGAACAATCGACTGGCCTGACGGAAGTGAATAAAGCCGTCAATCAGATGGACGAAGTGACGCAGCGCAACGCTGCCATGGTCGAGGAAACCTCCGCAGCTACCCATCGCCTCTCGGCCGAGGCCGATGGTCTCGTCAGCCTCGTTGCCCGCTTCAAGGTCGACACGGGCGCTACCTCCGCTCCGGTGGCTGCGCGCACCGAAACGCATCGTCCCGTCGCATCGCCGGCACGCCGAATGCTCGGCAAGGTCGCTGGCGCCTTTGCGGGCGGTGCCGCTACGGCAGCAGCACCGGCAGCGCAGGGCTGGGAGGAATTCTGATCCGGCCCGGGTTCTGACGGAAGGGCGCGGCGACGCGCCTTTCCTGTCTTTTGACATAACCAATCCGCCGTGCTGCCATAGAGGCGATTGGAAAAACTGTCACAATCTCCTATTATCTGCTTCGATATGTCGTCATCAGATCGCTTTGAAACAAAGCGGGACAGCCGAAATGGATAGTGAGCAAGACAGCAACGTCGGCGAAGGCAGCAAGGCCGAGGCTCGGGGTCACTCGCGTTTCTACCGCCCCACTGGCATTTTCGGCGGCCTTTCCGGCAAGCTCCTGATGCTCACGGTCGTTTTCATCCTGCTTGCCGAAGTGCTGATCTTTGTTCCCTCCGTCGCCAACATGCGCTTGCGCTGGCTGGAGGACCGGCTGAACACGGCCGCCGCCGCCGCCATTGTCATCGATGGCTTGCAACCGGTCGAACTGCCCCGCGCGCTTCAGAAGGAAACGCTGATGGCGACGGGTACGCGTGCCATCGTGTTGCGCAAGGACGGCACCTCGCGGCTGTTGGCGACCGCCGAGATGCCGGCTTCCGTCGACGAGCAATATGATTTGAGCGACGTCTCGCTGCCGACAGCGATGCGCGATGCGCTGGACACGCTGCTGTTCGGCGGCAACCGCATCATCCGCGTCTTCGGTCCGGTTGGCGGCGACACCGGCACCGGCATCGAAGTGGTGCTGAAGGACACAAGGCTGCGCAGCGCCATGCTTGCCTATTCCGGCAGTGTCCTTTTCGTCTCGATCCTGATTTCGCTGTTCACCGCGACCCTGATCTTCTTTGCCATCAATCGCATGATGATCCGCCCAATCCGGCGCCTGACCGACAGCATGCAAACCTATTCGGATGATCCAGAAGACCCCGCCCGCGTGTTGGTGCCGGACGGTGGACGCGACGAATTGGCCGTGGCCGGCCGCCATCTCGCCTCCATGCAGTCGCAGTTGCAGAAGACGCTGAAGCAGCAGAAGAACCTCGCCGCTCTCGGTCTCGCCGTGTCGAAGATCAATCACGACATGCGCAACATCCTGTCGGCCGCGCAACTGATGTCCGACCGCCTGGTCGATGTCGACGACCCGATGGTCAAGCGCTTTGCGCCAAAGCTGCTGCGCACTATCGACCGCGCCGTCGGCTATACGACCGAGGTGCTGTCCTTCGGCCAGACCTCCGAATCCGCCCCGCGCCGCCGCCGCGTGCATCTGCTCGAACTCATCGACGAGGTGCGCGATATCTTGGCAATCGACCCTGATAGCGGCATCGAATTCGTCGTGCAGATGAGCCCGGATCTGGAGGTCGATGCCGACAGCGAGCAACTGTTCCGCATCATCCACAATCTCTGCCGCAACGCCCATCAGGCCCTGGTCGCCTTTGCCGAGACCGCGCCCGACAGCATCCGACGAATCACGGTGTCTGCGCGTCGCATTGGCAGCGTCGTCAGCATCACCGTCGACGATACCGGCCCGGGCATGCCGCAGAAGGCGCGGGAAAACCTCTTCACTGCCTTCCGCGGCTCCGCCCGCTCCGGCGGCACCGGTTTGGGGCTGGCGATCGCCCGCGAACTGGTGCTTGCCCATGGCGGTACCATCGCGCTGGTGGAAAAACCCGCCGCCGGCACCCAATTCCGCATCGAAATTCCCGACCGCCCGGTTTCGCTCGACGACTACCGCAGCCGCAGCTTTCACGAAAACTGAGCGTTTTCAGCCTCTTCGCGATACTCGTAGCGAAAATCGCAATCTTTTTCACAAATCCACTTGCATTCCCCGGAAGGACGCTTTAGAGAACCGCCCACGCCAACGGTTCCTTCCGTTTCGGCCACGCACCCGTAGCTCAGCTGGATAGAGCACCAGACTACGAATCTGGGGGTCAGGAGTTCGAATCTCTTCGGGTGCGCCATTTTCTCCATCATTCCGGAACAGCCGGGCATCAATCTCGATCGAGATGATTTTAAGCCCGATCGGCCCAAAATCAGCCTGATCTCGATCACGTAGTTGGAGCGGGACTCCGCCGAAAACCGCCCACACTTTCCGGCATCCCTTGCTGCTTTGCCTCAACCCATCCTCGGCTGCATGTCATCCTTTGCCGCGATGGTCCGCAGGGCGGTGCGCAATATCTGATAGGCTTGCTCTCCCAAAAGCTCACGATATCGTCGTTCGTTCCCGTCGTTAAATTCGTGAACGATCTGCATCACCTGTCGCGCCTTCGGACCGGCGGTGACGAGCTTAGCGCGCCTGTCCGTAGGGTCGGGCGCCCGCTCGACATAGCCAAGGCGTTCCAGATCATCAATCAGTTCGCCCATCGCGGCCTTGCCCATACCTGCCCTCTCGGCAAGCAGACTGGCTCGGGTTCCTTCTTCATCAATATTGGCAAAGATTGCGCCATGCTTCGGCCGAATGGCTGGATGGCCGCGCTTGTGCAGCGTCTCGGTGAGCGCGTGTGCGGAGGCCTGATAGGCATAGAGCAGAAGTGACTGCGTGTAAGGCGTTACCATATTTCCAATTAATTCCGGTTGCCATATAGTATGGAAGCCATATTAAGATAGGGGACTTGAGATGTCACTGTATCCTGACGTTGGACAAGCCGCGCAACAGATCGTTGATGCGTTCGTCGCCGCATGGAATAGCCACGATGCCAGGGCCTTTTCCGCGATATTTGCGCAAGATGCTGATTTCACGAACGTATTTGGAATGAAGGCAAGAGGCCGGTCATCGATCGAGCAGTTTCACAGGCCCATATTCGAGACGATGTTCAAGGATAGTCAGCTCGAAGCAACCGAAACGCAAATTCGTCCTATCCGGCCCGATGTTGTCGCGCTCGACATTCACTGGAGCATGACGGGCGCGCGTGATCCGAGAGGGAATGAATGGCCAGAGCGCCACGGGCTGATCAACATGGTGATCGTGCGCGAACAAGACGTCTGGTCAATTGCTGTCATGCACAACATGGACTTGCCCGCGGACGGCAAAGCGTAAGCTCAGCGTAAGCTGCAGAGTTGACGCGCTCTTCACAGCCAAGATGTGGGCTACGTGCGGCGAGCCACGATGATGGTGGCGAGCTGCCCGCCAGCAATCGAATCCGTTGCGCTGCCGGCAGATGTCGGATCACATAAAGCCAGGATTTCGCGGCAGATACTGCGTCCAGTCTCCATAGCCGGGCGAAGCCATCAACAGCATCGGAAAGGTGATCCGCATGCCTTGCTTGACCGCAAGGCTCAAGGCGCTGTCGCATGTGCCTGGAAGGAACGCCGATATATTCTCAGCGGAACCATCTGCCGCCAGCTTCAACGCAGTCGCAAAGGCATCATGAAGAAAGTCGGGCCGCGTGACCGCGAGCGGCCCGATGTGCCCATTGGAGGCAATATAGCTGTAGCCGACAGGATCGCTGCCGGCGCAGAGCAAAACCCCCGTAGTCGCCGGGTCGTCGAGCAAGTAGCGGTGGTGTTTCTCCCGCGAGACGCCTATGGCACGCGAATCGATCTCGACAAGGTCTTCCATGGTCGCGGTGCTGTTGTCGATCGCGATGGCACGCAATGGCGGTTCCGGCAGCGTCTGCCTCACCCGTTCGCGTGCCACACTGAAAAAGTAAATCGGCATGTTGGGAAAGAGGCCGTGCCGCATGTAGAGGCCCTGCGAGACACGATTGAAGGTGAAAGTAATCAGCGCCTTGTCAGTCGCCCCCGATTTCCGGGCATGCTCCATGGTTCGTTCCAATAGTTCATTTCCGATGCCTTGGCCTTGTCGGGCGGGATCGACGAACAGTTGGGCGAGGAACCAGACATTGCCGCAAACCCAACTCCAGGCAAAGCCGAGAATTTCCCCGCCATCTTCTGCGACCCACAGGCCATCAGGGTCATCCTTGAGCGAAAATATCTGAAAGCTGGGAGGACTTGCTGCCGCCATCGGGCCGAAGCCGTGCCGAACGGTAAGATCATTGATGCTGGCAACCACCAGAGCATCGGTCGCTGGCAAATCCTCCGCCCGAGCAGGTCTGTAAACAAGCGACATCGGATAACTCCGGCAAAGGTTTACGGGAGAATGCGAGCCGCAACGCAGCCCAAATCACAATTTCCTCGCCGAAAACATAATGGACTGCATAGGCATGCGCCGCTGGCTATTGCCGAAGCTGCGGCGAAGTTCCTGCAGGATCGCCTCGAAGACCTGTTCGGGTTCGGCGCCCTGGCGCGAGCGGATCTGTTCGGCAGCGGGATTGCCATAGACGAGGCCGCGGGCGAAGGCAGCGGTATCGGCGATTTCCTTTTCCACTCTTATGACGGAAATCGTGATGTCGGAGAAACCGGCGTTGATGAGCGATTCCTTGATCGGGTCGATTTGCGCACAGGAAAACGGCACGGTGTAAAACTGTGGCGGATCGGCGGGGAAAAAGCGCCCGAGGACCCCGTGGGCGATGACGGAGTAGGGATTATAGTCCATCCGGTCCCAGACGTTGAGCAGATAGGTGCCGCCGGAGGAAAGAACACGATGCGCTTCGCGGTGGGCCTTGTCCTTGTCGGGAAAAAACATCAGGCCGAATTGGCATACGACCGCGTCAAAGCTGTCGTCTGCAAAGGGGAGCTGCGTGGCGTCGGCGGTCTGGAAGTCTACCTGGTCGGCAGCGCCGAATTTGGTGCGGGCGATGTCCAGCATCGGCGCATTGAAATCAGTCGCGGTCAGGGACACGCCGGCGGGCAAGGCATCGCGCAGGCAGCGTGTGACGATCCCGGTGCCTGCGGCGATCTCAAGAACCCGCTGTGGATTGCAGGCGGCGGTGCGTCGCGCGGTATCGGCCGCATAATCGGTAAAGATAACCGGCCCAAGGCCGGTATCGTAGTGCTGCGGAATATCGCCGACGAAACGGGCCGTATCTTCGCTCATGGGGCACCTCACAAAGCCGTTGAGGAATAAAGATGCGCTTCAGCATACTGCGATTGTGCCCGCTTAACCATGAACGGATGAAGTCGGCGGCGGCGACCTCATCCCGCATTCAATTCCCCTTCGTCATACCCCATCGGAAATGAATGGCTGGGAAGCGCCGAAAACTGTTCGGCGCTCCCCAGCCCCTCCACCTTTACTTCAGAACGATGCGCAGCGGCGCGGTCAGCTTCTTGAAGCCGGAGCGCAGCATGTCGTGCTTGGTCTTAGGGTTCTTGTCGGAAAACATTCCGATGATCGAGGTCTTCAATTTGTCGCGCCATTGGGACTTGCCGGGCGATGTCGGCTTCAGGCCGCAGCGCCGTAGGAGATAGTTCATCTGGTAGACGGCCGCTTGCCTGTCGCAATCGCGCACGCAGAAATGAATGCCGAGAGCGATCGAATAGATATCACCGTTCTTGAAAGCATGCGGCGCTTTCGAGGGGTGGTGGACGCCGGTGCCCTGGTTCAAGGCATAGACCGTCGCCTTGCTTTGTTTCTCGATGGTATATTTGGCGGCGTTGAGATCGCCGATGTAGTATTTTTCGATTTCGTTGTCGGGCAAGACGGAACGGTCGTTTGCGTCCCATATGTTGGCGGTTCGGTTGCCGTGAATCTGGAACAGAAACGTTGCTTCATGGTCGATGTGATAGGGTGTTACAGCCTCAGGCGAGGCCAGGAAGATGTAGGCGTCTTCCCAGGTGACTTCCTCCCGCGAGCAACCCGTGTCGGCGAGGATTTCCGTCATGAGCTGATCAAGCAACGCCCGATATTCGGGATCGCGCTGAACGCTGTAGAGCAGCACCCACGAACCTGATTCCGCCAGATTCGAGATCGCTTCGTTGACGCTCTCCACTTTGTCGTGCAGCGGCACGGCCCAGCCGGCATCCACCGGTGCTCCGCCCGCCTGCCAGCGCACACTTCTCGTGCTCGTATCGGCAAGCAACGATTTCGCAAGTTCAGCAAGGCGCGGAAGCGAGAACAACCGATGACCGACCAAGTTGTGGCTGAATTGAAATGACCTTTTATTGAAATCATCTCTGAAAGCGTTCGGTTTCACCTCGATATTGCGGGTATCGAGGGAAGCGGGCTTCGTCACGACGGCTGTAGGCATGATCGGAATCCTTCGGGATGACAGAGGTCTCGGAAATCTCACAAAACTGTGATTGTCCTTCACATTTTTGTCATCTAGTCCAATAGGCGACGGATATCCTTCGATTGGATCACCTCATTCCCAATCGGGTGTAGGCCATGCGCTGACACAATCATTTCGATTTTTCTAAAGAATATCAGGCGGATGATCGGGGAGGGGAATAGTTCTGTGGCGTGGCTAAGGTAGGCTTGTCCTTACCCGGTCCTCGGTGCCCCCGCCGCTGATGGCCGGCGGCATGGTCACCCCATGCGCCTTGGATCACGCCGCCCCTGCCTCAAGGACGCTTAGGCGCTCGTCTCTTCGGACGCGGATACTTCCGAGTTCGACGCACTCGTGTCCGAAGCGGCTGATGCCGACGGCCAGGTGATGTAGTAGTACTGCGATCCGACCTGGCCGAAATAGGCCTCGTTGCCGGTGGTCTTGTCGACGAAACTGCCGTCGGCGTTCTTCACGAAGGTTGCGTCGGAGCCGCGCTCAAGATGAGCCTTCAGGAAGTCGTTCCAATCGGTGGTGGGGATCGTGTCGGCAGTCTTGCTGGTCGTGCCCTGCTCGCTATCGGCATCGACATCCCACGCCTGGATCGAAACGCCTTTCGTCGGATCGGAAACCGTCAGCGTGCCGTTGTCGAGGGCGTCGAGCATGGCCTGAGCCTGGCCTCCCTTGCCTTCGTTTTTGACGGCGTCCTGCAGGTTTTGTTTCAGAATATCCATGAACGAGCTGCTGGTCATGTCCGGATCGGATTGCGTTGCCGCGGAACTGTCGGTTTGATTTGCCGACAGGCCGTTGAGCATGCTTGTAAGCGATGCCTGTGATTGCGACGGCAGGCTGGAGAGATCGCTGCTGCTACTGCTGTCGTCCAAAAGGGGATCGTCGCTCGAATCCTGCGAAGCGTCTGGTGTCTGCAGCAATTGCAGCGCCATTTGCGATGAGAGCAAGCGGGTCGTGGTCAATGCGGAGACCATAGGTCGTTCCTTCCCAATATGGCTGGTTCCGGCGGCCATCGCGCCGGAAGCTGCCTTTGACGGTCGGTGAACGCACGCCGGACCGGCGGCGCATCAGAGATGCCGCCGACTGTAGGACGAAGGACTTACCCGGGGCTTGTGCGTCGGTTTCAGCGCGGCGGCTGGGCGCCATCGCCGTGATGCGCCTTCAGCGGCAATTCCGGCAGGAACAGCAGCGCAATCAAGGCCAGCGCGACGATGGCGGTTCCGGTGGCGAAGGTCATGGCGATGGCGTGGCGGTAAAGCGCTATGGCCGCGGTGTGGGCTTCCGGCGATGCGGTGGCGAGCTGCTTGAGGCCGCCTTCGGTCAGCGACGATAGACCGTCGGACGAGCCCGTCGCCTGCCGCACGCGATAGGCGAGGATCGCACCGGAGCCGGTGACACCAATGAGGCCGCCGAGCGAACGGAAGAAGGCAAGCGTTGCCGTGCCGACGCCGCGATGGGCAAGGGGCAGCGCATTCTGCACCGCCACCGTCATGGTCGGCATCACCAGCCCGAGCCCCAGGCCGAGCGCGAAGATCGGCGGCTCGATGATCGCGAATCCCTTGCTGGTCGCAATGGCCCAAGAGAGCGTGGCGAAGGCCGCCGTCGCAAGGCCGAGGCCGCAAAGCTGGGCCGGCTTGTAGCGACCGGAACGCTGCAGCAGCACGCGGCCGTTGAGCATGGAGGAGATGACGAAGCCGATCATCAGCGGTCCCGTCAGGAAGCCGGAATGCGAGGGGGTGACGCCCATCACCAACTGGAAGAACAACGGGAAGAACAGGGTCGCGCCGAGCATGCCCATGAAGGTCAGGGCCAGTACGAGGCAGGCGATGACAAACAGTCGGTTGCGGAAGAGATCGGGTGGCAGCACCGGCTCCGGCTCATGCCTGATGTGGAGGACGAAGAGAATTCCGAGGATAAGGGCCGCGGCGCAAAGACCGAGAATTTGCGGCGAATCCCACGGCCATTCATTGCCGCCGAGCGCGAGCGCCAGCAGGAAGCTGGTGGTGCAGGCGGTCAGCAGCATGGCGCCAAGATAGTCGATGCGGCGGCTGCGGGTTTGATGCCGCCGCTTCAAGGCGCGGCCGATCATGACGAGCGCCACTGCGCCGATCGGCAGGTTGACGTAGAAGATCCAATGCCAGGAGAGGAGGTCGGTGATGATACCGCCAAGGATCGGGCCGATCACGCTGCAGACGGCGAAGACGGCGGCGATGGAGCCTTGATTGCGGCCGCGCCTGGCCGGCGGCACGAGGTCGCCGATGATGATTTGTGCCAGGGGCAGCAGCCCGCCGGCGCCAAGGCCCTGAATGGCCCGGAAGATGATGAGCTGCAGCAGCGTTTGCGCCATGCCGCTCAACACCGAGCCGAGAAGGAAGATGAGGATTGCCGCGTAGATCATCGGCTTGCGGCCATATTGGTCGCTGAGCTTGCCGTAGAGCGGCATGGTACTGGTCGAGGCCAGCACATAGGCGCTGACCACCCAGGAGAGATGCGTGACGCCACCGAGATCGCTGACGATGCGCGGCAGGGCGGTGGCGACGATGCTCTGATCGATGGCGCCGAGGCCAAGCACGATCATCAGGCCAAGGATGACAGCACGGATTTCACGGCGGTCAGGCGTATCGCCTTCGGTGGCTGCCGGCCGCGGCGCGACCTGTTGAACGTGTTGGGTCATTGTCCGATGTCTCCGAGCGGGCCGATGGCGGCACGGATGGCAGCGCGCGCCTCAGGTGATAATTTGGCAAGTTCGAAGGCGAGCCAATCGGTCCGCCGCTGCTTTATGCCTTGAATCAGCGCCCGCCCTTTGTCCGTGGCGATTAGACCGCTGCGCCGCCGGTCTTCCGGATCGGGCGCGGAGCGGGTGACGAGGCCCTCACGTTCCATTGCCTTGATATGTCCCGATATCGTCGGCCCGCGCAGCTTCTCCAGCCGCGCCAGCTCCGCGACGCCAATGCCCGGCTGCTGGAGGATGGCGACGAGAAGAAGCGCCTGCAGCGGCGAGATGCCGGGCTCGTCGTTTTCGCGTCGTAATTGTCGATAAAGGCGATGAAGGGCAGGCCGCAGCGCTTCGGCAAGCGCCATTGCCTCTTCAAGTTCCTGAAGATGTCCGCTGTCGCGCATGACGATCCAAAAGATAGATAGGCTTCCTATCTATATACATAACCCACGCTTTCTACTTGCGCAAGCGGTCGAGTCCTTTCGAGCTTTTTCACTTCTTAAAGGCGCCGCCAGATAAATTTGCACTAAACGCAAAAATACAATAATTAAAAAAATGCATTGCCCTGGGATCGCAATTGTGGTTTGCGTATCGGCAATATTGGCCGCGCAATTGCTGGCTGTGCCTTCGAATTGCCACTCTGCTCGGACCTGAATCGCGGCATATTCGATTTCTTTGCTTTAGATTGGATTCCTGGGATGACGACAAAGACGACATGCGCTGATTTCGTGCAGTTCTTCCGGTCCTGGGTAAGCGATCCCATGCGCGTCGCAGCGATTGCGCCGTCCGGCGAGCGGTTGGCCCGGCTGATGACGCAGGAGATCGAACCGCTCGACGGACCGATCCTCGAGCTCGGCCCCGGCACCGGCGTCTTCACGCGCGCGCTGCTCGCCCGCGGCCTTTCCGAGAGTGACTTGACGCTGATTGAGTTTGGCGAAGAATTTGCCGCTCGATTGCGCGGCCGCTTTCCCGAGACGCGCGTGGTGCAAATGGATGCGGCGCAGCTTGACCAATGCGGCCTGTTTGCCGACGCGCCCTTCGGCGCCGTCATCAGCGGCCTGCCGTTGCTCTCCATGTCCCCCGACAAGATCGCCGCAATCGTCGGCGGCGCCTTTGCCACTATGAGGTCCGGCGGCGCTTTCTATCAATTCACCTACGGCCCGCGTTGCCCGGTGTCGCGGTCGATCCTCGATCGTCTCGGCCTGAAAGCGGTGCGCATCGGCAGCACGGTGCGTAACATTCCGCCAGCGGGCGTCTACCGGATTTCACGTAGAAAACCGTTGGAGATCTCGATCGACCGCTCCAAATGTCAGAGCGGTAATGCCGGGCTCGCAGCCTATGCTGCCGAAACCGGCGCGGCCGATCTGGGACGGCCGGAAGCGGGTGCATAGCGGGGTAGTTCATGGCGGACGCGAACGGGATCGACGGCGAAGTGAAGGAAGGCCGGCGCGAACGCAAGCGCCGCCAGACGCGCGAGCGCATCGAAGCGGCGGCGTTGTCGCTGTTCCTCCAGCGCGGCTTCGACGGCACGACGATCGAGGACATCACAGAGGCGGCCGATGTCTCCAAGCGCAGCTTCTTCGATTATTTCCCGAGCAAGGAAGAGGTGGTCTTCGCCTGGCAAGACAGCTTCTCGGATGAACTGGCCGATGCCATCGCCGCACAGCCTAAGAACGCGTCGATCGTCGAGGTCATTGAAGGCGCTTTAACCTCGGCAGTGCTTGCCGCCTCGTCGGATCAGCAGAACTTCGCCATAGCCGCCTTGATCCGCGAGACGCCGGCGCTTTGTGCCCGCGACCAGTTGAAATATGCCAAGCTTGAACAAAAGCTGACGGATGCGCTTTGTGCCCGCTTCGGCGGCGGCGATGAGGAGCAGTTCCGTCTGCGCCTGCTGTCGGCGATCGTGGTCAGCACGTTGCGCGTCGGCGGGGAGCGCTGGAATGAGCGGCCGCAGGAGCTGTCACTGCAGGATTACGCCCATCGCGTGTTCGAAGAGCTCTGGACCGCGCTTGCCGAGTTCGGCACGCTGTTGCGGCAACGCAATCCCGATCGCTGATTTCAGGTCAGAGCGCCCGCCGTCTGCGGCGGTTCGACCTGCCGCCGTTGACGCAGGAAGTCGATGAGCGCCCTGAGCTTTGCCGGTACGCGGCGGCGGTCGGCGTAGTATAGCGTCAAGCCGGCAAGCGCCGGGCTCCAATCGGACAAGATGCGCACCAGCCGCCCGTCGTCCAGAAAGCGGTCGATATAGCCGTTGATCATATAAGCGATGCCGATACCGTCCAATGCTGCCTGCGTCAGCGCGGCGGAATCGTTGAGGATCAGCCGGCCGTTGACCGCAAGTTCGATCTTCTCGCCATTCTTCTCGAATTCCCAGCGCTCGACCTGCCCGCTGGAGGAATGGCGAAAGCCGATGCAATTGTGGTTGAGCAGATCGTGCGGATGTTTCGGAATTCCGTATCGTCCGAGATAGCTGGGCGCGGCAATGATATGGGCTGATATCGCCGGCCCGATCTTCACGGCTACCATGTCGCGCTGCACCAGATCGCCGAAGCGGATGCCGGCGTCGAAGCCCTGGCCGACTATATCGACCAAGGAACCCTCGATGCGCACCTCCAGCTCGATTTCCGGATAGGCATCGAGGAAATCCCTTAGGATCGGTTGAAGCGCGATCATATAGCCGGCGCGCGCCATATTGATGCGCAGCAGTCCGGCGGGCCTGTCGACCGAGTCGCCAAGTTCCTGGGCGGCCGCCGTCAGATCGTGCACGGCGGGGACGACGCGTTCGAGATAGCGCTGGCCTGCCTCGGTCAGGCTAACGCTGCGGGTGGTGCGATTGAAAAGTGCAAGCCGCATTCGGCCTTCCAGTTTGCTGATCGACTGGCTGACCGCCGAGGGCGACACGCCGAGCCGCACGGCGGCTGCCGAAAAGCTCTTTTCCTCCGCGACGATGACGAAGGTCACCAGCCCGTCCAACACGTCCTGACGCATATGCGCTCTCCGAACGACGCCTCGTTTTCCTCCGAGATTAATCAGTTTTTCTAAAAGGGTCATCTTGGATTGATGAGATTATCGAAAATGTCATCTCGGCCTATCTTGATCGCACTCAGCACGGAGATATCGCCATGTCCGATACAAAGTCCGATACCCAAATACTTTT
The DNA here is from genome assembly GCF_002944315.1 of Rhizobium sp. NXC24. Classification (NCBI taxonomy): domain Bacteria; kingdom Pseudomonadati; phylum Pseudomonadota; class Alphaproteobacteria; order Hyphomicrobiales; family Rhizobiaceae; genus Rhizobium; species Rhizobium sp. NXC24. Next base: position 527,556 of record NZ_CP024311.1, read on the forward strand.
CATCACCGGCGTTTCCTCCGGTTTCGGCCGGGCGCTGGCCGAAGCCGCCCTTGCCGCCGGCCATAAGGTCGTCGGCACGCTGCGCAAGGAAGCCGACCGCGCGGCATTCGAAGCGCTGAAGCCGGGCTTCGCCTTCGGCAAACTGCTCGACGTCACCGACACCGCCGCCATTGCGCCCGTCATCGCTGAGGTCGAGAAGGAGATCGGCGCAATCGACGTTCTCGTCAACAATGCCGGCTATGGGCATGAGGGTCTGGTCGAGGAATCGACGATCGATGAGCTGCGCCGTCAGTTCGAGGTCAACGTCTTCGGTCCTGTCGCCGTCATCCAGGCGGTGCTGCCCTATATGCGCAAGCGCCGGGCCGGCCGTATCCTTAACATCACCTCGATGGGCGGCCTCATCACGCTACCCGGCATTTCCTTCTATCATGGCAGCAAATTCGCTTTGGAAGGAATTTCCGAAAGCCTCGGCAAAGAGGTCAAGAGTTTCGGCATCCATGTAACTGCCATCGAGCCGGGCGGCTTCCGCACCGATTGGGCCGGCCGCTCGATGGTGCGTGCCGAGCGCTCGATCCCCGATTACGACGAAATCTTCGAACCGCTGCGCCAGCGCCGCCTCGAACGCAGCGGCAAGCAGCCCGGTGACCCGAAGAAGGCGGCACAAGTTATGCTGCAGCTCATTGCATCGGAAAACCCACCGACCCATCTTCTGTTAGGTCGCGACGCCATCAGTCTCGTTCGCGAAAAGCTCGGCCTGCTCAAGACCGAGTTCGACGCCTGGGAACAGGTCTCGGCTTCCACGGATTTCGAATAACGTCAACCAGACTATAGGGACGAAAATCATGACAGATTTAAACGCAGCCAAGTCCGGTCAATTCAAGATCGGCGGCGACCTCACCGTCAATCGTCTCGGTTTCGGCGCTATGCGCATCACCGGTTCCGGCATATGGGGCGAGCCGGCGGACCACGATGAATCCATACGCACCCTGAAGCGCCTACCGGAACTCGGCATAGACTTCATCGATACGGCTGATTCCTATGGCCCTGACGTCTCCGAACGTCTGATCAAGGAAGCCCTCCACCCCTATGGCGACAAGGTAGTCATCGCCACCAAGGGAGGTCTGACCCGCACCGGCCCCGACGTGTGGATTCCTCTGGGCCGCCCGGAATATCTGATTCAGCAGGCGCATAAGAGCCTGCGCAATCTCGGTGTCGAACAGATTGATCTCTGGCAGCTTCACCGCATCGACCCCAAGGTGCCCGCCGCCGAACAGTTCGACGCCGTCAAGTCGCTGCTCGATGCCAAGATCATCCGTCATGCGGGCCTCAGCGAAGTGTCGGTCGCCGACATCGAAGCCGCTTCGAAGCGTTTCAAGGTGGCGACGGTCCAGAACCGCTACAATCTCGTCGACCGCACCAGCGAAGACGTGCTCGATTATTGCACAAGGCACAATATCGGCTTCATCCCCTGGTTCCCGCTTGCCGCTGGCGACCTCGCCAAGGAAGGCTCGCTGCTCGACATCATCGCAAAGAAGCATGGCGCTGCTCCGAGCCAGATCGCGCTCGCCTGGGTCCTGAAGCGCAGCCCGGTCATGCTGCCTATCCCCGGCACCGGCAAGGTCAAACATCTAGAAGAGAACACGGCGGCGGTAAATATCACGCTGTCGTATGAAGAGTTTTCGGCGCTGGATGCCGAAGGCAAGAAGGCATTTGCCGCTGCTTGATGGCTGCCTGGACTGAATGAAAGAGCGGCCGCTGACGAAGCGGCCGCTCTTTTTTGATCATATCGACCCGACGTAGAAACTCGCCGCTCCATCGCCGCGAATCAGTGACGGATGAGAGCGATCGCCCGCGCTATTTCAGCGGCGACGATGCCACCAGATTCGGCAGCGCGTGCCGTAAGATGACGAATCACGACGATGTGAATGTCATGCGTTCCCATTTTACGACTGCAAAATAGGCGGAGAAATGCGAAATTGCACATGATATGCGGCATTTCCGGGCCTTCTGGATAAAAGCTTTGCGTTCGGCGCATTGCTGCATTGCGAAAGCCGGTCTGTTAATGCCTGCCAGACGGTTATATCTACTACCTCGAAGGCAGCGCACCTCCTCCTCCCAGCGCTCCTTCATCGATTGGCAACACTCCTCCTCCTCCCAGTTGCCAATCAGGATCAAGAGCCCGATGCATCCTCCTCCCGCATCGGGCTCTTTTTATTTTCCGGGTTTCTCGGGTTCCCGCCGACGTCTTGACGGCCGCAATCTTTCCAACCCACCGTTGCGCCTTTGCCTCGCTGTTGTGAATTAGCGCCTCGTCACGTTGCAAAGACAGCGAACGCCGCTTGCACCGTTACCTTCCATAGGTATGTTAACGGCGATATTGGAGCTGCGATGAAGAGGGTTGGCGCGATGCAGCGCATGGAAGATGCTGGCCAATGGGGGAAGGCCCTCTTCCGGGCGATCGCCGTCATTGCGGCGCTGTCTCTGACCGCCTGCGGCGGCCGTCCGATCGGCGTCATGCAGCCGGTCGCCGACAATATTCCGGGCACCTCAAAGGTCGATCTGCTAGTCGCCACCACGCGCCTGCCGGATGAGGATCCGGCGATCTTGTTTTCAGGAGAGCGCGGCCCTGGCTTGAAGGTGGATGCGGTCAGCGTCTCTATCCCGCCGGAGGCCAATCGCAAGGTCGGTCAGGTACAATGGCCGAGCCGTCTGCCCGGCAATCCCCTAAAGAATTTCGTCACCACCTCCGTCCAGCCGCTGATGAGTGTGGCCGACAATCAGGCCTGGCTGCGCACGCATCTGCCGAAGAACAAGCGCGTGCTGATTTTCGTGCACGGATTCAACAACCGCTATGAGGATTCGGTCTATCGCTTCGCTCAGATCGTCCATGACTCTCATGCCGATGTCGCGCCGGTCGTTTTCACCTGGCCGTCGCGGGCCAGCATTTTCGACTATGCCTACGACAAGGAAAGCGCCAATTATTCCCGCGACGCGCTGGAAGAACTGCTGCGTCGCGCCTCCTCCAATCCCTCTGTCGGCGATATCACCGTCATGGCCCACTCCATGGGCACCTGGCTCGCTGTCGAGGCCTTGAGGCAGATGGCGATCCGCGACGGCCGTGTCGCGCCGAAGATCAAGAATGTCATCCTCGCGTCTCCCGACCTCGACGTTGATGTCTTCGGCCAGCAATTTAGGGCGCTCGGCAAGGACAGGCCGCATTTTACCCTATTCGTCTCGCGCGATGACCGGGCGCTCTCGCTGTCGCGCCGCATCTCCGGCAATGTCGACCGCCTTGGCCAGATCGACCCGAGCGCCGAGCCCTATCGCAGCGCTCTGGAAAAAGAGGGCATCACCGTGCTCGATCTCACCAAGCTCAAGACCGGCGACAGTCTGAACCACGGCAAATTCGCCGAGAGCCCGGAAGTGGTCAAGCTGATCGGCGACCGGCTGATCGAGGGACAGACCATCACCGATTCCGATGTCGGCATCGGCGAAGCGGTCGGCGCGGTTGCCATCGGTGCGGCGCAGACGGTCGGTAGCGCGGCCAGCGTCGCCGTCAGTGCGCCGATCGCCATCTTCGATCCGCGCACCCGCCAGAATTACGGCGAGCAGATCCGCCGCCTTGGCGCATCCGCCGGCAATACCGTCGGCTCTGTCGGCGACAGCGTTGAGACGACCGGCAGCAGCGTCGGCACGGTGATCGGCCAATAGTTATTCTCGTGTATCCACCGGCCATGGATTTGCGCGTGGCCGGTCGTTCTCCAGCAAAAACCTCATAGCCACACCTCCTGATCTGATATATCACGGAATCGCGTCAAATCGAGCTGACGCTCTGCGGGTGGATTTGAGGAATGGACGAAAACAGGCGGGCGGTCGTCGTTGTCGGCGCCGGCATTATTGGCGTGGCGATCGCCTTCGAATTGCAGCGGCGCGGCCGGCAGGTGACGCTCGTGGACAAGGGCGAGCCAGGTGAGGGCGCCTCCTTCGGCAATATGGCGAGCATCGCCCTCGATTTCGCTGCCAGTTCCGGCCCGTCCACTTGGGCGAAAATTCCGGGCTGGCTGCTGGACCCGGAAGGTCCGGTTTGGCTGAGGCCGTCCTATGCGCTGAAGATGCTACCCTGGTTCCTGCGCTTCGTCGCCGCCGGTCGGCCCTCTCGGTTGAGGGAGATCGAAGATGCCGGCATGAGCCTGTCTCGCCACGCTCTCGGCGATTTCAGGACGATGCTCGATGCCATCGGTGCCCTGGACCTGATGACGGAAGAAGGCTGCCTGGCCATCTACGAGACCGAATCGGAGTTTGCCGGCGACCGTGGCCATATCGAGCTAATGCGGCGTTATGGTTTCGAGCACAAGGTTCTCTCCGGCACGGAAATCCGCGGCTATGAACCGGCTCTGTCGCCGAAGATCGCCAAGGCGGTGCTGCTGCCGGATAACAAGTCGATCCGCGATCCCTATCAGCTCGTCCTCAAGCTGGTGGATGCCGCAAAGGCGCTCGGTGTCACCTTCACCTCCGGCGCGGTCCAGACCGCCGAGCGCCAGGCAAATGGCGCGGTCTCGGTGCTTCTCGAAGGCGGGCGTCGGCTGGAGGCCAATGATGTCGTACTCGCCGCCGGTGTCCATACGCGCTTTATCGCGTCGGCGCTTGGCGAGCCGATCCCGCTCGAGACAGAACGCGGCTATCACACGCAGATTATGAAGCCTGGCATTGCCATGCGCTATTCGATCATCTGGCCGCACCGCGCCTTCATGGTGACCCCAACGGCCGGCGGCATTCGCGTCGGCGGCAATGTCGAATTGGCGGGCCTTGACGCGCCCCCGGATTTTCGCCGCCCGCGCATCCTCGTCCGTCACGCCCAGCGGGCGCTGCCGGGGCTGCAGGTGGAGGATGCCAAGGACTGGATGGGCCATCGCCCGGCGCTGCCCGACACGATCCCGATCATCTCGCCGTCCTCGCGCATTCCCGGCGTCTGGTATGCCACCGGCCACGGCCATCTGGGACTGACCTTTTCGGCGACGACAGCAAGGTTGATGGCCGATATGATGACAGGCGTCACGCCCGAGGTCGACATGACCCCGTTCCGTATCAATCGCTATTAGGAGGAAACAGATGTCCGAAACCGAAAAGCCTGTTGCGCTAATCACCGGCGGCGGCCGCGGCATGGGCGAAGCCATCGCTCGCGAACTCTCGGCGAGCGGCTATCGTCTCGCGTTGATGTCGCCCTCGGAAAGCTGCGAGAAGCTGGCCTCTGAACTCGGCGGTGTCGCCTCGCGCGGCGTCGCCGAAAAAGCCGAGGATATCCAGGCGATCTTCGACCTGACGATGAAGAGCTACGGCCGCATCGACGCCGTGGTCAACCATACCGGCCACCCGCCGAAGGGCGATCTGCTCGATATCTCGGACGAGAGCTGGACGCTTGGTTCCGATATGATGATCCTGTCGCTAGTGCGTATGGCGAGGCTGGTCACGCCGGTCATGCTGAAGCAGGGCAAGGGCGCTTTCGTCAACATTACCACGTTCGCGGCCTACGAACCCTCTTTGATTTTCCCGGTCTCCTGCACCTACCGCGCCGCGGCCGGCGCCTTCACCAAGCTTTATTCGGATCGGTATGCGGCCGATAATATCCGCATGAACTGCATTCTGCCCGGCTACATCGACAGCCTGAATCACAAGCCGGAAACCGCCGACAAGGTGCCGATGAAGCGTATCGGCCTGATGAGCGAGATCGCCAAGACCGCGGCCTTCCTGCTTTCCGACGGCGCCGGCTATATCACCGGCCAGAATATCCGCGTCGATGGCGGCATCACCCGTCACGTCTGATTGGAGTTACCGACATGAGATGGAAGCGCACGATCCAGTTGCTCGACGTTCATTGCGAAGGTGAAATCGGCAAGGTCGCGATCGGCGGCGTGCCGAAGATCCCCGGCAATACGATCGCCGAGCAGCTACAATGGTTGAACACCGATCCGAAGGGCGAGGAATTGCGCCGCTTCCTGGTGCTGGAGCCGCGCGGCGCACCGATCGGCTCCGTCAACCTGCTGCTGTCAGCCAAGCATCCCGATGCTGATGCCGGCTTCATCATCCTGCAGCCAGATCAGGCACATGCGAGCTCCGGCTCCAATTCAATCTGCGTGACGACGGCGCTGCTCGAATCCGGCATCGTCGAGATGAAAGAACCGGAAACTGTGGTTACGCTCGACACCGCCGCTGGCCTGGTGCGGGCGACCGCCACCTGCTGTGAAGGCCGCTGCGAGAAGGTGCGGCTTACCATGGTTCCGTCCTTTGTGCATGAGCTGGACGTGCAGATCGACACGCCGCATTGGGGCAGGATCGAGCTCGACCTCTGCTATGGCGGCATTTTTTACGCGCTGGTCGATGTCGGTCAGGTCAATCTGACGATCGAGAAGGCCAACGCCGCATCGCTCGTGCAGGCCGGCATGATCCTGAAGGACCTGATCAATCGCGCAATCCCAGTGGTGCATCCGGAAATTCCGGCGATCTCCGGCGTCGCCTATGTCATGTTCCGGGATGTCGATGCCGATGGCGCGGTCCGCACCTGCACGACCATGTGGCCCGGCCGCGCCGACCGTTCGCCCTGCGGCACGGGCAGTTCCGCCAACCTCGCCACGCTGCATGCCCGCGGCAAGGCCAAGGTCGGCGATATCTTCAAATCCCGCTCGATCATCGGCTCGGAATTCGAGGTCGGCTTGCACGCGGTCACGGAAGTTGCCGGCAAACCTGCCATCATCCCCACCATCACCGGCCGCGGCTTCACCTTCGGTCTCAGCCAGGTGGCGCTCGATCCCTTCGATCCAATGGCGAACGGTTTTGCCATGACGGACGTCTGGGGGCCGTCGGCGGGGGATATCAAGGGATAATATATCTGGATATCCGGTGATCCGAAGCGATCCGCTTTGGATCACCTCACGCGACCAGATCGCCCACAAGCGCGCCCACTGGAATATGCCAGGCACGGCTAATCTTCTTGATCTGATCGAGGTTGATTTCCCGACGGCCGTTCAGGAGGTCGGCAACCCTGGCCTTTGAGCCAATGATTTCGACGAGATCCGCGCGGGTGTAGTTGTTTGTCATCATTACGGATTTGATCACATCGACCGGCGAGGCGCGTGGGATTGGATAATGCTTTGCCTCGTATTCTTCGATAAACAGCACGAGCGCATCGAAATGTGCGGCTTCAGGAGTATCGGCTTCAGGTTCATTTTCGAAATATGGCCGTACCGCCTTCAGCGCGGCTTCATATTCCTCTTCAGTCTGCAAGGTGCGAAGGGCACCGAGATCCATCATAGCGGCCTCCCTTACAATTTTGCCACGTCTATGGCGTCATATTCAGCATGTGTTCCAACGAACAGGATAAACACGCGCTTTGTGCGAAATCCGACAAGACCAACGATCCGATACTTATTGCCGCCCACATCGAAGACGATTTTGCCATTCGTCACATAGTCGGCGGAATTGAATGTCGCCTTCAACTCGGAGAAGTTGTTCCAGTCGGCGTCCGATGTCGTCGTATGCCAATCTGCCATTGCCGCCTCTGCGGTCGCTTGCTGCCCTTTCGGAAGCCGCGCGCAAAATTTGATCAGTGCGGATTTGGCAATGACTCGCATTGTTCATCTATAGAGTGTTCCCAAAATGGAAACAAGAGTAGTTTCCATTTTGGGAATCATGACTATAGCCGAGTTTAGCGGGGATAGATCACACCCTTGCGCAGAATGATATTTCCATAAAGCCGCGGCTCGCTGGTCTGCACCAGCGCATGCGCCTGCTTCACCCGCTCGTAGAATTCAGCCGGCAGCAGCGGCACCACCTTGATGTCGGGAACATGCCGCGCGCAAACGTCGACCATTTCCACATGCACGGGATCGAGGGCATCGCGGTCCTGCTTGACCGTCGCGCGGAAAATCGCCTGCGGTACGAAATCGTCGATCGGCAGCACGCTCAGCACGGCATCGAGCACCCGGACGACGTCGTGGCCATCGAGGCGGATCAGGCGGCGGGCATGTTCGAGACCCGGATAATTGCCGTCGACGAGGGCGATTTCATCGCCGTGTCCCATGGCGCGCAGCGTCGCCAGGAGGTCGGGGCTCAATAGTGGGTCAATGCCCTTCAACATGGTCTATCTCCTTGAAAAGTATGTTTTGGTCGATGAGATAGCGCGCGAAAATCGGCAGGCTGGCGCCGCCGATGGCACGCGCCTGCGGCCCCACTGCGCCTTCGATAATTTCCGGCATGACGACGCCTTGCAGGTCGAGGTCCGAGGCCGCTTTGATGGTGGCGCGCACGACCCGTTCGCGCACCCAGTCGGGAAAGCCGCCGTCGATGATGGCAGCGCTGAAATCGATAATGGATGCGGCGGCGACGATCGCCTGCGCCAGCGCCTTGGCGGTGTCCTGGATCCAGGTTTCCAGCGGCTCGCCGAAGTCGATCCAGTTGTCCGCCGAATACCAGAGCGGCCTCGGATCGAAGCCGCGATCCCTCAGCAGGTTTTCGAGCACGAAGATCGAGGCGATGTCGAGCAACTGCCGAGTTTCGCCATTGCGCCCTCGCACAGGCAGGGGGCCGAGCGCACCCGCCGTTCCGGTCCGCCCCACGAAAATCGAGGAGTTCAGAACGATGCCGCCGCCGAGGAAGGAACCGATGAAAAGATAGACGAAATCCGGATAGCGCGGGCCGACGCCGAAGACGAGTTCGGCGCCGCAGGCGCTGGTGGCGTCGTTCTGCAGATAGACGAGATAGGGCACGCGGGCGGCGACCTCCGCCTGCAGGTCGAACCCGCGCCAGGCCTCCATCGCTCCATCGGGTGCACCGACTTCTTCCGCCCAGTTCCAGAGTTCGAAGGGGGCAGCGATGCCGACTCCGGCAAGCCGGCGACGCTCCTCGCTGCTGAGGCGCGCTTCAAGTTCCGCAATGCCTGACGTGACGAAGGACATAATGTCCTGCGGCAGTGGGTAAGGGTAGATCTGGTGAAGCTGCATTCGTATGTGGCCGACGAAATCCATCAGCACGAGATCGGCGCTGCGCCTGCCGATCTTGACGCCGAAGGAGAGCACTGCATCCGGATTGAGCCGCATCGGAATGGAAGGTTGCCCCACGCGCCCGCGCACGGGATCACCGCGCGACAGCAGCCCGTCTTTCTCCAGCGCCCGCATAATGACGGAGACCGTCTGCGCCGACAGCCCGCTGCGCCGCGCAATCTCCGCCTTCGACAGCGCGCCGTGACGGCGCACCAGCGACAACACCAGCCGTTCGTTATGCGCGCGCACGCGCACCTGGTTCGCGCCCCCGCTGGGGTCGAGAATCGAGGGTGATGTCGGTGTATCCGCCGGGTCTTGCAGGGGAGACATTGGCCCGCTCCTTCCATCATGGCCATGCCGCATTTTTCAGCAACATGCCACATCCAATTAATAATTCAATCCGATTTATTTATTGACAGGACGAAATCTTTAGGTTCAGATGTGGGCGTTGGAGGACGTGCCATGGCCTTGGAGGCGGCCAATCTGGAAGAAATCTAAGCAGGCATGGTGCGTCTTTATCCGGACTCCGAGCGAGCCGGGGCAACCGGAAAAGTTCCGGTCTATTCAAATTTTGGGAGGATTGAATGAAGAAATCAGTTGTTTCCGCAGCATTCGCCGCTCTGGCGATCGGTGTCGTCTTTGCCGCGCCGGCCAACGCTGCCAACGTTTCCGCCTGCCTCATCACCAAGACGGACACGAACCCCTTCTTCGTTAAGATGAAGGAAGGTGCTACCGCCAAGGCCAAGGAACTCGGCGTGACGCTGAAGTCCTATGCCGGCAAGATCGACGGTGACAGCGAAAGCCAGGTCGCTGCGGTCGAAAGCTGCATCGCCGAAGGCGCCAAGGGCATTCTGATCGCCGCTTCCGATACCAAGGGCATCGTACCGACGGTCAAGAAGGCGCGTGACGCGGGCCTCCTGGTCATCGCGCTCGACACGCCGCTGGATCCGGCTGACGCCGCCGACGCGACTTTCGCCACCGACAATCTTCTCGCCGGCAAGCTGATTGGCGAGTGGGCCAACAAGACCCTCGGCGCTAAGGCCAAGGACGCCAAGATCGGCTTCCTCGACCTGACGCCGTCGCAGCCGACCGTCGACGTCCTGCGCGACCAGGGCTTCATGATCGGCTTCGGCATCGACCCGAAGGACCCGAACAAGATCGGCGACGAGAATGATCCGCGTATCGTCGGTCATGACGTCACCAACGGCAACGAAGAAGGCGGCCGCAAGGCCATGGAAAACCTTCTGCAGAAGGACTCCAGCATCAACGTCATCCACACGATCAACGAGCCGGCCGCTATCGGTGCCTATCAGGCGCTGAAGGCCGTTGGCCTGGAAAAGCAGGTCCTGATCGTCTCGGTTGACGGCGGTTGCCCGGGCGTCAAGTCGGTCAAGGATGGCGTGATCGGTGCGACTTCGCAGCAGTATCCGCTGATGATGGCCGCTCTCGGCGTCGAAGCGATCAAGAAGTTCGCCGACACCGGCGAGAAGCCGAAGCCGACCCCAGGCAAGTCCTTCTTCGACACCGGCGTTTCGCTGGTGACGGACAAGCCGGTTACCGGCCTGAAATCCATCGACACCAAGGAAGGCACCGCGAAGTGCTGGGGCTAAGCCTCGTCCTGGGTTTGGCATGATCCTGTCCGAAGGCCGTTTTCACATCCACTGATGCGGCTCTTCGGATTGGGGCTATGCCTTCGTCATACCAACGCCGGCCGGGCTTGAGCTTCGGCCGGTTTCAACACCCGGCGGTTTCCGCGTAGTTCGGCGCGGTTGCGGAGGAAAACAATGACCGGAGCACAGGAATTCGAGCGTGTTCTCGACGGCAGCGACAAGAACGTTGCCTCGTTCGAGCACCAGGATGTCACTATTCTCAAACGCACACAGCATTTCTTGCATTCGACGCCGGCCGCGGTGCCATTGATCGTATTGGTGGTGGCAATCATCGTCTTCGGCATTGCCATCGGCGGGCGCTTCTTCTCCGCCTACACGCTGACTCTCGTCCTGCAGCAGATCGCTGTCGTCGGTATTCTCGGCGCGGCGCAGACGCTGGTCATCCTGACCGCCGGCATCGATCTGTCGATCGGCGTGATCATGGTCATTTCCGCTGTCATCATGGGCAACTGCGCCATAACCTATGGCATGCCGACGCCGATTGCCGTTCTTGCCGGCATGCTCGCGGGCGGCGTGTGCGGGTTGCTCAACGGTTTCCTTGTCGCCACCATGAAGCTGCCGCCGTTCATCGTGACGCTCGGCACCTGGAACATCGTCATGGCGACGAATTTCATCTATTCCGCCAATGAGACCATTCGCGACACCGATGTCGACGAACAAGCGCCGCTCCTGCATTTCTTCGCCATCAGCTTCCGCCTTGGCGGCGCGGTGCTGACGCTCGGCGTCATCGCCATGGTGCTCCTGGTAGTGGGCCTATGGTATGTGCTCAATCACACGGCTTGGGGCCGGCATGTCTATGCCGTCGGCGACGATCCGGAAGCGGCAAAATTGTCCGGTATCCAGACCAAGAAGGTGCTGCTTGCCGTCTATGGTGTTTCGGGACTGATCGCAGCGTTTGCCGCTTGGGTCTCGATCGGCCGCAACGGTTCGATCTCGCCATCCTCGGCCGTGACGGATTTCAATCTTCAGGCAATTACCGCGACCGTGATCGGCGGCATCTCGCTCTTCGGTGGCCGCGGTTCGATCCTCGGCACGCTGTTCGGCGCGATGATCGTCGGCGTGGTGTCCATGGGCCTCAACATGCTCGGAGCTGACCCGCAGTGGAAGGTTCTTCTGACTGGCGTGCTGATCATCGGCGCCGTCGCGATCGATCAATGGATCAGAAAGGTGTCGGCATGACCACGACTGGCGAACCCCTTCTCACAGCCCGCGGCCTCATCAAGCGTTATGGACGCGTGACCGCCCTCGACAATGCCGATTTCGACCTCTATCCCGGCGAAATCCTTGCCGTCATCGGCGATAACGGCGCCGGCAAATCCTCGCTGATCAAGGCGATTTCCGGCGCGACCACGCCCGATGAAGGCGAGATCAGGCTGGAGGGGAAACCCGTCCACTTCAGATCGCCGATGGAAGCGCGCGAGGCCGGCATCGAGACGGTGTACCAGAACCTGGCGCTGTCGCCGGCGCTCTCGATCGCGGACAATATGTTCCTCGGCCGCGAGATCCGGAAGCCCGGTATCCTTGGCTCCTGGTTCCGCATGCTGGACCGGCCGGCGATGGAAAAGCGCGCCCGCGACAAGCTCACCGAGCTCGGCCTGATGACGATCCAGAACATCAACCAGGCGGTGGAAACGCTCTCAGGCGGCCAGCGCCAGGGTGTGGCGGTGGCACGCGCCGCTGCCTTCGGTTCCAAGGTCGTCATCATGGACGAGCCGACGGCCGCTCTTGGCGTCAAGGAAAGCCGCAAGGTGCTGGAGCTTATTCTGGACGTGCGTGCCCGTGGCTTGCCGATCGTGTTGATCTCGCACAATATGCCGCATGTCTTCGAGGTGGCGGATCGCATCCATATCCATCGCCTCGGGCGTCGTCTGACCGTGATCAATCCCAAGGAATATTCCATGTCGGATGCCGTTGCCTTCATGACCGGCGCCAAGGCGCCGCCGGCAGAGACAGTCGCCGCATGAGTTCGGTGCTTGAGGGAATCGCCGACGAGATTATCGGGCGCGCCGCTGGCGCAAAACGGTTTCTCGTCGCGATTGCCGGCCCGCCCGGCGCCGGCAAATCGACGCTGGCGGACAATGTGGCCAAGGCGCTCAAAGCCAAGGGTGAGAGCGCCGAGGTCCTGCCGATGGACGGCTTCCACATGGACAATGCCGTCCTGATCGAAAAGGGTCTGCTGAAGCGCAAGGGTGTTCCCGAAAGCTTCGACGTCCGCGCCTTTCTCGATATCGTCAAAGCGGTGCGAGCGGCCGATCAGGAGGTGCTGGTACCGGTCTTCGATCGCTCACGTGAGATCGCCATCGCGTCGGCCCGCATCGTCTCCCCCGATCACCGTTTCATCGTCATCGAGGGCAACTACCTGCTCTTCAGCCAGGGCAAATGGGCGGAGCTGGAAGGCATGTTCGACTATTCGATCATGCTGGCGCCGCCGATCGAGGTCTTGGAGCAACGGCTCTGGGAGCGTTGGAGGGGCTATGACCTCGACGACGAGGCCGCCGGTGCCAAGGTCTACGGCAACGACCTGCCGAACGGCCGGCTGATCCTCGAGAACCGCCGTCCGGCCGATTTTACCATCGATATCGTGCAGGGCTGAACTCCGCTGTCATTTACACGTCATCGCTGATTGTTTTGCGGTGGCTTATGGTGCTATCGAAAGCGCGACAAATTGAGACCATTCAGAGGTTCGCGCCATGCAAAAGCTCACCATCCGCCGCCCCGACGATTGGCATCTGCATCTGCGGGATGGCGCCGTGCTGGAAGGCGTGATCGGCGATACCTCGAGGCATTTCGCCCGCGCCATCATCATGCCGAACCTTGTGCCGCCGGTTGTCACCACGGCGGATGCGGCTGCCTATCGTGAGCGCATTCTGAAGGCATTGCCGGCAGGCGACCGCTTCCAGCCGCTGATGACGCTTTATCTCACCGAGCACACCGATCCCGACGATGTCGAGGAAGGCAAGAAAAGCGGCCTCATTACCGCCGTCAAACTTTATCCCGCCGGTGCGACGACCAACTCCCATGGCGGCGTTCGGAATATGGACAAGGCCATGCCGGTGCTGGAGCGCATGGCCAAGATCGGCCTGCCGCTCTGCGTGCATGGCGAGGTGACGTCGCCGGATGTCGATATTTTCGACCGCGAGGCCGTTTTCATCGAGACCGTGCTCGATCCGCTGCGTCAGCGCCTGCCGGAACTGAAAGTCACCATGGAGCACGTGACGACATCTGATGGCATCGACTACATCAAGTCGGCAAAGGCCAATCTCGCCGGCTCGATCACCACGCATCACCTGATCATCAACCGCAACGCCATCCTCGTCGGCGGCATCCGGCCGCATTATTACTGCCTGCCGGTCGCCAAGCGCGAAAGCCACCGCCTGGCGCTGCGTGCGGCCGCCACGAGCGGCGACGCTAAATTCTTCCTCGGCACCGATTCCGCCCCGCATGTCGATCCGCTGAAGGAATGCGCCTGTGGCTGCGCCGGCATCTATACGTCGCTCAACACCATGAGCTGCCTGGCGCATGTTTTTGAACAAGAAGGCGCGCTCGACAAGCTCGAGGCTTTCGCTTCGCTGAACGGTCCCGCCTGGTATGGGCTTGCGGCGAACGAGGATCGCATTACCCTGATCCGCCGCGCGGAATCGGTTGCCTTTCCCGACAGGATCGAAACTGGAGCCGGCCCCATTACCGTCTTCGATCCGATGTTCCCCTTGCACTGGGATGTCGAGGGCTGAGAAAATAACTCTGCGCGCCGATGAAAATATTTTGTTCGAAAACTGCTTTCGTAATATCAAAGGCATATTTCATTGAAATACATGATCTTTATCGGATCCCGTAACCAATTTGATACCCCTTGAGGGGTAGCGTTATGCCGATCCCTAACGGTGTGGAATGAAACCGTCGAAGGAAGAGCATGGAGCTTGATTATAATTCTCTTCTGCTGGCCCTTGGCGTTTCCGCCTCCTGTCTTGCGGTGACGCTGGGTGGAAGCTGGTTTTCCCGTCGGCCGGAGACATTCCTGCTGACCTGTTCTGCCGGTCTTGTACCAATCGTCGTCGGGATTTTCACCTATGGTGCTTATGTCGACCAGCCGCGACCGACGCTCGCCATTATTACCTTCGTGCTGTTTTTCATCGGCTTTTCGGTCATCTGGGCGGCGGGATATCAGTTCCGCACGCGCCGGTTTTCCAAGGCCCGCGCTCTGTTGGGAAGCCTGACCGGTATTGCCGCTTCCGTGCCGGCCATGCTCGCCGGTTATGATGGCCTCGCTTTCATGTGCGACAATATCGTCGTCGCAGTGCTCCTCCTGCTAACGGCGCGCGAATATTGGCTAAGCCGTCAGGAGGCGCCGACGCCGCTCTACGGCATCACCGCGCTTTACACATTGACTGCTATTTCCTTCGCGCTGTGTGCAGGAGTCTTGATCTGGGACGGCAAACTCGTGCTTGGCCATGCGCCGGACAATTGGGCCGAAGATGTCAGCCTTGCCATCTGCATTGCCGGCATGACCGGCATCGGCGCCCTGTCGCTGGCGCTACACCAATGGCGTCAGGCGGCGCATCATCGTCAGCAGGCCATCACCGATCCGCTGACCGGCCTGCTCAACCGGCGGGCTCTGTTCGATCTCTATGGCCACCGCTCTTTCGGCCCTTCCATGGCGGTGATCGTCTTCGACATCGATCGCTTCAAGTCCGTCAACGATCAGTATGGCCATGCCACCGGCGACATAGTGCTAAAGCTTTTTGCCAAGGAATTGTCGGGTGGACTGCGGGCCTCCGACACGGTGGCCCGTCTCGGCGGCGAAGAATTCGCGCTTGTCCTCGACAATGCCTTGCCGGGCCGGGCCGAGCAGATCGCCGAACGGGTGCGCGATGCTTTTGCGGCCCGCGAGTTCACCGTGGACGGCAAGTCTTTCGCCTGCACGGTCAGCGCCGGCATTGCGCTCGGCACCCCCGAGGGCATGGGCTTCGACAGCGTCCTCAGTGCCGCCGACAAGGCGCTTTATGCCGCCAAGCGTAATGGCCGCAACCGCGTCGAGGTTACGGCCTATCTGCACGCCGTCTCGCCGGACGTTTCCCGC
This sequence comes from Rhizobium sp. NXC24, assembly GCF_002944315.1. Lineage (NCBI taxonomy): Bacteria > Pseudomonadati > Pseudomonadota > Alphaproteobacteria > Hyphomicrobiales > Rhizobiaceae > Rhizobium > Rhizobium sp. NXC24. The sequence goes on from NZ_CP024311.1 coordinate 543,335, forward strand.
ACGGCGTCCTGATGGTCAGCTAAAAGAGAGCCCGGACGAAGGCGCAGGAAGCAAGCAGCGACGCCACGGTGCGCACATGGTTCCATCTCGTCCAATCGGTGAGATAGGTGCTCCATAGCTGAGCTGCTTCCGCCGTACGGCCATCGAGCTTATCCAAAGCGTCATTCAAAGGAACGTTGAATACCATGGTCGAAAGAAGGCTGGCGACGAGGTAGAGCGCCGCGCCAGCAATCATCAGGATGCTGACGCCGCCCCGCCAATACACGATGGCCAGGACCGCTATGAACACCGAGAGCGCCGCCGTCAACAGGAACAGTACGATAAAGGGTGAACGCACAATCGTCGTATTGATCGATTGCATGGCGGCGACGCCCTGATCGACGGTAAGACGGGCAAAGGCCTGCATAATGAACGTCGAGAAGGCAAAGTAGACGCCGGCGAGAAGACCGCTGCCGAGCGCGGCAGTAATGAGAGCGATATTCGTGATCGGATAGGTCATGACGGGACACTCCAGATGCCGGGTGCGGCGGTTTCACGGGCATAATCGGAAAATCCCTATCGGGCCTTTTCCTACTCGGAATGTGATAAATTATCTTATTTGCGAAATGTGATAAACTCTCTTATATCGTCTGTCAAGAATGTTGGACGAGTCGTGACATGAAGCAGGAACCGGTTGTTAAGCGCAGGCGCAGCAAGGAGGAGGCGGGGACGCCGCGCCGAATCCCCAGCCAGCAGCGCGGCCGCGAGCGTGTCGAGCGGATATTGTCCGTTGCCATGGAGCTGATCGAAAAGAACGGCAGCGACGCGTTGCGTATGGGCGAGATCGTCGAAAAGGCCGGCGTATCCTTCGGTTCGCTCTATCAATATTTTCCCGACAAGACCGCCATCATCCGCGTCCTAGCCGAACGCTTCAATGAACAGGGGCGGCAATGTGTGGAAAGCGAACTGGCTCGCGTGAAAAGCACCGCCGATCTTCAAGGCGCTCTTGGCAGCATCGTCGACGGTTACTATGCGATGTTCCGCGATGAGCCGGTGATGCGGGATATCTGGCATGCGACGCAGGCCGACAAGCTTCTGCAGGAGATCGATGCCGAGGATATGGAGTGGCATTCCCAGGCTTTTCTGGCTGTTCTCCATCGTCTCTGGCCTGCGCGCGATTCCGCGGAGCTGGCTCGGGTCGCTCGACTGACCATGCAACTGGTTGCAGCCGCCGTGCGCTACGCGATTTCGATCGGGAAAGAGGAGGGCGATAGGGCGATCGCCCTGTTCAAGGCAATGCTGCCCGCCGATATCGGCGCCGTTTCGGAGAGACCGAACTCGATGAAATAGCAGCCTCGGGAGGGGGGCATAAAACCCGCGATCCGTCTGGAAACCTCGGCCACTTGCTGCTATTGCCGCAGGAATGTCTTAAATAGCGAAGGAGGCCCGCATGACCACCCAGATGACATTTTCCGATCGCGCCGTTATGGCCGAATTGGTGGCGAAGATGCTTTGGGAGATCAAGGCGGTGCATTTCAGCGCCGACAAACCATATAAGCTCGCTTCGGGCATGGCGAGTCCAGTCTATATCGATTGCCGCAAGCTGATTTCCTACCCGCGCATCCGCTCCACCGTGATGGATTTCGCCGCCAGCATCGTCATGCGCGATGCCGGTTTCGAGCAGTTCGATTGCGTCGCCGGCGGTGAAACAGCGGGCATTCCCTTCGCCGCCTTCCTCGCCGAACGCCTCGACTTGCCAATGATCTATGTCCGCAAGCAGCCGAAGGGCCATGGCCGCAATGCGCAGATCGAGGGCCATATGCCTGAGGGGGCGCGCGTGCTGGTCATCGAGGATCTGACGACGGCGGGCGGCAGCATGTTCACGTTCATCGACGCCATCCGCGCCGCCGGCGGCATCGTCGACCACGGCATGGCGCTGTTTTACTACGGCATTTTCCCGGAAGCCGAGGAGCGGTTTGCCAATCGCAAGGTTCGGCTTCACCATATCGCCACCTGGCGTGACGCGCTTGCCGTCGCCAAGGCGCAAAAGCTGTTCGACGACAAAACGCTCGAAGAAGTTGAAGCTTTTCTCGACGCTCCACTCGCCTGGTCCGGCCGCAACGGCGGTGTATCGGAACTGGCAACAAAGTGACGCTTTGCTTTTGCCGCAAAGTTATCTAATCGATTTACGGAACTAGACGACAGACGTGCGCTCGAGGAGGCCGGAATGATATTGTGCTGTGGCGAAGCTTTGATCGACATGCTGCCGCGAGATACGACGCTGGGTGAAAAGGCCTTTGCGCCCTATGCCGGCGGTGCGATCTTCAACACTGCGATTGCGCTTGGCCGCCTGGGCGTGCCGACCGGTTTCTTCACCGGCATTGCCGACGACATGATGGGCGATATCCTGCGCGAGACGCTCTCGGCGGCCAAGGTGGATTACAGCTATTGCGCCATCGCTCCCCGTCCGAGCACGATCGCTTTCGTCAAGCTCGTCAATGGTCAGGCGACCTATGCCTTCTACGACGAAGGTTCCGCCGGCCGCATGATCACCGAGGCCGATCTCCCGACCTTGGGGGACGACTGCGAAGCCCTGCATTTCGGCGCCATCAGCCTAATCCCCAACCCTTGCGGCGCGACCTATGAAGCGCTGATGAAGCGCGAGCACCAAAGCCGCGTCATTTCGCTCGATCCGAACATCCGGCCCGGTTTCATCAAGGACAAGGCCGCGCATATGGGCCGTATCAGCCGCATGGCCGCCATGTCCGATATCCTGAAATTCTCGGACGAGGACCTGGAATGGTTCGGCATCCCCGGAAACCATGACGAGCTTGCTGCTCACTGGCTGAACCAGGGCGCCAAGCTGATCGTCGTTACCAAGGGCGCCGAGGGCGCGACAGGGTACACGAAGTCGTTGAAGGTTACGGTCCCGAGCGAACGCGTCACCGTGGTCGATACCGTGGGAGCAGGCGACACGTTCGACGCAGGCATCCTGGCATCGCTGAAGATGAATGATCTGCTGACCAAGGCGCAGGTCGCTTCGCTGGATGAGAAGGCGCTTCGCGACGCACTCGCTTTGGGCGCCAAGGCGGCAGCCGTTACGGTTTCCAGGGCAGGGGCAAATCCGCCCTGGGCGAGTGAGATTGGGCTGTAAGGGGTCCTATCCCGCCCCTGGCGGGCGGGATAACCATCGCGATTGCCGCGTAAGTCTATCACCAACAAAAAAGCCCCGCCTGACGCAGCAGACGGGGCCATCTTATTTTTGGTCGAAGAGAGTTACTTCGCCCGGCTTGCCAGCGCAGCCACCAGGCCCTGTGTCGACGAATCATGGCCGGCAGCGCTTTCCTTGCCTTCGATGACCGGCAGCAGGCCGGTTGCCAGCTCCTTGCCGAGCTCGACGCCCCACTGGTCGAAGGAGTTGATGCGGAACAGCACGCCTTCGACAAAAACGCGGTGTTCATAGAGAGCGATCAGGCGGCCGAGCGCATAAGGCGTCAGCTTGTCGTAGACAAAGGTGATCGACGGACGGTTGCCGGTGAAGACGCGATGCGGCGCGATGAAATCGGCCTTCTTGTCGTCCATGCCCTTGGCGGTGAGCTGGGCCTTGGCTTCCGCGAAGGTGCGGCCCTTCATCAGGGCTTCCGACTGTGCCACGCAGTTCGCCATCAGCAATTGGTGCTGGTGACGCAGATCCGGTTCGAAGGCATTGGCGGCAATCATGAATTCGGCCGGGATGATGCTCGTGCCCTGGTGGATGAGCTGGTAGAAGGCATGCTGGCCGTTGGTGCCCGGCTCGCCCCAGACGACGGGACCGGAATTGCCCTCGACCGGCGTGCCGTCGATGGTGACCCCCTTGCCGTTCGATTCCATGTCGAGCTGCTGCAGATAGGCCGGGAAGCGCGACAGGCGCTGGTCATAGGGCAGGATGGCGCGGGTGGTGTAGCCCAGCACGTTGCGATGGTAGAAGCCGATGAGGCCAAGCAGCATCGGCAGGTTTTCCTTGAAGGGCGCCTTGCGAAAATGGTTGTCCATCGCATGCGCGCCGTCGAGAAACTTGCCGAAGTTCTCCGGACCGACGGCGATCATCAGCGGCAGGCCGATGGCTGACCAGATCGAGTAGCGGCCGCCAACCCAATCCCAGAAGCCGAAGACGCGCTCGCTGTCGATGCCGAAGGCGGCAACCTTGTCGAGCGCGGTCGAAACGGCGGCGAAGTGATGCTGAACGGCTGCTTCGCCAAGCGCCTTGGCGATGAAGTTGCGCGCCGTCTGGGCGTTCGTCATCGTCTCGATGGTGGTGAAGGTCTTGGACGCAATGATGAACAGCGTCGTTTCCGGCGAAACGAGCTTCAGGATGTCGGCGATATGGGCGCCGTCGATGTTGGAGACGAAATGCGCGCGCGGGCCGTCATGGAAGGGAGCTAGCGCCAAGGTCGCCATGACCGGACCGAGGTCGGAGCCGCCGATGCCGATATTGATGACGTCAGTGATCGCCTTGCCGGTCGCGCCCTTTAGCGTGCCAGAGCGGATGCCGTCGGCAAATTTGCCCATGGCCGCCAAGACGCCGTTGACGTCGGGCATCACATCCTTGCCGTCGACGAGAACAGGCGTGTTGGAGCGATTGCGCAGCGCGGTGTGCAGAACGGCGCGGTTTTCGGTGAAGTTGATGGCAACGCCCGAGAACATCTCGTCGCGCTTGGCTGCGATGCCGCCTTCGGTTGCGAGCTTCTCGAGAAGCGCGAAGATCTCGTCGTTCACCGCGGTCTTGGAATAGTCCATCAGCAGGTCGTCAAGCGAGGTGCTGAAGCGGGAGAAACGTTGGGCGTCGGCGGCGAAGGCGGCGCGGATATCGGTGGCCTTGGTGGCCGCTGCGGTGCTCTTCAGTTGTTCGACGAGGGCGTTCATGGAGGGGCTCCTTGCGGTTCGCGCCGCTGGCCGTCTGGCGAGGGCGGGGGCACTCTGAGTTAGTCGCGGAAACTATTCGCTTTGTGAGGGGTAAATCAAGTTCGCGCGCACGTAAAAGCGAAAAAAGCCGCCCGCGGATGAAGGCGGGCGGCTTCCCGAATGGCAGGGAATAATGACATCGAATTATGTCAGTTGCGCAATTCCTTGCGCAAGATTTTGCCGACATTCGATTTCGGCAGTTCGCTGCGGAATTCGATGAAGCGTGGCCGCTTGTAGTTGGTGAGGTTTGCAACGCAATGCGCCTTGACATCGGCCTCGGTCAACGCCTGGTCCTTCTTGACGATGAAAAGCTTGACGGCTTCGCCCGAATGTTCGTCCGGCACGCCAATGGCGGCGGCTTCGAGAATGCCGGGATGCATGGCGGCGACTTCTTCGATCTCGTTCGGATAGACGTTGAAGCCCGAAACCAGGATCATGTCCTTCTTGCGGTCGACGATCTTGGTGTAGCCGTGCTCGTTCATGAAGCCCATGTCGCCGCTGCGGAAGAAGCCGTCCGATGTCATCACGCGCGCGGTTTCGGCCGGCTGTTTCCAATAGCCCGCCATGACCTGCGGCCCGCGGATGCAGATCTCGCCGACCTCACCGAGCGGCAGCGATTTGCCGTTCTCGTCGCGAATGTCGAAATCGGTTCCTGTTATCGGCAGGCCGATCGTGCCGGTGAATTCCGGGCTGTCGAAACGATTGGCGCTTGCGACCGGCGATGTCTCGGAAAGACCGTAGCCCTCGGTGATCCAGGCCCCCGTCATCTTCTGCCAGCGCTCGGCGACCGGCCGCTGCACCGCCATGCCGCCGGCGAGAGTCGCTGTGTTGGAGAGATCGAGCTTGGCAAATTCCGGATTGTTCATCAGCGCATTGAACAGTGTGTTGAGGCCGGGGAACATGTCGAACTTGTACTTGCCCAGCTCCTTGATGAAGGCGGGTATGTCGCGCGGATTGGCGATCAGGACATTATGTCCGCCGAGCGACATGCCCATCAGCGAATTCACCGTGAGCGCGAAGATGTGATAGAGCGGCAAGGCGCAGACGAAGGTGAGCTGCTCGGGACGCGGCTTGTTGATATAGGCCGATTGCAGCCAGAGCAGCAATTGCTGCTGGTTGGCGAGCAGGTTGGAATGCGTCAGGATCGCGCCCTTGGCAACGCCGGTCGTGCCGCCGGTATATTGCAGGAAGGCGATGTCGCTTCTGGTGAGCTCGGATGGCTTCAACGGCAGCCGCGCCCCTTCGGAGAGCACGCCCTTGAAGCTGCGATGGCCGGGAATGGACCATGCCGGTACGAGTTTCTTCACCTTGCGAACGATGAAGTTGACGATGTGGCCCTTGATGCCGAGCATGTCGCCAAGTGCGGTGACCACGACATGGCGCACATCCGTATGCGCCAGAACCTGCTCCACCGTATGGGCGAAGTTTTCAAGCACGAAGATCGCCCTGGCGCCGCAATCGCGAAGCTGGTGTTCCAGCTCGCGCGGCGTGTAGAGCGGATTGACATTGACGACGACAAGACCGGCACGAAGTATGCCATAAACGGTGATCGGGTTTTGCAGCACGTTCGGCATCATGACGGCGACGCGGTCGCCCTTCTGAAGGCCGAGGCTTTGCAGCCATGCGGCGATCTTGCGCGTTTGCGTATCGAGATCGCGATAGGTGATCGATTTGCCCATGCTGGTGAAGGCGAGCTTGTCGCCATAGCGCGCGCAGCTTTCCTCCAGCAATTCAACGAGCGATGCATGCTCCAACGGCGGCAGTTCGGCCGGCACGATATCCGGGTAAGATGCGAGCCAAATCTTTTTGACCAGCGGTCTATCCGAAGGAGCGGAAACTGAATTCATGCGTACTTCCTCCTTGACGCATCATCACGCCCCGCCTTCGGCGAGCCGCGGCTTTGTAGCGTGGCACTGCTTGGTGGAAAAGTCTCCCGCTTTTCGCACCGCTGCCGCTTTTGCCCTCACCTAAAGACGTAGAGCAACAAAGAAAGCTATACTGACTTTGACGTAAACGTCAATAATACCTGAGCGTTAACTATTTTTTAATAAGTTTGAAAAAAGTACTGGAACTTTTGTGACAACAGCGCGTTAATGCGCGGTGAGCGAGGGCCTCACCGAACGCATCGTGCTGCCCGCACGGTACTCCGGGGCGGGGTCGGATGCTCAAGAGTTTTATGTGAAGCGTATCCAAGAGGAGGTGCGCACATGCATAAAGAGAGTGCCGAGACGATTAGCCGCGAACTCTATGTCAAGGACATGTCGATGCTGGTCGCATGCGACCGGGTCGAGGGGTCCAAGGTCTTCGGGTCCGATGGCAAGCAGATCGGTCATATTGAGCGCCTGATGCTGGAAAAAAGCGATGGTCGCATCGCTTTCATCATTCTGAGCTTCGGCGGCTTTTTCGGCATCGGCCAGGATCACTACCGGCTGCCGTGGGAAAAGCTACGCTATGATGCTCGCATCGATGGCTATCGTATCAATATGACCAAGAATGACATCGAAAAAGCCCGCCGTTTCGCCAGCAAGGACGACATCGTCGCCCACAAGGATAATGGCCATAAGAGCCATGACTATTTCGGCGTGCCACCCTACTGGATGTAGGCACACATATAGGAAAGCCAGAAACTGGCCCCGTTTTCACGGGGCTTTGGTTTATGCGGCTTTTACTGAAACCGCCCGTTCCTTTGCATGACTTCGATCCTGTAGCCATCGGGATCGCTGACGAAGAAGAAGAGGGCGAAAAGTCTTCCATCGCGATTGAGTTCAACGATCTTGCCGGGATTGAGACCAAGCTCGGTGAAGCGCGCGTGCTCGTCCCGGAGTTCATCGACCGAAACAGCAAGATGGCCATAGCCTTCCCCGAGTGCATAGGGTTCGATGCGGCCCTGATTGACGGTCAATTCCAATTCGAAACCGGTCTCGGCATTGCTGAGATAGATCAGTGTAAAGGTCGGAAAGGTGACGCGGTCGGCGACCGCGAGCCCGAAAGCCTTGCCGTAGAAATCGACCGCGCGCGCTTCATCGAGCACTCGGATCATCGAATGGATCATTTTCGCCATGTGCGCCTCCCTGTCGTTAAAGGCGGGGCCAAGATCATGCTCCGGAGCCGCCAAGGCTAAATCAGTGCGGCTGCAAGCCGATTTTGCGCGTGACTGCGGTTTCGATCAATTCCATGCCGTCATAGATCAGCACCGCCATCAAGCCGACGATCAAGCCGCCCTGCAGGATGAAGGCGGTGTTGTCGTTGATCAGGCCGGCGATGATGACTTCTCCAAGCCCCTTCGCCGCAACGGTCGAGCCGATCGTCGCCGTGCCGATATTGATGACCGTGGCGATCTTCAGCCCTTCGATGATCAGCGGCAGAGCGAGCGGCAGCTCGACCCGAAACAGCCGCTGCCAGCCGTTCATGCCCATGCCGTCGGCGGCGTCGAGCACGGAGGCCGGCACCTGCTGCAGGCCGGCGACGGTATTTTCGAAGATCGGCAGCAGCGCATAGAGGAAAAGCGCGATCAGTGTCGGCACCGCGCCGAAGCCGGTGGTGGAGATGGCGAGCGCCAATACTGCGACAGGAGGAAAGGTCTGGCCGGCATTGGCGATCGCCCGCGATAGCGGCAGGAAATCGGCGCCGCTCTTGCGGGTGACGAAGATGCCGCCGAGCACGGCGAGAATGCCGCTGGCGGCGATCGAGACGAGGATCAGCTCCATATGGCTGATCGCGAGACCGACCAGGCTGTTCTGCGTATAGATCGGCGATGCTCCGAATTTGGTGAGCGGTGCCAGGATCGGCATCAGCCATTCCGGCCGGAATAGCAGCACCAGCAGCAACGCCAGCGCCAAAAACCGGAAGATGTTGGCGGTCAGAAACTTCATGCTTTGCGGCCCAGTTCGATCAAATGCCGCATGGAGATCGAGCCGACTGGGACCTTGCTGTCGTCTTCGACGGTCGCCTCGTCCGCGCCCTGCCAGATCATCTCGGCCAGTGCATCGCGCAGATTGAGCGTCTGCGGCAGGCTGTAGCCAATGCCCGGTCGCAGCGGCTGCATGCTTTCCTTGAGCGGCAGCAGCGACATCAGCTTCAGCGCCCGGTCGGAGGTACCGGTCAGTTGCTGCACGAAGGGATCGGCGGGCTCGGTGAGGATCTTCCCCGGTTCCGAACATTGCAGCAGCTTGCCTTCGCTCATCACCGCGATCTGGTCGCCGAGATGGAAGGCTTCGTCCATATCGTGGGTGACGAGCACGATGGTCGTGCCGAACTGTTTCTGGATGGCCAGAAGGTCGTCCTGGGCCTTGCCGCGGATGACGGGATCGAGTGCGCCGAAGGGTTCGTCCATCAGCAGGACTTCCGGTTCGGCCGCAAGCGCACGAGCAACACCGACGCGCTGTTGCTGGCCCCCGGAAAGCTGGCTCGGATATTTCGCCGCGAAGGTGCCGGGATCGAGATGGAAGAGATTGAGCAGCTCCTCGACGCGCCGGTCGATGCGCGCCTTGTCCCAGCCGAGCAGTTGCGGCACGGTTGCGATGTTCTGCGCCACGGTGCGATGCGGAAACAGGCCGTGGCCCTGGATGGCATAGCCGATGCGGCGGCGAAGCTCGGTCGCCGGCACGCTCATGACATCCCGGCCGTCGACCAAAATCTGGCCGAGGGAGATCGGCACCAGCCGGTTGATCATGCGCACCAGCGTCGACTTGCCGGAGCCGGAGGTGCCGACAATGACGGTGATCGTGCCTTTTTCCATGCTCATGCTGACATTATCGACCACGGTGGCGTTGCCATAGCGCTTGGTTACGTCCTTCAGCTCGATCATGGCGGTCATGCGTGTTGCCCTCGGATGCTGTCGATGACCGCATCGAGGATGACGGCCGATGAGAATGCGAGAAAGACCGTCGGCACGGCGCCGAGCAGCACCAGATCATTGGCCGTCTGGCCGATGCCCTGGAAAATGAAGAGACCGAAACCGCCACCGCCGATCAACGCCGCGACGGTGACGAGGCCGATCGCCTGCACCAGCACGATGCGGATACCCGTCAGGATGACCGGGAAGGCGAGCGGCAGGTCGATGCCGGTCAGGATCTGCCGGCGTGTCAGCCCCATGCCGGCAGCGGCATCGCGCACCGACGGGTCGACGCCGGCAAGCCCGACGACGGTGTTGGCGACGATCGGCAGCAGCGAATAGATCACCAGCGCCACCAGCGCCGGCGCGGTGCCGATGCCTTGAACGCCGATCGCGGCCGCGAAAGGGACGTGCGCCGCGATATAGCCGAGCGGCAGCATAAGAATGCCGAACAAAGCGAGGCTAGGAATGGTCTGCACCAGGCTCAGGCCGCGCAGAACGACGGCGCGAAGCCTCGGCTGCCAATAACAGAAGATGCCGAGCGGCAGGGCAAGCACGATGGCGATGGCGACCGAGCCGAGCGAGAGGAACACATGGCCAAGCGCCTCGTTCCAGAATTTATCGGCATTGTTGGCGTATTCCTTCATGATCGACAGATTGTCGAGCAGGCCGGATCTAAGGATGATGCCGAGGATCGCGGCATAGAGCGCGAGCGAGGCGACCCGAAGCCATGGCGTAAGCCGCAGCTTCACCAGTGCATCCGAGATCACTAGGCCGATGACCGCGAGCAGCACCCAGAAGGCACCGCCCGGCGTAATGCGCGCCACGGTGCTGCCGGCAGGCGTGGCCGCAGTCGAGACGAAGCCGAGCGTGACGATCAGAAGGGCAATGGCGAGCGTGGCGATGGCGAGGCGGACGAGCTGGTTGCGCAGGAGAAGGGCGGCAAGGGCGGTGGCGACGAGAAGGAGGAGAAGTGCCAGCGCGACGGGCTGGGCGAGGAGCTGCGTCAGCAATTGCGGCTTGCCGGCGGCGATGCGGTTTGCCTTGACGATGATGAACGGCATCGACGCCGCCGCGAGGCAGCCACCGGCCACCAGCACCACTCCGAGACGGTCCACCCTGCGGACCGCTAGCGCATCTTCCATCAAGCAAGCTCCGTCAGCGCATGCCAAAACCGGCGAGGCGGTTTTTGGATAAGATCATGCCTCATCAAATATCCATGCGGCCCCACCTTATCAAAGCGGAGCCGCAGGGGTGATAGGTAAAGTCTTACTTCAGGAAGCCGTTTTCCTTGAGGTAGGATTCGGCAACCGACTTGGCCGGCTCGCCGTCCACCTGGATGCGGCCGTTCAGCTTGCGCAGCACGTCGGCAGTCAGGCCCTTGAAGATCGGGGCCAGAACTTCCTCGATCTTCGGATTGGCCTTCAATACGGCTTCGCGGATGATCGGCGTCGGCGCATAGACCGGCTGCACGCTCTTGTCGTCTTCGAGAACCGTCAGTTCAGCCGCTTCGATGGCGCCGTCAGTGCCGTAGACCATGGCGGTGTTGACGCCGTTGGTCTGGTCGGCCGCAGCCTTGATCGTCGCTGCCGTGTCGCCGCCGGAGAGCACGACTTCCTGCTCTGGCTTGATCTGGAAGTTGTAGGTCGTCTGGAAGGCCGGCAGAGCCGCCGGCGAGTTGACGAACTCGGAAGACGCCGCAAGCTTGACCGGCCCGCCGCCGGCAACCCACTTGCCGAAATCGGACATGGTCTTGAGTTTGGCCGGGCCGGCGACGTCGTTGCGAACGCCGATCGCCCAGGTGTTGTTGGCGGGCGAGGGCGTCAGCCAGACGATCTTATTGGCATCGTAATCGAGCTTCTTCGCCAGATCATAACCCTGCTGCAGGTTCTTCCAGGCCGGATCGTCTGATTTGTTGAAGAAGAAGCCGGCATTGCCGGTATATTCGGCGTAAATGTCAATTTCGCCGGCCGTGATCGCCTTGCGCAAAACGGGCGTCGTGCCGAGCGCGATGCGGTCCTTCGCCTTGATGCCGTTGGCATTGAGCGCGGCGAAGATGATGTTGCCGAGCAGCGTGCCTTCCGTGTCGATCTTTGAGGAGACCACGACGTCGGCAGCGCTGGCACCACTGGCGACGAAAGCCGTTAGCGCGGCGGCGAGTGCGAACTTCTTGAACATGATGTTTCCCTTTGTACCCCGTTGAACCGTTAGTCTGGCGTATCCGTTCGGTTCAAATCCGGTCCCCGGACACGCCACATATGACTGCGGGCCGAAGAACCCGCATGCGAAGTCCTGTCTGCGTCTGGGAGATAGCGCTCGCCACCGAAAAATCGATGACACGCCAGTCCGCCACCTGCAGTCGCCGCGCGATTATGACGAGGGTGCCCGGCATAAGCGCGAAAATAGATTTCTTTTTTCGGGGGCAAGTGCGTTTGTTTTTGTTCCCCTTACCCGTTTCGCCGCCGTTCCGATCTCTTGGGTTGAGCAGGGTCAGTTAGGCGGTCATCGAACGATAGTCCTCGCTCTTTTGGTTTGGGATATCTTTTTTTGAGAACACATCATATCGTGCCGGCATGTTGGTTCGGCCGCGTGCGAGGCAGGGTATGTGGCAGGCTCGAAAGGATGGCCGGCTTGTATCTCGGGGCATTGTTCATCGCCGACACGGTTTTCTCGATCGGCTCCGTCAGGGAGACGGCCCGCAGGCTCTCTTTTTCGGCCTCGACCGTGTCGAGCGCGCTTCGGCGGCTGGAGACGGAGCTGGCGATAAAGCTCGTCGAGCGAGCATCGGGCGAGCTCGCCACCCTGCTTGCCAGCTCGAAGGTGCAGAAGGGCCTGCAGCCGATCCTCTCCGCCATGCGGCAACTCTCGGTGCTGACGAAAGAACCTCCCGCACCACAGGACTATCCCCAATGGGCTGCGCGGCTACCGTTGAGGATCGCCACCATTGAACGTTTCCTGGAGGTCGCCGATCAGGGCAGCATCAATCGCGCCGCCCGCCGCCTGCGTCTCGGTCAGCCGCAGCTTTCGCTGCAGATCGCCAATCTGGAAGAATTGTTCGGTTGCCGCCTGTTTGAACGACAGGCGCAGGGTTCGGTGCTGACCGACGTCGGTCGCGAGGTCTATGCCATCCTTGCCGGTATCGCGGAGGCCTGGGACGAGATGAAGGCGGCGGCGGACGAGCGATTTCAGCGGGCGGCGCGGGCCGTGCGCATCGGGTCGATCATCCCGACCGGCTCGGAGAGCTGGGTGGCCCGCTCGCTCGCCAGCCTTGTGGCGCGCTGGAACATCAGCGGTAACCGCAACACGCTGTCCTTGATGCTGATGACCGCCGACGATTTGCGTGAGGCGCTGAGATCCGGCCGCATTGACGTCGCCATCGTCGATTCCGTCTTCGGTCTCGATGCCTTCGAGCATATGGAGCTGGTGGCAACCGACATGGTAGCGATCGCGCCGCCTGGCAGCACGGAACAGACGGTGACGGCGCTGGTCGAAAACCATCCGCTCTGCGTGCCGAGCTCGCGCACCGGCATCGGCAATGCGGCCACGGCCTTCGGCTACGACAGCGGCGACCGTCGCCGGTTTCGCGGCCGCGACATCACTTCGGCCGACTCGCTTCCCGTCATCGTCGACCTTGTCGCCAATCATGGCTATGTTTCGTTTCTCGGCCGCGTCAGCGCCGCGCCGATTGCCGACAAGGTGCGGATCGTCAATCCGGATCAGATTTTGCCGCTTTCCTATCACCTCGCCCACAATGGCCGCCGTGCTTCCGTCGATGCCTGCCGGCTGATCCAGGAGGCGGTGCGCGAGCTGGTGGGCGCAACGGAAGCTGCTCGAAGTCGCCCAGCATCTTAGGAGATTTTGGACTGACGGGACGCATCCTGACGTCCATACGGAACGGAGCTTAATCGCCAGGCCCGCGCGTACAGGCCGTATTTCTCCCATACCTCATAGCTTTAGCTTCCGGAACATGCATTCCCCTTGAGCGTTTAACTCCATACCCCGCTTGTGCGGGAATGATGTGATCCGGGCCGGCATAGGTATCGCCGGCCTTACGGATGCGTGTAAGGAGAAGAGAAATGAGGATCATCGCAACGGCGTTAGTAGCGCTGGGTATCCTCGCTTTGCCAGTAACCAATGCTGATGCTCATCGTCGGTACTATTACCACCATCATCGGCACTACGGTCCCAGCGTCGTGATCTCGCCGGGCTTCGGCTTCTATGTCGGCCCAAGCTACGGCTACCATCGCTACTACTATCGCGACCGCTACTGGCGCGGTGGGGATTATTGGGGCTACCGCCATGGGTACTATCGCCCTTACTGGCGTGACCGCTACTACGATCCCTGGTACTGAGCAGGCAACCAGCTAACCCAGGCAAGCGGGTTATAATAAACGGCGCCAAAAGGGCGCCGTTGGAGCGTTGTCGTAATGTGCGACTTAGACCGGGCTCAGCACATGCACGGCGCGCGCGGCCATAAGGTCCTTCACTTTCTCCCCATAAGCGGCCATATGCGCCGAAGCGGCATGTGCCTTAAGCGCCGCCATGCTTTCCCATTTTTCGACCACCACGAATGTATCGGGACCAAACGCCGGGTCGGCGCCTTCGACATCCACGACAGCGGTATATTCGATGCAGCCGTCTTCGGCATGCACGGCCGGAACATTCGCCTGGAAGGCTTCGAGCACGGCGGCACGCTTGCCGGGCTGCGCGGTGAGGATGGCGAGAACGTGGATCATGATGGTTCCTCTGAATGGATCGGATGATGGTGACGCAAAAGGATGGATGACGCACATTGCGCGCCGGTTTCGACGAATATCACAAATAGACGGCGGTCGAATGCTTGACTTCACTTCGATGCAGTTGCAATTCTCTATCTAGGCGTGAGTTTTAATGCGCCGATCTATTATGGCGTGAGGGGGCTTGCGCCGGAAAATCACTTGAGAGGGAAAATGGGGCTTTCCACGCAAGAGCAAATATTGGTTGAACAACGTGTGACCAATGAAGCAAAATCGGTGGGCGCAGCCTACTTGCTTTGGTTCTTTCTTGGCACTCTGGGCGCTCACCGGTTTTACCTCGGTAGAACCGGCAGCGGCGTAGTGCAGTTGCTTCTGTTCGTACTCGGTTGGCTTACGACATTCATTGTCATCGGCATCGCCCTCTTAGCTGCGCTGGGCATCTGGTGGATCGTCGATGCTTTCCTCATTTCCGCGATGATTGCCGAGCAAAAGCAGGAGATCCGGCAACGTCTGACTGACGAGGCGCTCTGGGCGAATCAGCAGGCGAGCAGGCAAAACGCGCCGTGATTTCAGCGCATGGCGAAAAGTCATAGTCGTGTAAGAAGATGCTTCGGCGGTGGCAGCGCCGAGATAGGATAGAAGGGTATAGAGCGGCTTTGTAAGCCGCCCACCTTCGCGTGTTCTTAATGTATCGATGAACTTCATCCTCGACGCACAATAACAGCGGCGTACGAAGTGGTGTCTGCCTCTCGTAATCAAAGTGATTACATGACAATCGACAAACATTAGTGCTTCCCTATGTTCATAAAAACAGGAGGAAAGCCAATGTCAGCCGAATGGCCAATGTTCATTTTGCAGTCGATCGTGGTTTTTGGCTTGGTGGGCGCCCTGTTCATCAGGGCATAGCCGCCGTCGCCAAACCCTTTGCCGCCTGAACCGCGGTTTCTCGGTCTCGAAGCCAAGCAGCCCGACCGATCAAACGGTCGGGCTGCTTGCACGATCCGATCAGGGGTCAAATCCAACCAGATCACAAATCATTAAGTTGAACTTATTATAAGTCAACTACTATCCATCCAAACCGTGCACGCCTCCCATCAAGACCAAACGTCCACCATCCGTCTAAAGCCCCGAATTGCTTGAACTTGACCAGTAGGGGCTTGTCCGCAGGGGTATGGTATTGCCGCAGCGGCTGCTGACAACTGCACGATTATCCATACCGACGCATTTTTGACGGAAAGCCGTTTTTCTGGCAACCTACGCTGGGGCGAAGGGGACTATCCGGCATGTCCGAGCACAATCCGGCGAGCAGCGATGCCTTCTATGGCTCGCAATACACACGCATCTACGGCCAACTTGCGTCAGAAATCCGCAGAGAGGCTTTCGGCGAGGATTTCGGGCAGGAAAGTTGGCGCGGTCCAGCTGAGCAGGCCGAGATCGCCGCCCTTCTGAGGCTAGGTCCGGACGCGTGCGTTCTCGATGTAGCGTGCGGGGCCGGCGGCCCATCCCTTGCTTTGGTAGAGCAAACCGGCTGCCGCCTCCTGGGCATCGACATCGTGCCTGAAGGCGTGTCAAGCGCGACAGCGGAAGCGGTGAAGCGAGGACTCACGGATCTAGCCAAGTTTGTCGTGCTCGACGGCGGGGAACCACTCCCGTTCGAAGACGGCACATTCGACGCCATTGTGTGTATCGACTCTATCTCTCATCTTCCCGACCGGCACTCCGCTTTGCGGGATTGGGCACGGCTTTTGAAAGCTGGCGGGCGCCTGGTCTTCACCGATCCGCTCGTCGTGACCGGAGCCCTTTCGAAGTTGGAGATCGACGGCCGTTGCGCTCTGGTCCTCGATGCATCCAATGCACTTTTCGTACCGCCCGGCTTTAATGAAAGCGCCATGACCGCGGCGGGCCTTGTGCTGTTGCAGACTGTCGACCGTGCTGCAGCTGCCGCCGAGATCGCTGGCCGCTGGCGCGACGCCCGCGAGCGCCGCGCGAATGCGTTGATTAGAGAAGAGGGCGAAGACTGGTTCCGACGTAGACAGGTTATGTTGAATATGACCGCTCACCTCGCGTCAGAGCGGAGATTAACGCGGTTCTTCTATCTCGCAGAAAAGCGCGAGGAATCGCAGTAACGGTGCGAATCCGAGCGACCTGCGTGGGCGCTACGCCCGATCGTCACCGCGGCATCGCGTATTTGACGCTCGCAATCGAGGAAGACGGCGATCTTCGATTTCGAGGTACTCATCGGGCCCACTTGAACTTCGCAACTCAAGGCGCGGACGGCGCTCCGCGTCAACGACCGGAACCACCTGTTCTTGGCCGAGGTCGAGGGCACTGCGCCCAAGTTTGGCCCTAGGTTCGCCATCGAGCCAATGATCGCTGTTGAATAGTTGGGTCAAGTATTTGCGTTTATTGGAGTGGTGCCGCTTACGTGACTCGAACACGTGACCCCATCATTACGAATGATGTGCTCTACCGACTGAGCTAAAGCGGCATTCCGGGCCGATCGGTATGGCCCTGCGATTTGCATGGCGCTGATACAGTCAATGCGCCGAGATTTCAAGCGCTCAAATTGCCGATTGGAAAAAAAGCGAGGGGCCTGTGAAAAAGCAGGCGCGCTTTCGAGCGTTCTCAGAGCGCCAGCCGGGCGCGCGCCTGACGATACTGCGCCTCCAGCCGATCGACAAGCGCGGCCACCGGTTCGATTGCTTTGACAGCGCCGATTCCCTGGCCGGAGCCCCAAATATCCTTCCAGGCCTTGGCGCCGGTCGTCGCCGTTTCGAAATCCATCTTGGAAGGATCGGCCTCGGGCAGGTTGTCCGGGTCCATGCCGGCGGCGCGGATCGAGGGTTTGAGGTAGTTGCCGTGGACGCCGGTGAAGAAGTTGGAATAGACGATATCGGCGGCCACGCCGTCGACGATCGCCTGCTTGTAGGCTTCCGCCGCGCGCGCCTCCTCAGTGGCGATGAAGGGCGAGCCGATATAGGCCATGTCCGCGCCCATCGCTTGGGCCGCCAGGATCGCGCCGCCATTGGCGATCGCGCCGGCAAGCAGCAACGGCCCGTCGAACCATTCGCGGATTTCCTGAACGAGCGCGAAAGGCGAGAGCTGGCCGGCATGGCCGCCTGCGCCTGCTGCCACCGCAATCAGCCCATCGGCTCCTTTGCGGATGGCCGAATTGGCATGACGGTTGTTGATGATATCGTGCAGCACTATGCCGCCATAGGAATGCACGGCCGCGTTGACCTCCGGCACGGCGCCGAGCGAGGAAATGACGATCGGCACCTTATATTTGACGCAGAGCATCAGATCGTGTTCCAGCCGCTTGTTCGAGGCATGGACGATCTGATTGACGGCGAAGGGAGCCGACGGGCGTTCGGGATGCGTCGCATCATGCGCAGCGAGATCTTCCGTGATCATCGCCAGCCATTCGTCCAACTGGCTCTCCGGCCGGGCGTTCAGCGCCGGAAACGCACCGACGACACCGGCCTTGCATTGGGCCAGTGTCAAAGCCGGATGCGAGATGATGAAGAGGGGAGAGGCCACGACCGGCAGCCGCAGGCGCTCGGTCAGGACGGAGGGAAGGGCCATGAACATCATCCGTATTTGACGTTTACGAAAACGTCAAAGGGATAGCAGATGTGCGTCGGGAGGGGAAGATGGCAGGCAGTAGGCAATGGGCAATAGGCAATAGTGATTGACGGCATCCGCGATTGAGGCCTTCCCCTGCTGCCTGCTGCCACCCCATTTGTGTCGTCTTTGCCATTTATCCCCGCCCGAGTGTTCGCGCCTCTTTTCGAGAGACTTGCACATTGCCGGTCGGGGCGTTACCGAATTCGGTTAGCGAATAGTAAAGAAATGGTCGTTTTGCGGTAGAGTATGCGGGCGCATCGCGAGTGAGAGTAAAGGACCTGATGTGAGCGGATTAGAAACGGCTATCAGAAGCGCGTTGGAGCGATCCGAGCGCGCCAATCCGGAAATCCGGGCTCGTATCTATCAATCGGCGCGACAGGCGCTCGAAGCCGGGCTTCGCAAGCAGGACATTACCGATATCGGCATTATTTCGGCTCAGCGCCAACGCCTGGAGGCGACCATCCGGGCGATCGAAGGCGAGGAGCGTGCCCGCCCGCCGGAACCGTCTGCTGCCCCCGAGGTGGAGGCGCCTTATGTGCCGCCCGCGCCGCCGCAACAGCAGGCCCCGCGACCGATGCAGCAGCGACAGGAGCAGGAGCCTGTCATGAGCGTTCGCGGCGAGACGCGCGACCACCCTGTTGCCGGCCAAGCCTCCGTTCCCGTCGAACCCACCGCCCCGGAAAGCGATTTTGGCGACATGCGAGCCGGCCCCGCCGATCATCTCGGCGCCGATAGCGATGAACGCCAGGCCGTCGCCGCGCCGGCCGCAACGCGGTCGATGAATTTCAAGCCCGAGCGTGCCGCCGTTCGCCGCAAGCCGCGCAAGTTCTTCTCCCGCCTGCTGGTCTTCTGCATCCTCCTCGCCTTCCTTGGTGTCGGTGCCTGGTGGATCAAGACCTCGGGCGTGTTCATGACGGCGGCCCAGCGCGACACCAGCGTTCCCAATCCGCCCGCGCATGTCGATTCCCAGGATTTCAACGGCAACAACAATGCCGACGATACGTCCGATGACGACGATAACAGTGGCCCCCCCGCCAATCCGGGGCTGGCGACGATCGATCCGCAGAACAGCTTCTCGGAAGAGTGGATCGAGATCTTCAAGCCGACCGACTTGGCCAAAGTCGCCAGCGGCCCGCAGGCCAAGGCCGAGAATGTCTCGGAAAACGAAGGCCCCGCAGTGCGGCTGACCTCTGAGACCAGCGGTGCCGATGGCAACGCATCCGTCGAAGTGCCGGCAAACGTGCTGCAGCAATTGGCCGGAAAATCGTCGACCGTCGCGCTTACGCTGCAGTCCACCTCGGATACACCGACGCAAATCACCGTCGAGTGCGATTTCGGCTCGCTCGGCTCTTGCGGCCGTCATCGTTTCGACGTTACCCGCCAGAAGACTGATGCGCTGTTCCAGGTCCGCTACGATCGTTCGCTTGCGCCCACGACACCGGGTCGCCTGATCATAAACAGCGATGTCGACGGCAAGGCGCGCGGCATCAACATCTACGCAATCCGCGTCCTGCCGGGGCAGTAAGGCTAGGGTGCATCCTGCCTATTTGAGAACATGCAATCCCATGCCAAGGATTTTGTCGTCGATCTCGCCGATCGCCTTCTCGTCCCTGCCGTCATAATCAAGCGCTAGCAGAATGTGACGGATGAGGTTGAGGCGCGCACGACGTTTGTCATTGGCGTGGATCACCGTCCATGGCGCATAGTCCATATGCGTCTCCTTCAGCATCCGGTCGCGCTTTTCGCTGTAGTCCTTCCATTTGGTCAGGGCCGCGATATCCATGGAGGAGAGCTTCCACACGGCGCGCGGATCGTGGCGTCGGTCGTGAAAGCGCTTGAGCTGCATTTCCCTGCCGATATCGAGATAGAATTTGAAGAAGAAAATGCCGTCCTGGACGATGAGCTTTTCCATATGCGGGGTCTGCTTCAGGAATTGCTCGTATTGCTCCTGCGTGCAGAAGCCCATGACCGGCTCGACACCGGCGCGGTTATACCAGGAACGATCGAACAGCACGAATTCGCCCGCTGTCGGGAACTGGGCGACATAGCGCTGGAAATACCATTGCCCGGCTTCCCGGTCGGTCGGCTTGGTCAGCGCCACGGCGCGCGCAAGGCGGGGGTTCATATGTGCCGACGTTGCCGCGATCGCACCACCCTTGCCGGCGGCGTCGCGGCCTTCGAAGAGCGCCATCACCCGCTTACCGGTCGCCTGCAGCCAGAACTGCACTTTGATGAGCTCGATCTGCAGCTTTTCCAGCTCTTCCAGATACTCTTCTTCCTTTAGCTTCTTCTTGTAGGGATAGCCGCCGGAAGCAAGCGCCTCGTCGTCGATCCAGTCTGGCAGCACAGGGTCATCGACATCGAATATGCGCGTCTTGCCATGCATATCCAGCTCCACCGCACGGCTTTTCACGTCCTCTGCCATGTGCTCTGCTCCTCCGCAATTTACGCCATCTTAACGATATCTGCCCGTGCGGCAAAAAAAGCCTCACGGGCAAGTTGGGTCATTTATCCAGTATTTTTAAGCCTTTTGCGGACATCCTCATTCGCCGGCTACATTTATTGTTGTCAGTTGCGGGCTTGTGTGGATAGAGCCGAAAACTTCTGTCATGAATCCCCGCTAAGACCCAGAGTCTTGGATTCCGCTATGACAGGCAAAGGGACGGGTACACTTGGAAGACGAATGGTCATTCCTCAGAAAGCTGGCTGCACGGCTGCGGCAGGAGATCGCCATGCTAGTTCTGGCGACGCTGATCGCCGTTTTGGCGCTTATCGAGGGTATCAATACGGGCATCGTTTTCTGGCTCTGGGTGGTCGTTGCGATCGTCGCGCTGATTCGCCGGCCGCTCATTGAGAAGGCCGCGCCGCCGGCACCCGTCGAGATGGTTCCTACCGATCCGCAAACCGTGCTTCGCACCGTGTTCTCCGGCCTTGCCGCGCTCGACGTGCCGGTGCTGATCATCGACCGCGAGGCGTCCGTTCTGATGCAGAATGCCGCCGCCGAGAAAGCGTTCGGCGCCTTTCCGCTCAATGCTCATATCTCCGCCAAGCTGCGCTCCCCAGGCGTGCTCGACATGGTGCGCGAGACGATCACCACCAATACGCCGAACCAGATCGAACATTCCGAGCGCCTGCCGTCCGAGCGCGTTTATGTCGTCCGCATCGCCCCGGTCGATCTGCCGGAAACTGACATCGAGCCCGGCACCTTCTTTGCGCTGTCTTTCCGCGATATCTCCGAACTCCGCCATATCGACCGCATGCGATCCGATTTCGTCGCCAACGCCAGCCATGAGCTGCGCACGCCGCTCGCCTCGCTCCGCGGTTTCATCGAAACCATCCAGGGGCCGGCCAAGGCGGATCCGAAGGCGCAGCAGCGCTTCCTCGGCATCATGTTCGACCAGACGACGCGCATGAGTCGCCTGGTCGACGATCTCCTGTCGCTGTCGCGGCTGGAGCTGAAATCGCACATCGCGCCGGATCAGAAGGTCGATCTCGTGCCGTTGCTCGGCCATGTCCGCGACGCGCTGCTGCCGCTTGCCGACGATCTCGACGTCACCATCAATCTGCATCTGCCGCCGGGGAAGGTGGAAGTGCTGGGTGATCGCGACGAACTGGTGCAGGTCTTCGAAAACCTGATCGAGAATGCCTGCAAATATGGTCAGGAAGGCAAGGTGGTCGAGGTTTCCGTCTTGAACGAACTGGGCCAGGCCGTCGAGGTCATCATCTCGGACAGAGGGCCGGGCATCCCGGCGGAACACGTGCCGCGCCTGACCGAGCGCTTCTATCGCGTCAATGTAGAAGACAGCCGCTCGAAAAAAGGCACCGGCCTCGGGCTCGCCATCGTCAAGCATATTCTCACCCGTCACCGCGCACGGCTGATCGTCAAGTCGGAAGTCGGGAAAGGAACGGACTTTACGGTCCGCTTCTGAACGCCTTCGTAAATCACCCCTTTTCGGCGCAACTTCATTGATAAATTTCAAGGGGTTGATCTGTCATAATTGTTTCACTCGCCTGACATAAAAGGGCGGTGCTTTGACCGCTAAAAAAGAGATGTTGAACAGGCGGATGCTCCGTTCGCCGTCGCGCTCTTCAAAGCCCGTCAGGGAGGGTTCACCATGGACACGTTGAAACTGTCTGTCATCGCGTTGGTTGCATCCGCCGCTTTCGCTGGCGCCGCCGCGGCCCGTGATCAGATTCAGATTTCAGGTTCCTCCACCGTATTCCCCTATGCCAAGATCGTTGCCGAGAGTTTTGGTGAGACCTTCACGAATTTCAAAACGCCGGTCGTTGAATCCGGCGGCTCCGGTGCCGGTCTCAAGGAATTCTGCAAGGGCGTCGGCCCCGATTCCATCGATATCGCCAATTCGTCGCGCCCCATCAAGGCTAGCGAGGTCGAGGCCTGCAAGGCTGCCGGCGTTGCCGATATCCAGCAGGTCAAGATCGGCTACGACGGCATCGTCTTCGCTTTCGACAAAAGCAATCCCGACATGAAATTCGTGCCGGCCGATCTCTATAAGGCGCTGGCGGCCGAAGTCGTGGTGAACGGCAAGTTGGTTCCCAATCCTTATAAGAAGTGGTCGGAGATCAATCCGGCCCTGCCGGCCTTTGAGATTGAAGCCTATATTCCCGGTGAGAAGCATGGCACGCGCGAGGTCTTCGAAGAGAAGGTGCTCGCCGCCGGCTGCAAGGGCTCCGGTGCGCTCGATGTCATCAAGGCGACGGTCTCCGATCCCGATCAGCAGACCAAGAAATGCATTGCGGTGCGCAAGGACGGCGCGGCGGTCGATATCGACGGCGATTATCCCGAGACGCTCGCCCGCATCGATGCCAACAAGCATGGCATCGGCGTCTTCGGCCTCTACTTCTATCAGAACAATGCCGACAAGCTGAAGGTCGCGCCGGTGAGCGGCATCGTGCCCTCGGGCGAGACCATCGCCAACGGCACCTATCCAGTGTCGCGGCCGCTATTCTTTTACGTCAAGAAGGCGCATCTCGGCGTCATTCCGGGCCTGAAGGAATATGTCGACTTCTTCACGAGCGATCAGATGATCGGACCGGACAGCCCGCTTGCCGAATACGGCCTGGTGCCGGCGCCGGATTCCGAGCGTGACCAGATTCGCAAGGATTTCGCGGACGGGAAGATCATGTGATTGCATAAGGACTGCCCGTCGGCGCGGCTTGCCGCCGTGCCGGCGTTCGCCGGGGAATGGGAATGAGTTTGTCACTGCTGCTGTTGTGTCTGTCGATCATCGGCGCCTTTGCTTTCGTGCTGGGGCGGACGAGAGCGGCTGCGCTGTCGGGCAACAGATCCTCGGCCATACATTCGCGGCTTGGATACCACGGCGCCTATGCGGCCATCTGGGCGGTATTGCCGGCGTTGGCGTTGATTTGCGCCTGGCTGGTGGTCAGCCCGCAGGTTATCGACCGTTTCGTGGTCGAATCCTTTCCGGAGGAGGTGAAATCCCTCTCGACCGCCGAACTTAAGCTCACCTACGGCATAGTGCGCAGCATCGCCCATGGCATGCGCCAGCTCGATGACCGGGACCTTGCCAACGTCGCCAACGGCTCGGCCGATCTGCAATTGGTCCTGGCACAGAAAGGCATCCCGCTCGCTATCCGGCCGACCGGCTATATGATAGACGCCGCCAATAAATATAACGGCATGCGGCATGTGAGCCATGTCGTCATGTCCGTGGCGGCCATCATTCTTTCGTTGTTCGGTGCCATCCACGGCCTGCGTGCCATCGCGCCGCGTTTTCGCGCCCGCAACCGGGTGGAACAGGTCATTCTCGGCGGCCTGATCATTGCCTCTTCCATCGCCGTGCTGACGACGGTCGGCATCGTCGCTTCGATGCTGTCGGAGGCCGCCCGCTTCTTCAACATGGTTCCGGCTGCCGAGTTCTTCTTCGGTACCGTCTGGGACCCGCGCTTCACCGGCGCCGGCTCACAAACGTCTGGCACGTTCGGCCTCATTCCGTTGCTGGCCGGCACGCTCTATATCGGCTTCGTCGCCATGCTGGTCGCCGTTCCCGTCGGGTTGTTTGCCGCGATCTACATGGCCGAATATGCCTCGGCGCGCGTGCGCTCCGTCGCCAAACCGATGCTCGAAGTATTGGCCGGCATTCCGACCATCGTCTATGGCTTCTTTGCGCTCGTCACGGTCGGGCCTTTCCTGAGAGATATCTCGGCTGATCTCAATGGCCTGCTGACCGGCAATTATGCCAATTTCATCGAGGCGCAGAGCGTGCTGACCGCCGGCCTCGTCATGGGCGTCATGCTCATTCCCTATGTCTCCTCTCTGTCCGACGACATCATCATGGCCGTGCCGCGGTCGCTGCGGGACGGCTCGCTCGGCCTTGGCGCCACGCGCTCGGAAACGGTCAAGCGCGTCCTCCTGCCGGCGGCCCTTCCGGGCATCGTCGGCGCGCTGCTGATGACGGCGTCGCGGGCGATCGGCGAGACGATGATCGTGGTACTTGCTGCCGGCGTTGCGGCCCGCATGCAGCTCGATCCCTTTGAGCCGATGACGACGGTCACGGTGAAGATCGTCAGTCAGTTGACCGGCGATCCGGAATTCACGTCACCGCAGACATTGGTTGCCTTCGCACTCGGCATAACGCTGTTCTGTCTGACCCTTTGCCTGAATGTCTACGCGCTTTACGTCGTCCGCCGCTACCGGGAGCAATACGAATGAGCGATGTCGTATCCTCCCAGGCACCGAATATGTCGCGCGGATTGACGCCAGGCGCTCCGGCGCGGCGGGATATCGGCATCAAGCGACGTTATGCGGCCGAGCGGCGTTTTCGTGCCTATGGGATGGCCGCCGTCATTTTCGGACTGGTTTTCCTGATTATTCTCGTCTCGACCGTTGTCCGCAACGGCTACACTGCCTTCGTGCAGACCTCCATCGCCCTGCCGATCGAGTTCACCGAGAAGGTCATCGATCCCATAGGCAAGGGGGCCAGTGATCCGAAGGTCCTGATATCAGCCAACTATACGGCGCTGGTACGCGACGCCGTGGTGAAGGCGCTGGGCATCGATCCTTCCAATCGGGCGCTCGTGCGCCAGGCGATGGAAATGGTATCGGACGGCGCACGCATTGCATTGCGCGACAAGGTCGTGGCCGATCCCTCTGTCATCGGAAAGACGGTGAAGGTCACTTTCCTCGCCAGTGCCAATATCGACTCTGCCTACAAGGGACAGATCGACCTGACGGCGGACGAAAAGGACCGCAAGGTCTCCGACCAGCAACTCGCCTGGATGAGGCAGCTTGCCGCCGCCGGCGCCCTGCACGAGGCGTTCAATACGGGTCTGTTCCTGTCCGGCAATTCCAGTCGCCCGGAGGCCGCGGGTCTCGGCGTCGCGCTAATCGGCTCGCTCTATCTCATGTTGACCGTGCTGGTCTTGGCGCTGCCGGTCGGCGTCGCCGCCTCGATCTACCTTGAGGAATTCGCGCCGAAGAACCGGTTGACGGATCTGATCGAGGTCAACATCAACAATCTCGCCGCGGTGCCGTCGATCGTCTACGGCCTGCTCGGCCTCTCGGTCTTCATCAACTTTATGGGCCTGCCGCGTTCCGCCTCGCTGGTCGGCGGGCTGGTGCTGAGCCTGATGACGCTGCCGATGATCATCATCGCCACCCGCTCGGCATTGCGCGCCGTGCCGCCGTCGATCCGCAGTGCCGCGCTCGGGCTTGGCGCATCGCGCATGCAGATGGTTTTCCATCACGTCTTGCCGCTCGCCATGCCGGGTATCCTGACGGGTACGATCCTCGGCCTTGCCCATGCGCTCGGCGAGACCGCGCCGCTGCTTCTGATCGGCATGGTCGCCTTCGTCGCCAACTATCCGAGAGGGCCGCTCGATCCTTCGACGGCCCTGCCGGTGCAAATCTACATGTGGGCGAGCGAAGCTGAGCGCGCCTTTGTCGAGAGAACCTCCGGAGCCATTATCGTCCTGCTCTTCTTCCTTGTTGCGATGAACATCGGGGCCATCCTGCTGCGCCGTCGCTTTGAGCGGCGCTGGTGACGGGAGGCGATGGAATGAACATGATGACGGAAGCCGCGAGCGAAAAAGCACTGGCCAGGAAGATGATAACGATCCCCTACAAGATGATCGGTCAGGCCGTCTCGGTCCATTATGGCGAGAAGCGCGCGCTGTTCGACGTGGATCTGAACATCCGCGCCAACACTGTCACCGCGCTGATCGGTCCTTCCGGCTGCGGCAAGTCCACCTTCCTGCGTTGCCTCAACCGCATGAACGATACGATAGACACCTGCCGCGTCACCGGCAAAATCACGCTCGACGATCAGGATATCTACGACAACTCAATCGATGTCGTCGAGCTGCGTGCCCGCGTCGGCATGGTGTTTCAGAAGCCCAATCCGTTTCCGAAGTCGATCTACGAGAATGTGGCCTATGGTCCGCGTATCCATGGGCTGCATCGGTCCAAGAGCGATCTCGACCATATCGTCGAAACCAGTCTGCAGAAGGCCGGGCTGTGGGGCGAGGTGAAGGATCGGCTCTATGATGCCGGCACCAGCCTCTCTGGCGGTCAGCAGCAACGCCTCTGCATCGCCCGCGCCGTCGCGGTCAGTCCCGAGGTCATTCTCATGGACGAGCCGTGCTCCGCGCTCGATCCGATCGCCACCGCCAAAGTCGAGGAACTCATTCATGAGCTGCGGGAAAACTTCACGATCGTCATCGTGACGCATTCCATGCAGCAGGCAGCCCGCGTTTCGCAACGTACCGCAATGTTTCATCTCGGCCATCTGGTCGAGGAGAACGATACCGATAAGATGTTCACCAATCCCGATGATTACCGCACGCAGGATTACATCATGGGCCGTTTTGGCTGATGATGCTCCCCGCGCGGTTCCTTTCACATCTTTCACCTAGAGGATAAAAAAATGGTCTCAACACACATTCTCTCCGCTTACGACGAAGACCTGAAGTTCCTGACGCGCCGCATTTCCGAAATGGGCGGCCTGGCGGAGCAGATGGTCAGCGACAGCGTCCGCGCCCTGGTAAACGGCGATGCCAGCCTTGCGCAGAAGGTCATCTCCGATGACGTCATTCTCGACCACGCCGAGCGCGAAGTCGGCGACAAGGCGATCGTCACCATCGCCCGCCGTCAGCCGATGGCTGCGGACCTGCGTGAAATCATGGGCT
This sequence comes from Rhizobium sp. NXC24, assembly GCF_002944315.1. Taxonomy (NCBI): domain Bacteria; kingdom Pseudomonadati; phylum Pseudomonadota; class Alphaproteobacteria; order Hyphomicrobiales; family Rhizobiaceae; genus Rhizobium; species Rhizobium sp. NXC24. The sequence continues at coordinate 570,620 of NZ_CP024311.1, forward strand.
CCATCCGCATCGCCGCCGATCTGGAGCGCGTCGGCGATCTCGGCAAGAACACCGCAAAGCGCGTCATCGCCGTGCAGGGCACCGGCGTTCCGCGTCGTCTCGCCCGCGGCATCGAACACCTCTCCGAACTGGCGCTCGTCCAGCTCAAGGAAGTGCTCGACGTCTACTCGACCCGTTTACCTGACAAGGCCGTGTCGATCCGCGAACGCGACGAGGAAATCGACGCCATGTACACCTCGCTCTTCCGCGAGATGCTGACCTACATGATGGAGGATCCGCGCAACATCACCACCTGCACGCATCTTCTTTTCTGCGCCAAGAACATCGAGCGCATCGGCGACCATGCCACGAACATCGCCGAGACGATCTATTACATGGCGACCGGTGCCCAGCCCGAAGGCGAGCGCCCGAAGGACGATACCGCCAACACCGTCGGTTCGGTAACGGAATAAAGTAGACACCAAGAGAAGGAGACCAGAGGCGCATGGTTCCGAGAGTTGCTGTTGTAGAAGACGAGGAAGCGCTAAGCGTTCTGCTGCGCTATAACCTCGAGGCCGAGGGCTTCGAGGTCGACACTATCCTGAGAGGCGACGAAGCTGAGCTGCGCCTCCAGGAGCGCATCCCCGATCTTCTGATCCTCGATTGGATGCTCCCCGGCGTGTCCGGCATCGAGCTCTGCCGTCGGCTGCGCATGCGGCCGGAGACGGAGCGCCTGCCGATCATCATGCTCACCGCTCGCGGCGAGGAAAGCGAGCGCGTGCGCGGCCTTTCCACCGGCGCGGACGACTATGTCGTCAAGCCGTTCTCGACGCCGGAACTGATGGCCCGCGTCAAGGCGATGTTGCGCCGAGCCCGCCCGGAGGTCCTGTCCACGGTACTGCGCTGCGGCGATATCGAACTGGACCGCGAAACCCATCGCGTCCACCGAAAGAGCCGTGAAGTGCGGTTGGGGCCGACGGAATTCCGCCTTCTGGAATTCCTGATGTCGTCCCCCGGCCGCGTCTTCTCTCGGTCTCAGTTGCTCGACGGCGTGTGGGGGCATGATATCTATGTCGACGAACGCACCGTCGACGTGCATGTCGGCCGCCTGCGCAAGGCGCTGAATTTCTCCAACATGCAGGACGTCATCCGCACCGTTCGCGGCGCGGGTTATTCCATGGAGGCCTGATGGGGGAGGCCTGATCGGGGCAACCCGATTGGCCATCCAACATAGCGGCGGAAACAGAAAACGGGCCTTTCGGCCCGTTTTTCCTTTGTCTGGTGTGGTTCAGTGCGCGGCCCGGCGCCGGTCATGCACCGGCTGGTAAGCCAGCCGCTGATGGTAGGTGCAGTACGGCGAAGAGTCCGGGCTGTCATTGCCGCAGAAGTGAAAATCTTCCTTCAGCGGGTCGCCGACCGGCCACTTGCAGGTGCGCTCCGTGAGCTCCGTCAGGCCGAGGCGGCGCGAGATCGGAACGACCACATTGGCGGCCGGACGATATTCGACTTCGCTGACCGTATCGATCTCGACCTCTTCCTTGAGCATCGTCGCACCCTGCTGGCGGGTAACCGTGCGGGTTGCAACGCGCGAGGCGTAATTCGGCGCGCGTGGGGCCGAGGTATTGCGCTTCGGCGCTCGAGCTGTGGTTGCCGCACCACCGGCCTTCGCTCGGCCCGGCAGGCTCAAGCGATGCACTTTGCCGATGACGGCATTACGGCTGACACCACCGAGCTGTGCCGCGATCTGGCTGGCGCTCAAACCTTCGGACCACAGCTTTTTCAGCTTCTCGACGCGTTCGTCTGTCCAATTCATGCCCTGTCTCCGCTATCGCGTTTCTGATGGCAGAATCCCTCACCATTGCCTCGAATTGGGTCGAGGCGTGAAACGCTTTAAAATTGTGGTGACTAGTTCCGCCGCATGCAGTCTAGTAATTGGTTTTTAACCTAGTGTGAGGCTGACTCCGTGACAAGAGTCGCGGGAATCTTGAGGAATCGATTTCGAGGTTTTCCCCAACTTGCTATACGTGAGTGGCATTTATGCAATATAAGTTGTCGAAGACATGCCATCCATCGAGAGGTGCTCTGCCGCACCTGCTAAATCGCCAGTTTTGTTGACATCGCAGTGCAAAACATCAATAGTGCCCATGCCGCCGCAAGGCGGCATTTTTGATTTTTCCGGGCCCGTTTCATTCGAAGGAAACGATTGGCCCTAAAGGTTGTGATTGAGGAGAATGCGCCATGGCTGAAACCGCGCCGCTTTATGACACCTATATGCGTGCTCCGCTGCGGTTCGAGCGAGGCGAGGGCGTGTGGCTGATCACGGAGACCGGCGAGCGTTATCTCGATTTCGCCGCGGGCGTCGCGGTGAATTCGCTTGGCCACGCCCATCCACATCTGGTTGCAGAGCTGAAGTCGCAGGCCGACAAGGTCTGGCACCTGTCCAACCTCTATGAGGTGCCAGGCCAGGAGAAGTTGTCGAAGCGCCTGACGGAGGCCACCTTCGCCGATAAGGTATTCTTCACCAATTCCGGTGCGGAGGCGCTGGAATGCGCCATCAAGACGGCGCGTCGCTACCAGTTCTACAAGGGTCATCCGGAGAAATTCCATATCATCACCTTCGAAGGCGCCTTCCATGGCCGCACGATCGCGACGATCGCCGCTGGAGGCCAGGAAAAGTATCTCGAAGGTTTCGGCCCGAAGGCGCCCGGCTTCGACCAGGTGCCTTTCGGCGATCTCGACGCGGTGCGTGCCGCCATCACCGATGCGACGGCCGCGATCCTGATCGAGCCCGTGCAGGGCGAGGGCGGTATCCGCCCTGCGACCAACGAGTTCCTGCGCGGCCTGCGTCAGATTTGCGATGAGAATGGCCTGCTTCTGGTCCTCGACGAGGTTCAGACCGGCGTCGGACGCACCGGCAAGCTCTTTGCCCATGAATGGGCCGGCATCACGCCTGACATCATGGCCGTCGCCAAGGGCATCGGCGGTGGCTTTCCGCTCGGTGCCTGCCTTGCGACCGCGGAAGCGGCCGCAGGCATGAAGGCGGGCACGCATGGCTCGACCTATGGCGGCAATCCGCTCGCCATGGCGGTCGGCAACGCCGTGCTCGATGTCGTGCTATCAGACGGTTTCCTGCAGCATGTGCGCGATGTTGCGTTGGTGTTCCGCCAGGGCTTGGCCTCGCTCAAGGATCGTTTTCCGGATATTATCGAAGATGTCCGCGGCGAAGGGTTGTTGCTTGGCATCAAGGCGGCCATTCCCCAGGCGGACCTGTTGCAGGCGATCCGCGCCGAACATCTGCTGGGTGTGCCGGCCGGCGACAACGTCATCCGTCTGCTGCCGCCGCTGGTGGTCACGGCCGAGGAGGCGCGCGAAGGCATTGCCCGCATCGAACGTGCCGCCGAAAGCCTGCGTGCCGCCCGCGTCAAGAAGTCGGCTTGAGTTCAGCGCCCGCCGGTAGGGGCGTATTACTGCGCCGCGCGTCCGAAGGACGCGCAAAGGACGCAGTAACACTTAGAGTGGCGCATAAGCCTTTCCTTAAATCGGCTCCGATTTAAGGGGTTATGCGCGCCCCACGGCGGGCGTTATCATTTTTGGAGTACAGGTAGGGACATGGCTTCACCGAAACACTTTCTCGATCTCTCGGCCGTCGCGGCTGCCGATCTGCGCAGCATCATCGACGATGCCATCGTGCGAAAGCAGGCGCTGAAGGCGGGTGCGGCCGATAAGCCGCTCGCCGGCAAGATGCTGGCGATGATCTTCGAGAAGCCATCCACCCGCACCCGCGTCTCCTTCGATGTCGGCATGCGCCAGCTCGGCGGCGAGACGCTGTTCCTGTCCGGCACGGAAATGCAGCTTGGCCGCGCCGAGACGATCGGCGATACGGCAAAGGTGCTGTCGCGCTATGTCGACGCCATCATGATCCGTACGACCGAACATTCGCGCCTGTTGGAACTCGCCCAGCACGCGACCGTGCCGGTCATCAACGCTCTCACCGACGACACGCATCCCTGCCAGATCATGGCCGACATCATGACCTTCGAGGAGCATCGCGGTCCGATCAAGGGCAAGACCATCGCCTGGACCGGCGACGGCAACAACGTGCTGCATTCGCTGGTCGAAGGGGCCGCCCGTTTCGGCTATCGCATGAACATGGCCGTACCCCTTGGTTCCGAGCCGAAGGATCACTATCTGAACTGGGCCCGCAACGAGGGCGCCGAAATCATGCTCTCGCATGATGCCGACCGTGCGGTCGCCGGCGCCGATTGTGTGGTAACCGATACCTGGGTTTCCATGAATCAGGAGCACCGGGCCCGCGGTCACAACGTCTTCCAGCCCTATCAGGTCAATGCGGCTTTGATGGCACAGGCCGGCAAGGACGCGTTGTTCATGCATTGCCTGCCCGCCCATCGCGGGGAGGAAGTGACGGACGAGGTGATCGACGGTCCGCAATCCGTTGTTTTCGATGAGGCGGAAAACCGCCTTCATGCGCAAAAGTCGATTCTTGCTTGGTGCCTGGGCGCGATCTGAGGATATAGAACCGCGTTTGATGTCGCGGGCGCAGTAGGAGTAGAGCAATGGCGGAAAGTGCAGCCTCGCTGGGTCAATTCGATTTTGCCGGCGACGATCATGTCGTTCCCTTCCAGGTAGAGGGTCTTGATGTCCGCGGCCGCGCCGTGCAGCTTGGGCCGCTGTTGGACGCAATTCTCGCCCGGCACAGCTATCCGGCCCCGGTTGCCCGGCTGCTGGCCGAGGCGGTGGTGCTGACCGTGCTGCTCGGCACGTCACTGAAGTTCGAGGGCAAGTTCACCGTGCAGACGAAGAGCGACGGGCCGGTCGACCTTCTGGTCGCCGATTTCTCGACGCCGGAGAACGTCCGCGCCTATGCCCGTTTCGATGACGAGGCGCTGGCCAAGGCCGTGGCTGCCGGCAAGACCGAACCGGAACAATTGCTCGGCAAGGGCGTCCTCGCCTTCACCATCGATCAGGGTCGCTTCAGTCAGCCCTATCAGGGGATCGTAGCGCTTGACGGCGCGTCGCTCGAGGAGATCGCCGGCACCTATTTCCGCCAGTCGGAACAGATCCCGACGCGTGTCCGCCTCGGGGCCGCCGAATTGTTCGATCGCGATGAGGCCGGCAAGCCGCGCCATCGCTGGCGGGCAGGCGGCCTTGTAGCGCAGTTCCTGCCGGAAGCTCCGGAGCGCATGCGCCAGCCGGACTTCCACGGCGGCGACGGCGACACCAGCCTGCGCGCACACGTCGAGGATGACGCCTGGGCGGAAGCCCGCTCACTGGTCGAGACGATCGACGCCGACGAATTGACCGATCCGCAGGTCGGTACCGAGCGTTTGCTATTCCGCCTCTTCCATGAGCGCGGCGTGCGCGTTTATGAGCCCAAGGCGGTTTTTGACCGCTGCACCTGTTCGCGCGATAAGCTGAAGGGTGTGTTGCGGGGGTTCTCCGCCGAGGAGGTCGAAGCGAGCCAGGAGAACGGCGAAATCGCCGTCACCTGCGAGTTCTGCTCGACGACCTATCGCTTCGAGGTGTCCGAGGTGACGGCCGCCTGAGCAATCTCAGGAAAGTGCGAAGAGCAAAGATGGAGCGGTGAGGCGATGCCGTGAAAGGCCGACCGCTCCAGCGAGCTTCAGTTCAGCGTCCGCAGCAGGTTGGGCGTATCCAGCGAGAAGGCGGGGATCTTGACGTGAAACAGCTTCCCGTCATCCGTCTCCATCTGATAGTGGCCGAACATCATGCCCGATGGCGTGTCGAGCGGGCAGCCTGAGGAATATTCATAGGTATCGCCGGGCCGCAGCCTGGGCTGCTCGCCCACGACGCCCGGCCCGGTCACCTCATCCACCATGCCGTTCTGATCGGTGATGTGCCAATAGCGCGTCACCAGCCGCACGGTGACGGTCGAGTGGTTGGAAATGATGATGCGGTAACCCCAGACGTAACGATCGTCTTCCGGATCGGATTGCTCCTCCAGATAAAAGGGTTCGACAACAACTTCGATGTCGTGTGTTAGTGCGCGATACATGCCTGACACCTTGGTCACTACTCCGAAACGTCGCGCGCTCAAACGAACGCACAAAGGACGCTCCAGCATTTAAGTCTAGGGCACCTTATCCGCTTTCTATGATCCCACGGAAAGCGGGATACTTAGGGGTATCCTATAAAGCGACCTGTTCCGTCAAGGAATGGATTGGTGAAAACGCCTTTGACGGATTAAACCATTCGGATTTTCAGATGTTAGGAATAACTCTAAAGGTTAATTGTCGGCGGTCGAAAGTATAGGCGCACGGTTCGTTTTCGAGACGTGTAAGCCCGCCCGAACAATATTCGGGCGGGTTTGGGTAGATATAGTCAGGCGGAAACTTGTGCCAGAGCGCGGGCGAAATCCTCGACCAGATCTTCGCTGTCCTCGATCCCCGCGGAAAAGCGCACCGTTCCCGGCGAAATGCCGAGTTCGGCACGGGCCTCGTCGGTGAGGTTCTTGTGCGTCGTGGTAGCGGGATGGGTGATCAGGCTCTTGGAGTCGCCGAGATTGTTGGAAATTTTGACGATCTCCAGTGCGTTCTGCAGCTTGAAGGCCGCTTCCTTGCCGCCCTTCAGCTCGAAGGCCACCAGCGTCGAGCCGCCGGTCATCTGCTTGGCGATGATGTCTGCCTGCGGATGGTCCTTGCGGCCGGGATAGATCACCTTGCCGACCTTGCTCTGTTCTGCGAGGAAGTCGGCGACCTTGGCGGCATTCTGCGTCTGCTGCTTGACGCGCAGCGGGAGCGTTTCGATGCCCTTCAGCAGCGTCCAGGCAGTGAACGGCGACATGGCCGGACCGGTGTGGCGGAAATAATCGTGCAGGTTTTCGTCGATCCACTGCTTGTCGGAGAGGATGACGCCGCCGAGCGAGCGGCCCTGGCCGTCGATGTGTTTGGTCGCGGAATAGACGACGATGTGCGCACCGAGCTCCAGAGGCTTCTGGAACAGCGGCGTTGCGAAGACGTTGTCGACCACGACCTTGGCGTCGATCTGGTTGGCGAGCTTGGCGACGGCGGCGATATCCACGACTTCCAGCGTCGGGTTGGTCGGGCTTTCCAGGAAGAACACCTTGGTATTCGGTCGGATGGCCTTTTCCCAGTTCTCGATGAAGCGGCCATCGACCAGCGTGCATTCGATGCCATATTTCGGCGCCAGCGTCTCGACCACCCAGCGGCAGGAGCCGAAGAGGGCACGGGCTGCGACGATATGATCGCCGGCCTTCAACTGGCAGAGAATGGCGGCAGAAACGGCGGCCATGCCGGAAGCGGTGGCGCGGGCATCTTCAGCGCCTTCGAGAGCGCACATGCGCTTCTCGAACATGTCGTTGGTGGGGCTGCCGTAGCGGGCGTAGATGAAGCCATCCGTCTCGCCCTTGAAGCGGGCTTCTGCGGCTTCCGAGGTGTCGTAGACGAAGCCCTGGGTCAGATAGATTGCTTCGGAGGTCTCGCCGAATTGCGAACGGAGAGTTCCGCCGTGAACGAGCTGGGTTGCGGGGCGCCAAGTCTTGCTCATGCCATCACCACTTTCAAAACAAAAAAACCGGTCGCGAAAGCAGACCGGTTTAACCCCGGTCCTTTTAGCCACTTGTTTAACGTGGCTGCAAGCCGACCGGCCAAATCACCACGGGATAAGTTGCAATACTGCCGTTGACCGCTTGCGTCAATTCCCTGAGTTTGGTTTTGTCTGCGGCAAATTATGGAAGAGGCATGATGGCTCGCACTACTGGAATTTTGGCCGATCGCGCAATTGCGGCGCTCTTCGAAGCGGGGCGGCTGACGAGCGAAAAGGAACTGGATGTCGATCAGATCCAGCCGGCGAGCCTTGACCTGAGGCTCAGTGCCCATGCTTTCCGTGTCCGCGCCAGCTTCATGCCCGGCCCGTCGCATCTTGTCGCCGACAAGCTCGACCGGCTGAAGCTGCATGTCGTCGATCTCTCGGAAGGCGCGGTATTGGAAACCGGCTGTGTCTACATCGTGCCGCTGATGGAGCGGCTCGACCTGCCGGCCGACATGTCCGCCTCCGCCAATCCGAAAAGCTCGACCGGCCGTCTCGACATCTTCACCCGCGTCATCACCGACCGCGCCCAGGAGTTCGACAAGATCCCGGCCGGCTATTCCGGTCCTCTTTATCTCGAAATCAGCCCGCGCACCTTCCCGATCGTCGTTCGTCGCGGCTCGCGCCTGTCGCAGATCCGCTTCCGCGTCGGCCAGGCCATGCTCTCCGAGCCGGAATTGCTGGCGCTGCACGAGAGCGAGACGCTGGTCGCCAGCAAGAAGCCGAACGTCACCGGCGGTGGCATAGCGCTCTCGATCGATCTGGCCGGCGACAAGGAAGGCCTGATCGGTTATCGCGGCAAGCACCATACGGCGGTCGTCGATGTCGACAAGAAGGCGCAGCACGATATTTTCGATTTCTGGGAGCCGCTCTATAGCCGCGGCCGCACCGAACTGATCCTCGATCCGGACGAGTTCTATATCCTCGTCTCGCGTGAAGCCGTTCATGTGCCGCCGCATTATGCCGCCGAAATGACGCCCTTCGATCCCCTGGTCGGCGAATTCCGCGTTCATTACGCCGGCTTTTTCGACCCCGGCTTCGGCCACGCCCCCGCCGGCGGCCGCGGCAGCCGCGCCGTGCTGGAAGTCCGCAGCCACGAAGTTCCCTTCATCCTCGAAGACAGCCAGATCGTCGGCCGCCTGGTCTACGAGCACATGCTGGAACAACCCTCCAGCCTCTACGGCTCCGGCCTCGGCTCCAACTATCAGGCGCAGGGCCTCAAGCTGTCGAAGCACTTCCGGCTGTGATCGCCTATTTGGCGGCCTTGACAGAGGCCGCCAACTGTTGGACATCTCTGAATGTCAGGCGGGTGTAGCTCAATGGTAGAGCAGCAGCTTCCCAAGCTGAATACGAGGGTTCGATTCCCTTCACCCGCTCCAGTTCTTCCTTCATAAACAGCTATTTATAGACGGCCTTACCGAGCGCCTACGCACTTGCCTGTCCGGTCCGAACGCGATGGGCGCACAAGCCTGATTTTCGACGACGGCTGGCGCCGGCGTCATCGCCACAACAATACCCATCTTCATTCAGGTTAATGCCAGATATTCCTGCCAAAAATCATCCCTCGACTGGAAGGGATGCCGATGCTCAATGTTGCGCTGCTTTACAGATTGAGGGCGATCTTCGCGCGCGGTGCATTGAGGATTTCCCGCCGCACGAAAGTGCCGCGCAGCGCGACGATCATCTGGAAGGATGGCAGCGTCAGCATCGGGCCAAAGGCCTTTCTGCGCAGGGGGATCGTTATCGATGCCCAACGCGGCAGCATCGATATCGGCCGGAATGTCTCCCTCAACGACTACACAATTCTGCTGGGACGCGGCGGCATCACGATCGGCAACGACGTGCGGATCGCCGCCCATGCCATGGTGGTGTCGTTCGACCACAATTTCGATGATCCCACACAGCCCATTCGCATGCAGGGCGTCACCAAGAAGCCCGTCGTCATCGAAGACGATGTCTGGATCGGCGCCGGGGCGAAAATTCTCGGCGGTTCTTATATATCCAAAGGTTGCGTCATCGGCGCCAATTCCGTCGTCAAGGGCAGAACCATACCCTATGGCGTCTATGTCGGCGCTCCCGCGAAGCTGATCAGGCGCCGGGGCGAATCCGACAGCGTCAGACACGCGGATTTCGAACGGTTTTCTCTCTCCAAAAGAAAAGCGGACCGATAGGCTCCCTCAAACAAACAGGCGGGATGCGATGAAGCATCCCGCCTGTTTTCGTGTCGCGTTATTGCGTCAAGCAGCGTTGCGGGCTCAGAATTCCGTCCAGTCCGCGTCCTTTGTGGGAGCCGCCACCGTCTGGCTGCCGCTGCCGAAGGCGCTCATCAGTTTTTGGCCGAGCGCGCGGGCAGGGGAGGGTGCCGGGCGTGCCTTCGTCCCCTCGACGGCGCGAACCGGAGCAATCGCCGGCCGCGGCGCGGGGCGGGTGACGGCGCGCGGCGTGTGGTTCGAGGGGGCCGCGGCAGCAACATAGTTGCCTTCGGTTCCGGTCATGCGGAACTGGCCGAGCAGGGCCGTCAGCGAGGCGGCTTCTGTTGCCAGGCTATGGCTGGCGGCGGTGCTTTCCTCAACCATGGCGGCGTTCTGCTGCGTGCCGTGATCCATGGCGTTGACGGCGGTGTTGATCTCCTGCAGGCCGGCCGATTGTTCGCGCGAGGCCTCTGCGATCGCGTGCACATGCCGGTTGATCTCCTGCACTTCCGAGACGATGACGTCGAGCGCCTTGCCGGTCTCGTCGACGAGATTGACGCCGGTCTGCACATGCGTGCTGGATGCGGTGATCAGCGATTTGATCTCCTTGGCGGCATTGGCCGAGCGCTGCGCCAGTTCGCGCACTTCCTGGGCGACGACCGCAAAGCCCTTGCCGGCTTCACCGGCGCGAGCGGCTTCGACGCCGGCGTTCAGAGCGAGAAGATTGGTCTGGAAGGCAATGTCGTCGATCACGCCGATGATGTTGCCGATCTCAGACGAGGATTTCTCGATCTGCTGCATGGCGCTGACGGCGTTGCGGACGATCTCGCCGGACCGTTCGGCGCCGGAGCGGGTGTGGGCGACAAGCTGGCTTGCTTCCTCCGCCCGCTTGGCGGCGTCCTTGACGGTAGTGGTGATCTGCTCGAGGGCGGCCGCCGTTTCTTCGACGGCGGCGGCCTGTTGTTCCGTGCGCTTGGAAAGCTCGTCGGCGGAGCCGCGGATTTCATTGGCGCCGGCGTTGATGGCGCGTGCATTGGCACCCACCGCCTGCATGGCCTCGTTCAGCTTGATGAGCGAATGGTTGAAATCCTGCCGTAGCTGATCGAGATGGGCGACGAACTGCGTGTTGATGTGGGTGACGAGATCACCTTGCGCTAAGCGCTTCAGACCGTCGCCGAGCGCCTGCACTGCCTGCTGCAGATGCGCGGCTTCGGTCGCCTGCCGCGCTTCACGTTCGGCGTGCTCGCTGTCGCTGAGATTACGGTCGACTTCGGCTTGCGCTTCCAGCCGGGCGCGTTCGATGGCGTTGTCGCGGAAAACGGAAACTGCCGAGGCCATTTGACCGATTTCGTCGCGACGGTCGAGACCTTCGATCTCGCTCGCCGTATCACCGCTGGCAAGCGTCACCATGCGGCGATGCAGGCGCGTCAGCGGCGTCGCAATGCCAGTCTGCGCGACATAGACGCCGAGGATCATGGCCAGAAGCGTCAGAGTGCCGAGAATGCCGAGCGTGTAGTTGATCGTGGTATTGACGTGGGCGGACACGGCATCGCCGCCATCATTCATCCGGTCGGTCAACTCATTGTTATTGGCCTGCATCTTGACGACGAGCGCGGTCAGCTTGTCGCTGATGGCGGCCATATTCGCATTCGCGCCCTTGACGTCGCCGCTCTTGCGCTGGTCGATCACCTTGTTCGTCAGCGCTTCCAGCTCGTCTATGCCGGCGAGGATCTGATCCATCTGTGCTTTTTGCGCAGGGACCTGATTTTCGGCCTGCTTCAATCGGTCCTTGGCCTCGCCAAAGCGGCTTTTGCCGGCGGCAACCGTCTTGAAGGCGTCGCTGTCGGGGTCGAAATTCAGCATCATGCTTGCCTGCAGCACGGAGGCCAGAACGGAAGTGCTGGAGCGCGTGCCTTGGGTCGCCGCAACCGCCTCGTTGTCGAGGAAGGCGCTGTAGACCTGATCCGCCTTGCGGAATTCGCTGACGATGAAGAGCAGGCCGGCGAAGGAGATGATCCCGAAAAACAGGATCACGGCGAGCATCTTGGTTTTGATTTTCAGGTTCCTGAACATGACGATCCGTCCGAGGGATATCGCGCCGCACCGGACGGCAGCGCGCAATGATCCGCTTTCCCTGGAGAAACGAAGGACATCGCGCTTGCTGCCTGGTGCACGCAAGTGAAGCCGAATTTTATGAGATACCTTGGCAAGCAAGGTTCGGACGACCTGCGTCATGCAATCGGCTTCCGGAGCCGACGTCGTCGGTGCCAAATAGAATCGATAGAGCTTAATCGACCGCTAACGCAGATATCTTCAAGGCCGGATTCTGCGGTGTATCCACGCTTTTCCAAGTATCGCAATACTGCGATGCGATTGCATCGGCGGCTTTGCCTGAAGGGATCGTTGCGACGGACGGGCAGGGCGGTATATTCTCCCTTCGGCACGACTCTGTTACACCGATTTCGAAATCGGAAACCGCGAACCGACCGGAGGCTGGATCATCATGCGTGTTTGCCCTTCGGCGTTGGGATCCTTGGCAAGGCTTTTGGTATGCGCGGCGCTGATCCCCGCGTCCTGCACCATGCCTCTGGCGGCCCAAGAGGCGCCGCCGTCCGGCCTGCCGATCTTATTCGATTCGCGCGAGCGGCTGCCGAAGCCGGACCTTTCGTCGCTGGTCAGGCTGCGTTTCCTGACCTCCGTCGACTTCCCGCCCTTCAATTTCGCCGATCAGAATGGAAAGCTCGCCGGCTTTCATGTCGATCTTGCCCGCGAGATCTGCGACGAGCTCGGCATATCGGACAAATGTCAGATCCAGGCGCTGCCCTTCGATGAATTGCAGAGTGCGCTCGCCGCCTCGCAAGGGGATGCGGTGATCGCCGGCGTCGCGGTGACGTCCGAGCTGCGCAAGAGCTTTGCCTTTTCGCGTCCTTTTCTGATGTTGCCTGCCCGTTTCGTCCGCAATCTCAAAGCGTCGATCGACGGCACGACGGCCGCCGCCCTTACCGGTCATCCGGTGGGTGTGGTCAAGGGCACGGCGCATGAGGCGATGCTCGCCGCCTTTTTCCCCGCCATCAAGCAAGTGCCCTTCGACGACAAGGACGCGCTCCTGGCGGCAGTGAAGGACGGCAAGGTGGACGCCGCCTTTGCCGATGGGTTGCAACTATCCTTCTGGGTATCGTCGTCATCGGCCGAAAAATGCTGCGCGCTGTTCGACGGACCCTATCTCTCGCAGCAATTCCTTGGCGAGGGCATGACCATCATGTTGCGCCAGCAGGACGCCGATCTAACGGCCGCGATCAACCATGCGCTGGCAACACTGTCACGCGATGGCCGGCTCCAGGAAATCTACCTGCGCTATTTTCCCTACGGCCTCTATTGAGGACGCTTCTCAGCCCTTGCGGTAGCGGGCAATGGCGCTGCGCTCAATGGCGGCGCAGGTGAGCTTGTCGAGACCAAGACGGTCGCGCAGCAGGCTGAGCAGGCGCAGCTCCTCCGCCTTGACCGAGAAATCGGCAGAAGCGACCTCGACGGCAAGCGCGTAGGCGGTGTCATAGAGCCGCGCCGGCAGGGTGTCGCGCACCGTCTCCAGCACGATATCGAGCCCTTCGCTGCCTGCGAGAAGCTTGGCGCAATCGCGCGAAACGGAGATCAGCCGCTCGTCATCGAAACCGTCGAAAACCGGGAGCGCGTGGATCAGCTCGCCGATCCGCCCCAATTCCTTGTCGTTCATCGTCCGATCGACGGCGGATGCTATCACCATGACGTAGATCAGGGCTTCGTGGGCGGAAAGCGGCTTGTTCATGGCAGATCAAAATCCTTCAATTTGGCAGCAGACTAGAAAGTCGCGCCTCTCATGACAAGGGCTCGTGTCGGAAGCGCGGCGTCAGATTGTGATGTCAGATTGGATTAAGTGGGTTTTCCTTGGCAGGCGCCGGCCCGAGCGTTGATTTTCCGCCGACGCGCGGATCGTCGCCGTAGATGCCGCGCTTCTGCTGCTTTGCCTGTTCGGCAAGGGCGACCAGCGGCGATCCGGCCTCCGGCTCGGCCCAGCCGAACCGTACCAGCCATTCGCTGAGATCGACGCGAACATATCGGCAGGCGCCGATCACCGTACCCTGCCAGGTTGGGCTCGGCAGGTCGCAGTCGACGGTGCGGCCACGCAGATACATGCGGAAGGCCGTACGCGCCGCCGCCCCGCAGGGCCAACTCTTGCCGCTCGGCCCGGTGCACATCCGGTCGACATCGGTCGGAATGATGCCGGGAAGCTGCACGCTCTTGCCGCCAATGGTCAGTATGCCGGCGCGGTCTGAAAACGGCCGCACCAGTTCCACCGGCTTTGCCTGCTCGCTGGGCTTTTGATCACCGTCGGGCGACGCTTGCTGAGATGGCGGTTCTGCGGGCACGGTCCGGTGGGCCGCGGCCTCCCGCTCCCTGTCCACCTGATCGGCCGGCATCTGGTTTGCCGGCGTCTGGCCTATATCGGTCTGGTCGGAGGCCGCCGGAGTTGCCTGCGCCAGTTGCGTCTCGTTCGAATTTGCCGGCGTCGTCTTTCGCTGCGCCAACTCGGTGGACGCGCTGCTTTCCGGCAAAATTGCCGGCTGCACGGCTGCGGTGGAGCTGCCTTTGTCAATTTGAGCCGCGCTGTCGGCGACAAGAGCTTTCGCCGTCTCTTCCAGTGTCGACGTCGGAGTTATAGGCGGTTGATGGCTGTTGTCCGCCGCCGCGGCAACGGCGGCAGATTGTACGGCGCTCGTATCGGCAGGTTGCTGGGCCGAAGCGGTTGTTGCCGGGACGGCGGCCTTTGCCATTTCCGTCGGCGCCGGCGTGCTCACGGCAGGTGCGCTTTCCGCTTTGGCTTTGGTCGACAAGCCAGAGCCATGCTCCTCAACCTGCACGGCAATCAGCGTCAGCCACGAACCGAGGACCACGCCTACGACGCTTGCAAGCCAAATATCACGACGCATCACGAGAAAACTTTCCTATTGGCTGGCCCAAATGATCCGCGCAATCCATTCGACATCCGCAAGATCGAAGCTTCGATTCGGATGTTCCGGGTTGAGCGACAGCAGTTCGATCGACCGCGCGGTTTGTCGCAGTAGCACCTTGGCCATGACTTCGCCCTCGCGGGTCTTGACCACGACGCGATCATTGCGCCTGATCTGCGCGCCCGGCTCAACGATCAGTATGTCGCCATCGCGATAGAGCGGCAGCATGCTCTCGCCCTGCACTTCCAGCGCGTAGACGCCTCCCTTTTGCCCCGGCGGCACCGGAAATTCCACCATGTCCCATCCCTGGCCAACCGGAAAGCCGCCGTCATCGAAAAAGCCGCCGGAACCGGCTTGGGCAAAGCCGAGCAGCGGTATGGAGCTTGCCGGCATTGGGAAGGAGCGATCGAATGTGCCGCTGGCGCCATCCGCCGACCGCATGAAGCCGAGAAACTGCTCGATGCTGGCCCCGGTTGCGTCCAGAACCTTGGCGATCGATTCAGTCGACGGCCAGCGCAGGCGCCCATCCTGGCTCAACCGCTTTGACTTGTTAAACGAAGTGGGGTCGAGGCCAGCGCGCCGGGCAAGACCTGATGCCGTGAGGGCATGCCGTTCGGCAAGCCTGTCGATTGCACTCCATATCTGCTCATGTGACAGCATCGCCGTTCAGCACTCGGAAGCCGGATTGTCCGGCGTTTGGCCCTAAAAGAAAGGTTAACCGAGGCTTTTTTACGAGTAAAGCGGAGCGTAGGAATAAGGTCCTTTATCCCCCTGCTTTCGCTTTTGATTCCAGTGGCTTCAGGTCTTTTGCGGTTGCGCCTGGGTGTCGGGCGCCTCCTTCTGGAATTCTTTCGCCATCCCCATGAAGCCGCGCATGAATTTCTGCATGATGCCGAGGGTTCGATCGATCTCGGCGTCACTCGGCAGGTTCGATCCACTGCTTGCGGCCACTGTCTTTTCCAGCTTCGAGACGCGATCTGAGAGGCGGTCGAGTTCGTTTTCATAGGCTGCGCGCTCATCGGCAGCCATGCGGCAGACCAGATTGCCGTTCTGATCATCGCAGATCGACATGGCGCCCGTCTGCTTGTCCAGACGGACGAAATGATCGCCGCTGCGCTCGAGCTGGAAGCGCGCCGGGTCCGGCTCCGCGGCATGGCCGGGCGTCGCGAGAAGAAGAGCGGCAGGCAGGATGAGGGCCGCAAGGCCCGATATCGTTTCCTTCGTCATGTCATCCTCCGGATTTTCTGCTTTACTGTGCATCCATCTGCACTTTTCCCCGTGGACATCGGCAACGGTTTTCGTGCAAAGCCCTATCAAGGACAAAAGTCATGTAAGGATGATGACCGCGATGCCAGTGGTTTACAAGATCGTGCCGGATACGCTCTGGCAGCAAGCCAGACAAACCGGCGTTTTTAATGGCGCATCGATCGATCTGACCGACAATTTCATCCATTTGTCGACGGCGACGCAGGCAAAGGAAACGGCTGCGCGGTATTTTGCCGGCCAGGAGGGCCTGCTGCTGGTGGCGATCGACGGCGACGCGCTCGGTGACAAGCTGGTATTCGAGCCCTCGCGCGGCGGCGATCTTTTCCCGCATCTCTACGCGCCGCTCCAGCTTTCGACCGTGCTCTGGGAAAAGCCTCTATTGCTCGGCCCCGACGGCGCGCATGTCTTTCCGGAGATGCCGGAATGATCGGCGCCTTCCGCGATCTCGGCCGGCGCGGTCTGTTCATGTTCGATCCGGAGACAGCGCATGGAATGTCGATCGCCGCGCTGAGATCCGGGCTTGTTCCGGCCTGCCGGACCGGTAGCGACCCGCGCCTGCGCCAGACCGTGGCCGGACTGGATTTTGCCAATCCGCTCGGCATGGCTGCCGGCTATGACAAAAACGCCGAGGTGCCCGAGGCTCTGTTGAAGCTCGGCTTCGGTTTTACCGAGATCGGCACGGTGACTCCGAAACCGCAATCCGGCAATCCGCGTCCACGCATCTTCCGCCTGGTCGAGGATGAAGGTGTCATCAACCGCCTCGGCTTCAACAATGAAGGCCACGAGGCGGCGTTCCGGCGTCTGCAGCCGATCCGCGGCAAGGGCATCATCGGCGTCAACATCGGCGCCAACAAGGATAGCGCCGACCGCATCGCCGATTACGTCGCCGGCATCCGCCGTTTCTATTCCGTGGCGCGCTATTTCACCGCCAACATCTCCTCGCCGAACACGCCAGGCCTGCGCGACCTGCAGGCGCGTGAAAGCCTGTCCGCGCTGTTGTCGGCGGTCCTCGCGGCCCGCGACGAAGAGGCGGCAAAGGCAGGCAAAAAAATCCCGGTCTTCCTAAAGATCGCACCGGATTTGACCGAAGAGGGCATGGACGACATCGCCGCCGAAGTTTTGGCGCATGCGCTGGACGGGCTGATTGTCTCCAACACCACGCTTTCGCGCGACGGCTTGAAGGATCAGGTCCAGGCAAAGGAAGCCGGCGGTCTCTCCGGCAAGCCGCTCTTCGAAAAATCGACGGTCGTGCTGGCAAAGATGCGCCGCCGCGTCGGCGCAGCCCTGCCGATTATCGGCGTCGGCGGCGTGTCATCGGCAGAGACGGCATTGGAGAAGATCAAGGCCGGTGCCGATCTCGTGCAGCTCTACTCCTGCATGGTCTATGAAGGCCCCGGCCTGCCGGGCCGTATCGTGACCGGCCTGTCGAAGCTGCTCGACCGCGAGCGTGCCGGCTCAATCCGCGAGCTGCGCGACAGCAAGCTCGATCATTGGGCCAGCCGAAACGTCTGATCGGCGCGCTTTTTCAGCCCCATGACGAGGAAAATGCCGCGGAACAGCAGGAAGGCGTTCATGGCCAGCCATAGGCCGTGATTGCCGAGCGTCGGCACGAAGACCGCAAGTGCCAAAAGGTAGCCGGCAAACGACATCAGCATGCGGTTGCGCATGTCGCGTGACCAGGTGGCACCGATGAAGACGCCGTCCATCAGAAAAGCGAGCGCGCCGGTGAGCCCGGTGACGGCGGCCCAGGGCAGGTAGGTTTCAGCAGCGGCCCGAACTTCCTGCGAGGTCGTCAGCATGCGGATCAGCGCCGGGCCGACGGCGAAGAAGAACACGGCGGCGGCAAGTGCCAGCCCGAAGGACCAAAGCCCGGTCAACTTCAGCCCGCGCTCGAAGGCCGGACGATAGTTGGCACCGATCGAACGGCCGGTGATCTGCTCGGCGGCGTTCGCCAGCCCGTCGAGGTAATAGCCGGAAAGCAGAAAGAAGTTCATCAGCACGGCGTTTGCGGCAAGCGTCACCGCGCCGAACGTGTTGCCGATGCGGGTCATCAGCGTGAAAGCGCCGATCAGCACGAAGGTACGGATGAGAATGTCGCGGTTGAGCGCAAAAAGCTGCGTGAGTTTGGCGCGTGACAGAAGCTCGGCCCGGGCGGGCCGCGCTTCACCGGCAAAGCTGCGCAGCACGATGGCAAGGCCCGTGAGCGCGCCGACAGCCTCGCCGATCAAAGTGCCCCAGGCGACACCCGCGACACCCCAGCCAAGCCATAGGCCGAGCAGGATGGCAAGGATGATGTTGACGCCGTTAATCAAGGTCTGCAGCAAAAGCCCGATGCGGCCCTGACCCCGCCCGAGCACGAAGCCGAGGATGGCGTAGTTCGCAAGTGCGGCCGGGCCGGACAGCATGCGGATCGAGAAATAGGTGCGTGTCGCGTCGGCGATACCGCCTTCAGGCCCCATCAGCTTGATGCCGAGCCAGAGCAATAGGGGCGACATTAGGAGGAGCAGCAGACCGCATCCGAGCGCCGAGAGCAGTGCCCGCCAAAACACCGCCTGCTGCTCATGCCGGTCGTGGCGGCCATAGGCTTGCGCCGTCAGGCCGGTGGTCGAAGAGCGCAGGAAGTTGAAGCTTGCGAAGATGAGGTCGAAGAGCACCGCGCCGATCGCCAGCCCCGCCAGCGCTTCCGGTTGGCCGAGATGCCCGACGACGGCGGTATCTGCAAGACCCAGCAACGGTGTCGTCATGAAGCCGAGCGTCATCGGAACGGCGATGGACAGCACCAGCCGGTGCGTCACGTCGAAAGGCAGAACCCTTGCGCTATGCTCTCGATGATCCATGTCCAATCAGCCCGTCTTCAATTCGAAGAGAGCACCATGGACCAGTAGGGCTTGTCATTGGAAGAGGGGGTGTAGGCGAGGGCGACGCCGAGACCGTTATATTTGCCGAGCATGTTGTGCAAATGCTTCGGCGAATTGATCCAGGCCGTCACCGCGGCGTTCACGTCGCGCTGACCCTCGGCAATGTTTTCGGCCGCCGGCAACTTGACGCCGCTCGCCTTGACGCGCGTGCCGAAGTTGTCGCCGATACCCATCAGATGTTCCATCCTGCCGGCGTCGGCCATCCGTTTGGCCTGGTAGATCGCCGCCGTGCTGGCCGCTGGATCGATCTTCAGTGGCGGTAGCCCGTTCTTGGCGCGCAGGGAGTTGACGAGCGGCAGCGCGGAAGCTGTCTCGTCTTTGGCCGGCGTGTTGGAAACATGGGTGGGCTGCGTGGCGCAGCTCGCGAGGACGGCGGCGAGCGCTAGGCCCGTGAGGCGCAGCGCGGGGCGCCGCGTGGAAAGCGGAATTTTGGGGATCATATCAGCGACGGTAATTGATAAGGCGGAGGATGATGAAGAGCGGAATGACAATGGTGGCGCCGAGCAGCATGTAATCGCCGAACTCGCCGAGCGCAGCAAAGCCGCTGTGCCAGAGATCGAGGAGGAAGCGCCGGAGACCATAGAGGAAGTCGAGCGGCCGCCAGCCGAAGAATTTCATCACGAAACCGACGATCAGCGACACGATGATAAGCTTCACGAGTGTACGGCCGGGCGAGTCGCCGAGGAACCTGTTCACCTGATCGGACATGCGGCTGTCTCCATAATGCCTGTCGAGCGGTTTTGAGATAAGGCTGCGGCTTGCGACTCGCAAGCGCTTTTGCCCGATGCGTACCGAAACAGTGCGCACCGAACCGTGCTTACCTGAAACATGTGTCTGCCTGAAATAGGACTTGAGTTTTTTTGTGGCCGCGTCCAAAGGCGGGTATCAAACAGGGCTGAGATCATGCTGCCGACTGAGCTTTCCTCCGGCGACGTCATTGCCGACCGTCGCGCAGACTATGCGAAGATGCTCGCCGAAAGCGGTGAGCCGGCAAGCGCTGCCGAATTGATGGAGCAGGCGCTGGAACTGACGCCTGGCTGGGCCGCAGGCTGGTTCACCCTGGCGACTTATCGTGAAAAAGCGGGAAATACAGAGGGTGCCATCGAGGCGCTGACAAAGGTTCTGGCCCTCGATGCCGGCGATGTCTTCGGCGCCCGGCTGAAGCTTTCGGTTCTGGGAGCGGCCGAACTGCCCGACCAACCGCCGAGCCGCTATGTCGAGCGCCTCTTCGACGACTATGCCGATCGCTTCGAGACATCGCTGGTCGAAAAACTCGACTACAGTGTCCCGCAGAAGCTTGCGGCTTTGGTCGCCGACACGGCCGGCATTTCCGGGCATTTCCGTCTTGCCGTCGATCTCGGCTGCGGCACGGGCCTATTCGGTCCGGAAATCCGCACGCGGGTCGATCGGCTGGAAGGGTTCGACCTGTCGAAAGGCATGCTCGCCAGGGCAGCGGAGAAGGGGATTTATGATCACCTGGGACAAGCCGATCTTTCGCTGCCTCCGCCCCAGTCTGGCGTTTTCGACGGCGAGCTCACGCCGGCACGGGCCGACTTGATTACCGCCGCCGACGTGCTGATGTACCTCGGCAATCTTCAGAGCGTCATGACAATCGTCGGGGAACTAGCCGTCTCCGGGGCCGTGTTCGCTTTTTCCGTCGAGGATGCGGGAGAGGAGGAAGGTTATCTTCTGCGCGACTCCCTGCGTTTCGCCCATTCGGAAGCCTATGTCAGGACGATATTGGCCGCTCGTGGCTTTGTTGTCCTCAGTCTCGCGCGCAGCATCATTCGCATGGATGCCGGAAAACCGGTGCAAGGCATTTTGTTCGTTACCCAGAAATCCGCCTGACCGGCCCATGGCCGGATCGCTATATCGCGCTATAGGTGAGCGGTAACGTCTATTGCTTGCGGGTCTGGTCGGACTCCGTAATGGCGGCTTCGTGATACCAGCTATCGAAAGCAGCCGTCGCGATGCGCGGGCCGATATCGGGATCAAGGTTCACCTGATCGCGTTGGCCGGCAGCCGGGACGGTTCGGGTCTTGATGGGAAACTGAAAAATCTTTGCCGTTTCGTGTTGAGGGCTGGTTGCCATTGCAATGTCTCTCCCTTTTTGGTGTTCAGCGGGCGCGCTTCAAGAGACAGCTTATATATAGCAGAGTCGGAGGCCATTTTTGAGAGATGTGCCCAAAAAAAATGCAAAAGGTTGAATTTATAGGCAATTTTGAGGTTTTGTGGCGTTGGAATGTGGTTTTCGGGCGCCTAATTGTTGCGCTGCTTCGAATCTGCCGCACTGCGACAAGTTGGCAGCACCTTTCGGCCAAGTTGCTCACGATTTTGAGAGAATCCGAGCTGGGGCGATGGAAAATCGGCAAAAATTGACTCCGATTTGTGCATTTTTCTTCGAACGGCAGCGCATCTCGCTCAAATTGGCATGTCAAATGCATGTCACATGGCGGCCGTAGGTGGCGAAGATTTCCGGGCGGGCGCCTTCGAATTTTCTCTGCTTCGGGTAGTTAAACCCTTATGAGGTGCGTAATGACGAAGTTTAAGCTCGAGTATATCTGGCTCGACGGGTACACCCCGGTACCGAACCTGCGCGGTAAAACGCAGATCAAGGAATTTGCTGATTTTCCGAAGCTTGAAGAGCTTCCGCTTTGGGGCTTCGACGGTTCGTCGACGATGCAGGCCGAAGGCCGCAGCTCCGATTGCGTGCTGAAGCCCGTAGCGATCTATCCGGATCCGGCCCGTACGAACGGCGCCCTCGTCATGTGCGAAGTCATGATGCCGGACGGCGTAACGCCGCATCCGTCCAACAGCCGCGCCACCATCCTCGACGACGAAGACGCCTGGTTCGGCTTCGAGCAGGAATACTTCTTCTACCAGGACGGCCGTCCGCTCGGCTTCCCGGAATCCGGCTACCCGGCTCCGCAGGGGCCCTACTACACCGGCGTCGGCTACAAGAACGTCGGCGATGTCGCCCGCGAAATCGTTGAAGAGCACCTCGACCTTTGCCTCGAAGCAGGCATCAACCATGAAGGCATCAACGCCGAAGTGGCCAAGGGCCAGTGGGAATTCCAGATTTTCGGCAAGGGCTCCAAGAAGGCCGCCGACCAGATCTGGATGGCACGCTACCTGCTGCTGCGTCTTTGCGAAAAGTACGGCATTGATATCGAGTTCCATTGCAAGCCGCTCGGCGACACCGACTGGAACGGTTCGGGCATGCACTGCAACTTCTCGACCAAGTTCATGCGCGAAGTCGGCGGCAAGGCCTATTTCGAAGCGCTCATGGCTCAGTTCGACAAGAACCTGCATGACCACATTGCGGTCTACGGCCCGGACAACCACATGCGCCTGACCGGCAAGCATGAAACTGCTCCGTGGAACAAGTTCAGCTACGGCGTTGCCGACCGCGGTGCTTCGATCCGCGTTCCGCACTCCTTCATCAAGAACGACTACAAGGGCTACCTCGAAGATCGTCGTCCGAACTCTCAGGGCTGCCCCTACCAGATCGCTTCCCAGGTTCTGAAGACCATCTCGGAAGTTCCGACGGCTGGCTTCGCTTCCGAAGCTGCTTGATCGTTATCGGTCTCGGTTCGCCGAGACTGAGGAAAACAAAAAAAGCGCGGGATTTCGGTCCCGCGCTTTTTTCGTTTCTGGAGTCGTGGTCAGGCCGCCTTCGCGTCCTTATCGATCGGATGCTGCGAGCGGAAGCCGACGGCAAGGCGGTTCCAGATGTTGATCGTGCCGATCGCCACGGTGATCTTGACGATTTCCTCTTCGCTGAAATGCTGCTTCAGCGGCTCGAAGTCGGCATCCGGTATGCCGGTCTGAGCAATCTTGGTGACGGAGTCGACCCAGCGCAGCAGGGCGCGTTCGCGGTCGTCGTAAACGGGCGATTCCCACCAGACGCACATCAGGTTGATCCACTGTTCGCTGAGGCCGTCGTGACGGGCTTCTTTCACATGCATGTCGACGCAGTAGGCGCAGCCGTTGATCTGCGAGGCGCGGAGCTTGATCAGGTGGATGAAGCGGCGCTCAAGGCCGCAGGTCTGGACGAAATTTTCCAGCGCAACGACAGCTTTGTAGGATTCGGGCGAGGCTTTGCCGAAGTTGAAACGAGGTTGCATGGTTCTCTCCTTGGGTTCTGGATCTATCGGATGGTTCTGCGTTCATTGAGGGCAAGGAAGGCGCAGCCCCTTGCCGCGATGGCACCATCGTCGGTCTCCGCGACATCGGCGAGGATATCGGCAATGGTGGTCTTGGCGAGCTCGGCACGGTACACCCGCTCGGCCGCCAGCATCGCCGCGCTGATGCCGCACGGCTTTGCGAAGTATTTTCCAGACAGCGGGTTAGGCCCGCGCTGGCGGATTTCGGCGCAGCGAAAGGCAGGCGCCGGCCCTTCGACGGCGAGCACGATATCTAGCAGGGTGATTTTGGCCGGCAAACGCGCCAGCCGGTAGCCACCCTTGGGCCCGGGCACGGTGTCAAGAATGCCGGCGCCGGAAAGCGCCTGCAGATGCTTCAAGAGATAACTCACCGACACCCCATGAAACTCGGCAATCGCCGCCGCCGAGAGCACGCTGCCCTCAGACAGTCCCGCCAGCATCGCGACGCTGTGTATGGCCTGCTCAACGCCTTCGCCGAGTTTCATCGGTACGTCCTTTTTATATCATGGATATTTTTTATCCGTGATTATGTGAAGAGTCAAGGGGAGGAGGTGAGGATGACGGAGGGTGGGTTAGACCCATGGCACAAAGCGCCCTCAACCAACCCCCTGCTTCCTATCCTCCGCAATTCGACTACATTTGCCTCGTGGACCAGATCGATTCCGAGCGCCGCCTTGCCCTTCCTGCCCCCTTCATCCGCTGGTTTACGGAAAAGGGATGGCAGCCGCGTGCCCATCAGCTTGAATTGTTGGCCCGCGCCGAAGCCGGGGAGAGCACGTTGCTGATCGCGCCGACCGGAGCCGGCAAGACGTTGGCGGGGTTTCTTCCTTCGCTCACCGATCTGACTAGGCGCGGCAAGATCCCGCCCGGCTCCGCCTTCACCGGCATCCACACCCTCTACATCTCGCCGCTGAAGGCGCTGGCTGTCGATATCGAGCGCAATCTGATGAAACCGGTCACGGAAATGGGCCTGCCGGTTTCCGTCGAAAACCGCACTGGCGATACGCCCAGCGGCAAGCGGCAACGTCAGAAGCTCAACCCGCCGGACATTCTGCTGACGACGCCGGAGCAAGTGGCGTTGCTCCTCGCCAATCATGAAGCCGAACGCTTCTTCAAGGATTTGAAATACATCGTCCTCGACGAATTGCATTCCCTTGTGACGTCGAAGCGCGGCCATATGCTCTCGCTCGGTCTTGCGCGCCTCCGCAAGCTTGCGCCCGATCTGCAAACCATCGGCTTGTCAGCGACGGTTGCCGAACCGATGGACCTGCAAAAATGGCTGGTGGCGCAGGAGGAGGGGATGGAACGGCATGCCGGCCTGGTGATGGTCGACGGCGGCGCCAAGCCCGACATTTCGATCCTTAAGACCGATGAACATATCCCGTGGTCCGGCCATTCCGCCAAATACGCCATTCCCGATATCTATCGCGAGCTGAAAGAGCATCGCACGACGCTTCTCTTCGTCAACACGCGTTCGCAGGCGGAAATGCTGTTTCAGGAGCTGTGGTCGGCCAATGACGACAATCTGCCGATCGCGCTGCATCATGGTTCGCTCGATGTCGGACAGCGCCGGAGGGTCGAAGCCGCCATGGCGGCCAACAAGCTGCGCGCGGTCGTCGCCACCTCAACGCTCGATCTCGGCATCGACTGGGGCGATGTCGATCTCGTCATCCATGTCGGCGCGCCAAAAGGCGCTTCCCGCCTTGCCCAGCGCATCGGCCGTGCCAACCACCGCATGGACGAACCGTCGAAGGCGATCCTCGTGCCGGCCAATCGTTTCGAGGTGATGGAATGCCAGGCGGCGCTCGACGCCAATTATGTCGGCGCGCAGGATACGCCGCCGGTCGGCGCCGGCGGGCTCGATGTCCTTGCTCAGCATATCCTCGGAATGGCCTGCGCCGGACCCTTCGACATGCTCGAGCTCTATGACGAGATCCGCAGCGCTTCGCCCTATGCCGACCTATCCTGGGAGACGTTCGAGCGCATCGTCGATTTCGTCGCCACCGGCGGTTATGCGCTCCGAACCTACGAACGCTACGCCCGCATCCGCAAGACCCCGGAGGGTCGCTGGCGCGTCTCCAATCCGCAGGTAGCGCAGCAATATCGTCTGAACCTCGGCACCATCGTAGAAGAGGCAATGCTGAACATTCGGCTGGTGAAGCGCAATGCGTTGGGGTCGCTCGGCCGCGGCGGAGCACCGCTGGGCAAGGTCGAGGAGTATTTTCTCGAACAGCTTTCGCCCGGCGATACCTTTCTCTTCTCCGGCAAGGTGCTGCGTTTCGAGGGTATCCGCGAGAATGAATGCCTGGCCTCGCAGACCTTCTCCATGGATCCGAAAATCCCCTCCTATGCCGGCGGCAAGTTTCCGCTGTCGACCTACCTTGCCGATCAGGTGCGCATGATGATCGACGATCCCGATCGCCGGCATCGTTTGCCGGATCAGGTGCGCGACTGGCTGGAGCTGCAGAAGGACAGGTCGCTGCTGCCGAAGCGCGACGAGTTTCTGATCGAGACCTTTCCGCGCGGCAGCCGCGCCTACATGGTCGCCTATCCCTTCGAAGGGCGGCTGGCGCACCAGACGCTCGGCATGCTGTTGACGCGGCGCCTCGAGCGGGCCGGCGCAAAGCCGATGGGCTTCATCGCCACGGATTATTCGCTCGGCATCTGGGGGCTGGAGGACATGGGGCTGATGATCGCCAATGGCCATCTCAGCCTTTCCGATCTCTTCGACGAAGACATGCTCGGCGACGATCTAGAAGCCTGGCTCGATGAATCCTTCCTGCTGAAACGCACCTTCCGCAATTGCGCCATCATCGCCGGCTTGATCGAGCGCCGCCACCCCGGCAAGGAAAAGACCGGCCGGCAGATGACGGTATCGGCCGATCTGATCTATGACGTGCTGCGCAGCCACGAGCCCGATCATATTCTGATGCAGGCGACAAGGCAGGACGCTGCCACGGGACTTTTGGAAATTGGCCGTCTTGGGGATATGCTGAAGCGAATCAAGGGGCACATCACCCACCGGGCGCTGGACCACATTTCGCCGCTCGCCGTGCCGGTGATGCTGGAAATCGGCAAGGTGCCGGTACCGGGCGAGGCACATGATGTGGTGCTGGCGGAAGCGGCTGACGATCTGATCCGCGAGGCCATGGAATAAAACATGCCAAACAACGAAGGCAGACCAAGTTGATGAACCGCCTGGCGCTTGCGCGAGAGATGAACGGCCAAGTCAGGAACGGATTGACGCCTGCCTCGGGCGTCGAGACCGCCGTTCATGGTGTTGCCGCCGTCTGCGATCCGCTCGGGGCTCTTTATCTGCCGGATGCCGGCATCCTCGTTGTTTCCGATCTGCATCTGGAAAAGGGAGCAGCCTTCGCGCGGCGCGGCATGCTGTTGCCGCCTTACGATACGCTGGCGACGCTGACCGTGCTTGCCGCCGTCATTTCCCGCTACGATCCGAAGCTCGTCGTCTCGCTCGGCGACAATTTCCATGACCGCGTCGGCTCGGCACATCTGCCGGAAGAATTCCGCAGCCTGATCATCAATATGGCGCGTGGCCGCGAATGGATATGGATCAACGGCAATCACGATCCGGATGGCACGGTCGATCTGCCCGGTAGCTCCGTCGATGAGATGCATTATGGTGGACTGACCTTCCGCCATGAACCGAGGGGCGGCCAGCAGGCCGGCGAGATCGCCGGCCATCTGCATCCGTCTGCCACTGTCCGCCGTCGCGACAGATCCGTTCGCCGCCCGTGTTTCGCCACCGACGGCGCCCGCCTGCTGATGCCTGCCTTCGGCATCATGACCGGAGGCCTGGACCTGCGCCACAAGGCCATGACCGGACTGTTTGACCGGGAAAGCCTCATTGCCCATGTGCTCGGCCGCGACCGCATCTATTCGGTACGCTTCGGCAATCTCTCTGCCTAAGCCACTTTCGCGGGCTCGTAGCGCAGGATCACCGCGCCGGTCTTCAGCGGCGTGGATTCGAGCAGCTTCATCGGAATCTGTTCCGCCGCCGGCTTGAAATGCGGGTTGCCGCGGCCGAGAACAACGGGGACGAGGCAGATGCGGATTTCGTTCACCAGTCCTGCTTTCAGAAGCGTATCCGTCACTTCGGCGCTGCCGAAGACGAACATCGTTTTGCCCGGCTCTTCCTTCAGTTTCCTGACTTCAGCGACGATGTCGCGAACGACGCGGGTATTGTTCCACTCCGCCGTGTCCATCGTCCGCGAGGCGGCGATCTTGGCGATGCCATTCATATAGGCGGCGATATCGGGTGTCTCCGTCGCACTCGTCCAATAGGCGGCCATGCCTTCATAGGTTTTGCGGCCGAAGATCAGCAGATCGCCTTCCTGGCCAAGCTCTTTCGCGTAGTTTTCCAGCTCGTCGCCCCAGGCGAGCATATGGAAGTCGAGGTCCCAGGGTTTCGTTCCCTCGAAATAACCGTCAAGCGTCATGAGATTCCAGACAACAAGCTTTCTCATCGGTCTCCTCCTTGGTGATAACCGTATCATAATCAAAACCGGTTGCTAAAAGCAAGCAGTTGAAAATTAGCGCGACTGGTGGCAAAGTGCAAGCAGTTTTTGGAGAACCTTATGGACGCGCTCAATCGCTCCGGCTGCCCGGTCAATCTCACCTTGGAAATCCTGGGTGACCGCTGGAGTTTGATCATCATCCGGGACATCATGTTCGGCAATCGTCGGCATTTCCGCGAGCTGCTGCAGAACTCGGAGGAGGGGATTGCCTCCAACATCCTCGCGGACCGATTGAAGCGGCTGGTCGAGCGTGGGCTTTTGACCCGAGACGACGATCCGACCCACAAGCAGAAGGCCGTCTACAGCCTCACCGAAATGGCGATCGACCTCGTGCCGCTCTTTGCCCACATGGGGGCTTGGGGCCGCAAGCATCTGCCAGTCTCGGAAGAACTGTCGATCCGCGCGGAACTGCTGGAAGATGGCGGGCCGAAGCTCTGGGAGGATTTCATGGACGAGCTGCGGGCAAAGCACTTGGGCAAGGTGTTGCCGCCGGGAACACCGTCGGTGCTCGGCCGGCTGACGGAAGCCTATCTGGACGTGGTGGAGCGGAAGAGGAGCGCCTGATCAGCTCTTCCGGAACACGAAGCTCGCCGTCCATCCCGTAATCAGCGCCAGCAGCACCGAAAACGCGCCATAGGCGATGGGGCGTTCATGGGCGGCATCGGTGATCGTTTGCTCGATGCCGGTCTTGATGACGCGCAGCGGCAGGGATTTATCGGTCAGGAATTTGCCGCTCTTGAAGAGATAGGCGCGCACGGTATGCACGCCGTTCGGAACGTCCGCAGGCAACCTCAACGTTGCCCTGAACAGGCTGGAGCTGACGAAGCGCACGCCGGCCGGGTCGCTTTCGTAGAGGCCGCCGATCTCCTGCAGCCGCCGGAAGGCCTGGCGGAATTCCGGCACATCCGCGCCGCTGCCGACGAAACCGACTGGAGTTAGCTGAATATGATCCACGCCGATGCCGCGGTCGTTCAGTTCGAGCGGCGCGGTGATGTTGTCGACTGCGCGCGTGCTCGACAGCGAATAGGCCTGCGGCACATGCTCGAAGGTCATCGACCGGGTATTGACCCAGATGCCGAAGACACGTTCCTTTTTGCGCACCGTGGCGTTCTCGCGCGGTCCCTCCAGCACGACGACGATGTCGTATTGGCCGATCGCCAGCAGCAATTGGTCGGTGTTGGAAAGCGCGCCGAAGATCGTCAGGTCGGCACCGGTGAAATCGGAGGTGATGGCGATTTCGCTGGTTGAAGTGCCGATCTCCATCGTCTCGCGCGCGGTCGTGGAGGTCGTCGGCTGGTCGAGCAGCACCTGCGCCTTTGCACTCAATGGTGCAAGCAGGAGACCGGCTGCGAGCATCGGGCCGAAACGTCTCATCGGCCCGCTCCTTCGAGCACGACGGAATAGATATCGGCCGGCGTGACCACCAGGGCAATCGCCAGGCGAAGGCCGACGGCAAGTACGAGGAGGCCGAGCAAGGCGCGCAATTGTTCGCCGCGCAGTTTCTGGCCGACCCGCACGCCGTATTGCGCACCGACGACGCCCGCCACCATCAGCAGGAAGGCCAGCACGATATCGACGGAATAATTGGTCGCGGCCTGCACGACGGTCGTGTAGGCGGTGACGAAGATGATCTGGAACAGCGAGGTGCCGACGACGACATTGGTCGGGATGCGCAGCAGATAGATCATCGCCGGCACCATGATGAAGCCGCCGCCGACGCCCATGACTGAGGTCAGGATGCCGATGCCGAAACCGAGGCCAATTACGGGAATGACGCTCAGATAGATCTTCGACTTCTTGAAGCGCATCTTCAGCGGCAGGCGGTGCACCCAGCTATGATGGCCGGGCCTGCGGGGCATCGCAGGCTCGTTGCGGGCGGCACGACGCATCGCGTTCAGGCTCTCCCACAGCATCAACCCGCCGATCGTGCCGAGAAAGACGACGTAAAGCAACGAGATGAAGAGATCGAGCTGGCCGATGCGCCGGAGCAGCGAAAAGATCCAGATGCCGACAGTGGCGCCGGTAAGGCCGCCGATCAACAGCACCGTGCCGAGCTTCATATCCAGCGAGCCGCGGCGAAAATGCGTGATGGCGCCCGAGATCGACGAGGCGACGACCTGGTTGGCGCCGGTGGCGACGGCGACGACGGGCGGAATGTTGTAGAAGATCAGAAGCGGCGTGATCAGAAAGCCGCCGCCGACACCAAACATGCCGGAGAGAAACCCAACGGCGGCGCCCATGCCGAGAATAATAAAGATATTCACCGACAGTTCTGCGATCGGCAGATAGATCGTCACGGTCTGATCCCAGTTGCAGCTATCCGAGCCCAAACGAACGGATAGTTGTGAACAATTTCCCCTTTAAACAGACGATTCTAATCTGAAATGATTGCCAGAGCCTTAGGAAAAACCATGGCGTCATTCAGCTATCGCATTGTTCATTTCACTCTAACGCGGCATTTTCCGCGATTGTGTGACGATTTTCACAGCAAGGCAAAGCCGGCGCGTGGCCGGAGCACTTGGCCTTCTTCCGACAAGTGATACAGTTGAATTTCGGTCGTTCACCTGGACAATACGAAAAAGGAATTATTCCATGGGAGACCAGAAGCGCCTGCTGCAGCCTGGAGATTCCGCGCCCGCGTTCGCGCTAGCTTCGGCCAACTTCGAGGGAACGGTCTCTCTCGCCGACTTGCGCGGTCGCCCGTTCTTGATCGGCTTCTTTCGCGGGCTGCACTGCCCGTTCTGCCGGCGTCAGGTAGAACAGCTCGCCAGCGTGCAGCCAACCCTGCGCGCCGCCGGGGTGGAGACCGTGGCCGTTATCAACACGCCGGTGGAACGCGCCCGGCTATATTTCCGCCACCGGCCGACGCCGGTAATGCTTCTATGCGACCCGGACTGCCGCTCACATCGCGCCTACGGCGTGCCGCATGCCGAGTTCTTGCCCGATGGGAGCAGCGAGCAGCCCGAATGGCCATATCGCGTAACGATGGCACAATTCCAAGCGGCACGCATCAACTCAACAGGCGAGCTGCCAGAACCGCTACACCCGATGGAAGCCAACACGGTACTCAACGCCAAGGACCGCTTCGAGCTTGATGAAGCCGATAATGCAATATTCGAGAGCCACGCTACCCAGCTCGTCGGGCACTTCCTGGTTGATGCGAACGGCACCATCGGCTGGGCACAAATCGAAGCGCTCGACGGACCGAACAGCCTCTCCATCTTCCCGACCGCGGCGGAGATCATCGCCGCCGCTGGCAGCCTTGGACGCTGACCTGCAGCGAACCGTCCGCCAGCGTTGCTGCACGATGTCGAAGGAGGGCGACGACAGTATTAGATCGGGGCAAAGCCGCTACTGGCGCCAAGCGATCGGCCCTTGTGGGTCGGTGGCATTTGCTACCGAATTTCGCAAATGTGCCGATGAGTTGATCACGCAATCGGCAGCCGCAATGAGAACAGCATCAAGGCAAAACGGGCTTTCGCCTGAAAGACGTGGCTCGAGATCGCGCATCGCAGCGTCAGCGGGTTCGAAGGCTCCATCTCGATCGGAAATGAAGCCTTCTTATTTGTTGCGGGCCAGAAGTTCCTTGACGACCTGATCTGTCACCCGGCCGTCCTGCGGCAGGCCGACCGATTTCTGGAAGCTCTTCAGCGCGGCGACGGTCTTGCCGCCCATATTGCCATCCGGCGTGCCGGCATCGAAGCCGTTGTTGTTGAGGATCGCCTGGATGTTGCGGATCGCCTTCTTCATGTCGATCGAGGCGGTGTTGACACCTTTGCCGGTCGTCCATTCCTCGGGGATGGTCGTGCCGTTCGCCTTGGCGTCGAGCGGTTGCGCCTTCCAGAGATCGACCTTGGCGCGGGCGCTTTCAAGCTCGTCCTGCTTCATGGCGTTCGCCACTTCGTCGCGCTTCTGCGCTGCGTCCTTGTCGCCACCCTTGGCGGCGATTGCGAACCATTTGTAGGATTCCTGCAGGTCCTGCTTCACGCCATTGCCGCGCGCATAGAGGATGGCGAGGTTGAACTGGCTGTCGGATACGCCGAGATTGGCCGCCTTGATGAACCAGTTCGCCGCCGTCGGATAATCCTGTGGACCGGCCGCACCCGAGGCGTAGAGGACGGCAAGGTTGTGCATAGCGCTGGCATTACCCTGATCGGCGGCCTGCTCGTAATATTGCTTGGCTTTGGCGAGATCGCGCTCGAGGCCATTGCCCTTCTCGTACATGCTGGCGAGCCGGTATTGCGCCGGCGCGAAACCCTTGTCGGCGGAAAGCTGATACCAGCTTGCCGCCTGCTTGAGGTCGGTTGCCACGCCGCGGCCATCCGTGTAGCGCGCGCCGATTTCGAACAGAGCGACGGGGTCGCCGGATTTGGCGGCGGAAACGAGGGTCGGCGGCTGGATGCCGTCAGGCACGGTGATCGCGGTGGCCGGCGGGGATGCCTCAGCCCCGGCAGGTGCCGGGGTTGCCGTGGTGTTGGCGGGAACGAAGGCTGCGGTTTGCTGAGCCGGTGCGGCGCTGCTGGCCGGCGTCAGGGTTTCGCTGGTGGAGTTGCCGTCGAGCGGTGCTGCGGCCGTCAGATGATCGTTCGTCGGCGCGACGACCGGATTTGCCGGCGTTGCGGAGGATTGCGCGGCTCCTCCGGCATCGGCGACCGAAGCCTGTGTCGCCGGTGCCTGTGTCGTGGACGTATTCGTTGCCGCCTGAGCCGCCGATGCCGGCATCTGAGCTGCATTGGCGGCTGTGCCGCTTGTCGTCGTACTTTCGGCAGCCGAGGTCAGCACCGAGACTTCGGCCGGTGGTGGCGCCTTCTGGCCGCGCGTCAGCGTGTTAACGAGCGGGAAGGCCATAATGGCGAGCAGGGCCGCACCGACCGCGAGCAGGATCGGCCGGCGGAAGCGCGAGAATGCGCCGCGTTTCTTCTCGCCGCTCTTGGGGGTGGGAGCCGAGCGCTGCGTCTGGTCCACTTCCATCGCGGCCGCCTGCGCGGCGCGGCGAGCGGCGGCGATATAGTCGGCGCGCTCGTTTTCGCTCGGTTGTTTGACGGTGCCATTGCGTGCGGCATTCTGGCTGGCGCGCACGCGTTCCAGGATCTTCTTGATATCAGGCGCGCCCGAGCCCGGCTCGAGCAGCTCATTCGCTTCCTCGGCGGGCATCATGTCGACCGGATCGATCGACGGCGCCTGCTCGATGACGGGCCGGTCGGGCAGGAAGATGGGTTCGGCCTTCTCGGGCATGAAGAAACGTCTGCCGAGGCTGGCGAGCAGGCTGGTTTTCCCCCCATCCTTCTTTGCCGCGGCCTTGATCTCCGCCTTGGTGACGGCATCGACCGCTTGCGCGACGACGGCTTCCGGCGATGCTGCGGTTTCGGCAGGCGCGACGGTACGGATGACCGGCCCGGCCTTCTGCGGTGCGGCCGAAGGCGGCTTCACCGCCGTCGTGTCGGAAGGGGCAAAAGCGTCGCTCTCGAAATTTGCGGCGGGCATGGCAGGCGCCGGCTGGCGATGTTCCATGTGGTCCAGCCGGTCGGCGATCTGCAGCAACGTGTCGTGCAGCGCCTCGAAGGTGCGGTGGGTGCGTTCGTCGCTGCTGCGGCTGAGGTCTTCGAGATGGCGAAGGTCTTCCGCAAGCGCGGTCATCGCCGACATGTCGGCGGACGCTACGCCGTGTCCGAGCATGCCTTCACGCGAGTAGGCCTCAACGACGGCTTCCGCCGCATGGCGGGCAGCCTCGATGATGTACTCGTCATTGGTCGCCATATAATCTTCGATCGCGCTCATGCGGCGGTCGAGATCGGCGGGAATTTGGTCGGCAACGGCGCGCGGCTCGTTCGTCAGCAGCGTCGACAGATGGGCGATCTGCTCTTCGAGATTGCGCAGCGCCTGTGTATCGGTCGGCGGTGCTGCCGTGCTCGCCTCCAGCCGCATGGCGATATCGGAGAGACGGCCTTCCAGCCGGCGGACGGAACCATCGTCGAGGTTTGCGGCCGGATGCGGCGGATGGAAGTCGATTTCGTCGATGCGCCGGGCCAGGTAATCCAGCCGTTCGGCCAGTGCATGGTCGACCGAGCCCTGTTCCAGCGCATCGATCTTGCGGGAGATATCGGCGAGGTGGTTGATCAGTTCCGGTTGCGGCGCCGACTTCTGCGAGCGCTCCATCAGGTAGGAAAGCTGATCCAAGCGCTCTTCCAGCCGGGCAGCCGCTTTGGCATTGCCGAGTTCATCGATGCGCATCGCCAGCGCCTCGAGGCGTCCGGAAAGATCGTCCGTCGGCTGGCGCCGCGCGGCGTCGCGGCTCATCATGTCGAGCTGATCGGCGAGGCCGCTGATGCGGCCTTCGAGCCGCTGCATCGCTTGATCCTGCGGCTGTATCATGCCGCCAAAGCTTTCAACGGCGGTGGCGATCGACAGCAGCTTGTTTTCCAACGCGTGCACGGCGGGGCTGTCGCTCATGCTGCCCAGATGCTGCTTGATATCGTCCAGGCGGTAGGCGAGCGATACCAGCTCGTCCTGAAGACCGGTCGTGTCGATCGCCTGGACCTGGCGTTCGACGTGGTGCAGCGAATCCTCGCGGGCGAGCCCGTCCATCAGCGAGCGCAGTTCTTCGAACTCTGCCTTCAGGCCGGCCGTTTCCGGCTGGCCGGGATGACCGGCGAGCTGGCTGATGCTGTCGGCAAGCCGCGCCATGTCCTCGCGCACATCGGCGGCGAAATGCTTGTCCTCGGCATTGTTGCGGATATCACGGATTTCAGCCCGCAGTGCGCTGACTTCGCGGGTAACGCTCTCGGCAATGTCCCGCTTGAGGTCCTGCCGCAGATTGACCAGCGCCTGGGCGATATCGACGGAGTTTTCGGGGGCGGAGCGCAGCGCCGAAGGCAGCGGCTGGCGCGAAGCCGGATTTTCGCCAACACGCGCGCCAAGCAGCGGCCGTTCGGCAATTGGAGCTTCCTCGCGGCGTGTGTGCAGGCGCTCGCGGCTTGCCTCGAGCGCACGTTGGCGCTGGCGGATTTCGGCAAGCGGGTCGGACCGTAGATCGGTTTCCGCACGTTCGGTGCGGAGCGGACGTTCATACGGGCGCGGGGCATAGGCTTCGCGCTCAGTGCGTGGTGTGCGGTCCGAAAGGGAAGCGCGTTCCGGCATTGGCGCCCGCTCAGGTGCCGCGGCATACCCGTTTGCCACACGCTGGTGCGTGTCCCGGGCTGCAGCCGTGCCCATCAGGCCTTCGATGCGCGCTTCCAGCCCCTCGATGGTGCGGCTCAACGCATCCAGCGACGTCCAGTCGCCCGTGCCGGTAGGATTTGATCGCGATCCGCTCATCTTCTTGCTCGCTTCGACATATGGACCACTCAAAGGCCATCTTGCTTGTGGAAAGGCAGCTTCGCGGATTCACGCGCAGACCGCATCCCACCGTTCGGAAAGAAATAGTTTATTAGGCTTTCCTCAGGCTGAACCGCGAAACGGCGCTCCATCAAGCAAAAGATGAAAGAAACGCAAAGCATCGCTGCTCATCCCGCACAATTCACGAAACGTAGTAAACAACCCGTTAAATTTTGCCGAAATCTTAACCTTTTATTTTGGTCTTGTTATTGAATATGCTCATGTTCTTATGAAATCGACGACGCTGTCGCGAGCGAGATGGGCGCATTGAGCGTCAATCATTCCTTGGCGTTGTCGTGGCTCGGTGGCCGCGGCGCAAATCCTTAAAATTGAGGGGTGTTATACTTTTCTCAATTGAGTTGTGAGACCGTGGAATGACTTGAATTTCCCTGGGAGCCGAACGCGTGCCGCCATCCATTGCCCGTGAATCGGATCCGGCACATTACATCCCGGCCCTGGATGGATGGCGCGGGCTGGCGGTCATCATGGTGTTGATGGGCCATTTCGGAGCCGACGTATATATGCCCGGCTTCAGCACTTTCGGCGTCGATCTGTTCTTCGTGCTGTCGGGGCGATTGATGGCGGACATTCTGTTTGTCAAACAGATGCCGCTTCCGATGTTCTTCGCCAGACGGTTTGCGCGCGTTTATCCGACATTGGTTGTTTTCGTATTGATCACCGGCCTGGCGTTTCACGGTACCATCGGTGAATTTGGCCTGAAAGTCGCCGCTTTTGCGCTGACCTTCACCTTGAACTATGCCACCATTTATGGGCTCCCCCTTTCCCTGCTGGATCATATCTGGTCCCTGTGCGTCGAGGAGCACAGCTACATCCTCCTGGGCCTGATCGCTTTCGCCAGTCGCTCGCGGAGCAAATCCATCACCTCGGGCCTCATTCTCACGGCCGGATTAATGGCCTTGGTCAACGGTGTGGTTCGGCTCCATACGACGGAGGGAGACCCGGGTTTGGTGATGTTGCGTACCGATGTTTCCATGGCAGGGATTTTCATCTCCGCAGCCTTCTACCTTATTCTCAGACCGAGACTGCATCGGGATAGTTGGACATGGATCGCGCCATGCGCTTTGGCGAGCGCGATCTTGGCGCGGATATTTGGTCTGGATGCTACGGTCTTTTTCGGCGTCAAGACGATCCTGTTGGCGATGGCGGTTATCGGGATCGAATATTCCGCGCCATGGTTCCGCAGGAGTTTTGAGGGCGATGTGCTCCGCTTTTTCGGGCAATGCTCCTTCTCGATCTACCTGTGGCAGGAGCCTTTTTTCAAGCTGACGGGCTTGCATCTGCTCCCTTCCGTTTTTCTGCTCATGATGGGTATCGCCTGCGGTGTGGCAAGCTACTACCTCATCGAACGCCCTCTGCGCACAACGCTGAATGCCATGTTCAGCCGCCGGGCTTTTAAACAAACTCTCGCCTGATCGCCGGCTTAGTCCGTTACCCTACCTAAAAATTCGCCTTGTCGCGCAAATTTGACGTTTACGCAAACGTCAATATTTTGTAAGGCTAGATCAGAGGCCGGAATGCGAGTCCGGCGGCGAATTGGAGGAATTCGAAAGATGCCAGTCTATAAGGCCCCGGTGAACGATACGCTTTTCGTCCTGAACGATGTGCTTGGGCTGGAACGCTATAGCAATCTGCCGGGTTTCGCCGAGGCCAGCCCCGACATGATCGAGGCGATTGTCGGCGAGGCGGCCAAGATGGCGGAAGAGGTGCTTTTCCCGCTGAATTATTCCGGTGATCAGGAAGGCTGCGTGCGTCACGGCGACGGCACGGTATCGACCCCGCAAGGCTTCAAGGAGGCCTACCGCGCCTATTACGAAGGCGGTTGGCTGGGCCTGGCGGTGCCGGAGGAATTCGGAGGGCAGGGGCTACCCTACACGCTGCATTGCGCTGTCGGCGAATATACCTCCGCTGCCAATATGTCGCTGATGATGTATCCGGGCCTGACGCAGGGCGCGATCGCCGCCATTCTCGTGCATGGCTCCGAGGAGCAGAAGCAGACCTATCTGCCGAAGATGGTCGCGGGCACCTGGTCCGGCACCATGAACCTCACCGAACCGCATTGCGGCACCGATCTCGGCCTGCTGCGCACCAAGGCAGTTCCACAAGCCGACGGCAGCTACAAGATTTCCGGCCAGAAGATATTCATCTCCGCCGGCGAGCACGACATGACGGACAATATCGTGCATATGGTACTCGCCCGTATCGAGGGCGCGCCGGAGGGCACCAAGGGCATCTCGCTGTTCATCGTGCCGAAAATCATGGTCGGGTCGGATGGTTCGCTGGGCGCGCGCAACGCGGTCTCCTGCGGCGCGATCGAGCATAAGATGGGCATTCATGGCAACGCCACCTGCGTCATGAACTATGACGAGGCCACCGGCTTCCTCATCGGCGCCGAGAACAAGGGCCTCAACGCCATGTTCGTAATGATGAACGAGGCGCGCCTCGGCGTCGGCCTGCAGGGGCTGTCGGTTGCCGAAATCGCCTACCAGAATGCCGTCGCTTATGCCCGTGAGCGCATCCAGGGCCGCTCGCTCTCCGGCCCGAAGGCGCCGGACAAAAAGGCCGACCCGATCATCGTCCATCCCGATATCCGCCGCTCGCTGATGACCATCCGTGCCTTCAACGAGGCCGGCCGCGCTTTCCTGCTGTGGACGGCACTGAAATCCGATATCGCCCATCGCTCCCCGGACGAGAAGGAGCGTCAGGCGGCCGATGATATCCTTGGTCTGGCGACGCCGATCCTCAAGGGCGTCATGACCGACAAGGGCTTCGAGCACGCCGTCATGGCGCAGCAGGTCTTTGGCGGTCACGGCTATATCGAAGAGCATGGTATGAGCCAGTATGTCCGCGATGCCCGCATCACCATGATCTATGAAGGCGCCAACGGCATCCAGGCGCTCGATCTCGTCGGGCGTAAATTGGCTCTGAACGGCGGTCGTGCCGTCATGGCGCTGTTCAAGGAGATCGGCGATTTCTGCGAGGAGAACCGCAATGACGAGCAAATGGCTTTCTACACCAAGCAACTGAAGAAGGGCTTGAACGACGTCCAGGCCGCGACCATGTGGTTCATGCAGAACGCCATGGCGAAGCCCGACAATGCCGGCGCCGGCTCCACGGATTACATGCACCTCTTCGGCCTCGTCGTCCTCGGCTACATGTGGGCGAAGATGGCGAAGGCGGCGCAAGCCGGTCTTTCGGGCGGCGAGAGCGAGCGCGAGGACTATTTGAAGAACAAGCTTGTCACGGCGCGGTTCTACATGGAGCGCATCATGCCGGAAACAGCGCTACGCAAGGCCCGCATCGAAACCGGCGCCGACACGATGATGGAACTGGCGGCGGAAGCATTTTGACAAGACTTACCTTCCCCCCGACGGGGAGAAGGTGGGTATGAATAAAAGGGCGGCTTGCCGCCGCAGGGAGATGAGACATGACCGAGGTTTTCATTTACGACCATGTGCGCACGCCGCGTGGACGCGGCAAGAAGGATGGGGCGCTGCATGAAGTGCCGTCCGTCCGCCTTGCCGCCAAGACGTTGGAGGCGATCCGCGACCGCAACGGTCTCGATACGAAGACGGTCGACGATATCATCATGGGCTGCGTCGATCCGGTGATGGATGCTGGCGCTGTCATTCCGAAGGCGGCTGCCTTCGAAGCGGGTTATTCGACCACGGCGCCCGGCATGCAGATCTCCCGCTTCTGCGCCTCCGGCCTCGATGCCGTGAATTTCGGCGCGGCCAAGATCGCGCAAGGGGCTGACGATATCGTCATTGCCGGCGGTGTCGAGAGCATGTCGCGCGTCGGCCTCGGCATGTCCGGCGGCGCCTGGTTCATGGACCCCTCGGTGAACTTCCCGGCCTATTTCATGCCGCAGGGCGTCTCGGCTGATCTCATCGCCACCAAATACGGCTTCTCCCGCGATGACGTCGACGCCTATGCCGTCGAAAGCCAGAAGCGCGCGGCCAACGCCTGGGAGAAGGGCTACTTCAAGAATTCCGTCGTACCGGTGAAGGATATCAACGGCCTGACGATCCTCGACAGGGACGAGCATATGCGTCCCGGCACCGATATGCAGGCGCTGGCCTCGCTCAATCCGTCCTTCCAGATGCCGGGCGAAATGGGTGGCTTCGAAGCGGTCGCCATTCAGGCGCATCCGGAAATCGAGCGCATCAACTATGTGCACCATGCCGGCAATTCCTCCGGCATCGTCGATGGCGCCGCCGCCGTGCTGCTCGGCTCCAAGGCGGGCGGCGAGAGCATGGGGCTGAAGCCGCGCGGCCGCATCAAGGCTTTCGCCAATATCGGCTCCGACCCGGCGCTGATGCTAACCGGCCCCGTCGATGTCACTGAAAAGCTGTTGAAGCGAACCGGCATGTCGCTCGCCGATATCGATCTCTTCGAGCTGAACGAGGCGTTTGCCGCCGTCGTGCTGCGCTACATGCAGGCTTTCGATATCGAGCATGACAAGATCAACGTCAACGGTGGCGCCATCGCCATGGGCCATCCGCTGGGGGCCACCGGCGCGATGATCCTCGGCACGGTGCTGGACGAACTGGAGCGCCGCGACCTCAATGCGGCGCTGGTGACACTCTGCATCGGCGCCGGCATGGGCACGGCCACGATCGTCGAACGCGTCTGAGGGGAGGAAACCAATGGCTTACACGAATTTCACCGTCGAGACCGACGCGGACGGCATCGCACTCGTCACCTGGGACATGCCCGGCAAGTCCATGAACGTCTTCACCGGCGAGGTGTTGGAGGAACTGAACGCCATCATCGATGCGACCGTCGCCGACAAGGCGACCAAGGGCGTGGTCATTACCTCGGGAAAATCCTCCTTCTCCGGGGGCGCCGACCTGTCGATGATCAAATCGCTCTTCTCTGTCTATCAGGACGAGAAGGCGAAGAATCCGGCGACAGCGGCACAAAAGCTGTTCGATCTCGTTGGCCGGATGACCGGCTTGTTCCGCAAGCTCGAAACCTGCGGCAAGCCCTGGGTATCGGCCATCAACGGCACTTGCATGGGCGGTGCGCTGGAGATGTCTCTCGCCTGCCACGGCCGCGTCGCCTCCAATGCCAAGAGCGTCAAGCTGGCATTGCCGGAGGTTAAGGTTGGCATCTTCCCCGGCGCCGGCGGCACGCAGCGCATCGCGCGCCTGACGGACGCGCAGTCCGCCCTGCAGATGATGACGACGGGCCAGTCGCTGACTGCAGCACGGGCCAAAGCGATGAACCTGGTCCATCATGTGGTCGAGCCGGATCAATTGATCCCTGCCGCCAAGCAGATGATCAAGGACGGTCTGAAGCCTATCGCGCCCTGGGATGAAAAGGGCTTCAAGGTGCCCGGAGGCGGCATCTGGACGCCGGCTGCCGCGCAGCTCTGGCCGGCAGCCCCGGCAATCCTTCGCCGCGAGACATCGGGCAACTATCCGGCCGCACTCGCCATCCTCAAATGCGTCTACGAAGGCCTGCAGGTGCCTTTCGATACCGGCCTCAAGATCGAGCAGCGCTATTTCACGCAGGTGCTGCAGACGACCGAAGCCTATGCGATGATCCGCTCGCTGTTCATCTCCATGCAGGAGCTCGGCAAGGGCGCCCGGCGTCCGGCAGGCCAGCCGAAGACGGAGCTGAAGAAGGTCGGCGTCGTCGGCGCCGGTTTCATGGGAGCCTCGATCGCCTATGTCACCGCAGCCGCCGGTATCGCCGTTACCCTCATCGACCGCGACATGGAAGCGGCCGGCAAGGGCAAGGCGGTTTCGGAAGGCCTGGTCAAGGAATCCATCGGTAAGGGGCGATTTACGCAAGACGAAGCGGCGGCACTCCTTGCCCGCATTACGCCGTCAGCCGATTACGCCGATCTGAAGGACGCCGACTTAGTCATCGAGGCAGTGTTCGAGGATCGCGACGTCAAGAAAGCCGTCATCGAGGCTGTTGAAGCGGTGCTGCCCGCGGGCGCCGTCTTCGCCTCCAATACCTCGACCCTGCCTATATCAGGGCTTGCGAAGGATTCCAAACGGCCCGCCGATTTCATCGGCATCCATTTCTTCTCGCCGGTCGAGAAGATGATGCTGACCGAAGTCATCCTCGGCAAGGAAACGGGCGACCGCGCCCTTGCCGTCGCGCTCGATTACGTCGCCGCCATCAAGAAGACGCCGATCGTTGTCAACGACACCCGCGGCTTCTTCGTCAATCGCTGCGTGCTGCGCTACATGTCGGAAGCCTATGACATGCTGATCGAAGGCGTGCCACCGGCGATGATCGAGAATGCCGCCAAGATGGCCGGCATGCCGGTCGGGCCTCTGGCGCTCAACGACGAGGTCGCCCTCGACCTGTCGCTGAAGATCCTCAAGGCTGCTGTGGCCGATCTTGGCGACAAGGCCGTTAATCCCGAGCACATGCAGTTGGTCACGCGTTTGGTGGAAGACGAGGGCCGCTTCGGTCGCAAGAATTCCAAGGGCTTTTACGACTATCCGCCAAAACCGGCCAAGAAGTCGCTTTGGCCGGGCTTGAAGGAAATGTACCCGCAGAAGAAGGCCGAGGAGATCGACGTTAACGTCCTGAAGCAACGCTTCCTCGTCACCATCGCGCTGGAGGCCGCCCGCACCATGGAAGAGGGCATCGTCACCGACCCGCGCGAAGCCGATGTCGGCTCTATCCTTGGCTTCGGCTTTGCTCCCTACACCGGCGGCGCGCTGTCCTACATCGACGGCATGGGCGTCAAAGCCTTCGTGGATGTTTGTGAATCGTTAGCTTCAGCTTACGGTAAGCAGTTCAAGCCGACGGCGCTGCTGAAGGACATGGCGGCGAAGGGCGAGACGTTTTATGGGCGGTTTGATCCGTATCGCGTAAAGGCGGCGGCCTGAATTTGAAAGAACTGCGTTAAAATTAGGGGTGGCGATAGCCGCCCCTGTTCTGTAGGGCCGTACTTTCTTTCTATTTTATGTGCTCAAGATCAGACGAATTGAATCTTGTGCTTGAACGATCTCGCTGTATAGTTGCACATGGCTTACGAGGGGGCTCATGTGTATCTGACAACTAAATTTGAAGGTGGATTGGCGGAAGAGCACAAAATTCCAGCTTATGAAGGTACTAAGTCGCTAGAAGGCTTAACTCGTTCCATCCTTATAGTTTCGAATTTTCTGGTTGAAGGTAAAGTTCGTTATAAAAAATTTGGACTGTGCCTCTTACATTTAATCTAGTTTCTCAGCAGCCAGGAAGTTTTGAGTCGATATATGAAATTGCTTACCAGGCAGCCGTAATAGGGGCTCCCGTCCTTGGTGATTTAGCTGGCGGTGTTGCTGGTAATTTGCTGACGGACCTAATCAAAACAGTATATCGTCGAGTTTGTGGAAATGTAGACGATGTTAGTGACCAAGTTGCAGCTTTGGAAGACGCGAGACCTGGCGATATAGGTGCTTTAGTGGATGCCGCGGAGCCATCAATTAGATTGGCACACAATGTTATAAACCACGGTGTAATGAATATAAACATACAGCAGTTAACGATCAATGCCCCTAATCAATTGGCAGCGTTAACACCCGCAACCAAACAATATGTATGGCAAAATGTTATTAATAATGCCGTTCGATTGAAGCTCTTCAGTATCGCCAGTTTCAACGCAAATCAAGGTACTGGTCGAGCATTTGATCTGGAGCAAGGGCGATCTATTCCTTTTGAGCTTTCATCTGACGTTGACCGAGTGAGCGTGGATACGCTATTAAGCAGTATTGGTTCCTATACAAGAAGGCGGCGCCTCGGCGACAATTTGAGCTCTGCTGTCGCGGTAAAATACACTTCTGTAGACGCGCTGGATAATCGCATGAAGAAAATCCGCATTCTGAAGGTCAGAAACGAAATTATAGATTTATAATCTTGATACGATCACAATTCGTATTCGTCTCGTATCTCTCTCCGCTTTTGCGTAATACGAAGATGAACTTTCTCAAGGGACACGACGATTCCTCCACAACAAGAATCGCATAAGTTGTTATTTAATTCACCGCAACAACAATAATAGATAGAATTTTCGGATTATTGTCGGGAGCGGCCCTTTCCATTCGTCCTCTGCTTAGTTCCATCAAACAGAGGAGACGAACGATGGCCGAGATTATTGGAAACCGCGAAGAAGCCGACGCCATCTTTGCCATGCTTGTCGCTTGGGCAACGGCGATCGGAGAAAAGAACGTCGCCGGCGTCATGTCGCATGTGACCGACGACATCGTGGAATTCACCCTGGCGCCACCGCTGCAATACAAGGGCAAGGATCAGCCTGGCCTGCAGAGCTGGTTCGATACCTGGCAGGGGCCGATCGAAGGCGATGTCGAAGACCAGAAGCTGACGATCGGCGGGGATGTCGCTTTCTGGAGCGGCCTGACGCACATGCTGGGCACCAAGACCGACGGCACCAAGGTCGACCTCTGGTTCCGCGAGACGCTCGGCCTCAGAAAGGAAGCCGGTGTCTGGAAGATCGCTCACGATCACGCATCGGTCCCCTTCGCCATGGACGGCAGTGGGTTGGCGGAGCTTAGGTTAAAGCCGTAGTCTCAGGTGCACGCCGACACCGTGACCTTCTCCCGGCCGGTCCTCAATGCCAGCACGCCGCTGACGACCAGAACCAGAATGGAGGCAGCATAGATATCCGTCGTTGCGGTGAACCCAACCGCCTTCGACAGGAACCCAGCCAAAATGGCGGGCAGGCTGAAGGCCAGATAGCTCTGGATGTAGAATGCCGAA
Organism: Rhizobium sp. NXC24; assembly: GCF_002944315.1. NCBI lineage: Bacteria > Pseudomonadati > Pseudomonadota > Alphaproteobacteria > Hyphomicrobiales > Rhizobiaceae > Rhizobium > Rhizobium sp. NXC24. The sequence continues at coordinate 614,373 of NZ_CP024311.1, forward strand.
AGCAGGCCGGCGCGTTCGTCGGCCTTGGCCAATGGCATGATGCTGCGCACGGCCCCGAGGAAATTGGCGCCGAAGCCGGTGCCCGCGATCATCGTGCCGGCGATGAGGAGCGGCACCTCCGCCAAATGCACGCCGGCGACCACGGCGAGAAGGCCGAGCGTCATGGTGGATATGCCGAAGGCCAGCGCGGTTGCCGCAGGTCTTTTGCGCAGCAAAAACACGGAGGCAGCTCCACTGATAGTCAATGTGCCGACGACCGAACCGCCGACGAGGGGCAAGGTGCTGCCCGTCGTGGCGCTGACCAATGACGGGACCAGCGAAAGATAGAAGCCGCCAAGCGCCCAGACCGCGACATTGATCGGAGTCAGCGCCAGCAATGTCCGGCGTGCCTGCGGCGGTATGGCCACCTCGGGCCTGAGCGAGGCGATAAGGCCCGGTCTACGCCGGGTGGTTTCAGGCGTTATCCAAATCAGCACGGCCTGTATGACGAGAAGAGCAAGCACGATTGCATAGACGAGAAGTGTCGGCGCCGGCGCATATTGCACAAGGGCGCTGGTTCCGAACGCGCCGATCGCCATGCCGATAAGCGGCGCGATGCTGTTGGTCACCGAACCCCTGGCCGGATCGAGATCGACGAGTGCGGCGCCGAGCGAGGCTGCCGCGGCACCCGTCGCGAAGCCTTGCACGATGCGCGCGGCAATCAACCAATTCGGGCCGTCGGCCGTTAAAAACAGCGCCATCGCCACCATATTGAGGATAAGCGAGGCAAAGATCACCGGCCGTCGTCCCAGATGATCGGAGATCGAACCGACGATCAGAAGCGAAATGAGGAGCGCGAAGGCATAGACGGCGAAGATCACCGTGATCAGCACCGGCGAGAAGGCGAAGACTTGCTGATAGATTCGATAGAGCGGCGTCGGCGCAGACGAGGCGGCAAAGAAAGTGGCGCTGGTGGCGGCATGGAAAAATGGCGCCAACCGGCGGCCACGTCGCAGCAGTGAATTGTCGGTGGATTCGATCGCGGTCATCGACTATATCCTGGCTTAAAGCAAAAAAATTGCGTTAAGCACATGTAGTGCACCGTATCGCTAAAAGCAAATAATTTGCGTTAGTGGCGCGCTATTACCGGTGATGCGAGAGACGCAGTAAAGGGAAGATTGGCATAAGATAATGAATTCAAAGGAAAACCCGCGCCCCGGCGGGCGCAGCGCAAGGGTGCAGGCCGCTGTGCATCAGGCGGTTCGCGAGATGTTGGCCGGGATGGAACGCGCCGATGTGACGATCCCGCTTATTGCGCAGCGCGCCAATGTGACGCCATCGACGATCTATCGCCGCTGGGGCGACTTGCAGGAATTGCTGGCAGATGTCGCCGCTTCGCGGCTGCAGCCGGAAACGGAGCCGCTCAAAACCGGCAGCGCCAGGATGGACCTGCAGGCCTGGGCCGAGCAATATGCTGACGAAATGTCCTCCGGCGCCGGCCGGCAGATGATCCGCGATATCTTGGCGGTGTCCGGCACGGCGAATGCGGAGAAGTGCTCGGGCTACACGCAGCAGCAAGTACGTATGATCGTCGCCCGGGCGAAAGAGCAGGGCGCGGCCTTTCCGACGCTCACCGAAGTGATGGACTTCGTCATCTCACCGATCATGTACCGCATTCTCTTCGATCAGGTGCCGAGCAGCGACTATATTCATGGCCTGATCTCGCGGGTCATGCCCAAGGATGCGGCCAAATCCAAAACTGCGGAAATAACCCCCGATGTGTCCGGCGCCTGACAAGGCCCTCGACGGGCTTGTTTCTTCCGCAGGTTTAGGCCGCGTTACGCCGCAACCGGACAACAAGTAAGCCGGCGATCACACTTGGAAAATGCTGCGGCCACTGATTCCCTTGGGATATGCAGCATCGATGTCTCTATCGCGCCATTTCGCTATTGAAGAACAGAGCTAAAGATGATGCTAATGGTTGCTGAATAGATTCAACGGCAACGCAAAGGGGACATTCGATGCTGAATGAATTCAAGGCATTTATCGCCCGCGGCAACGTCATGGATCTCGCGGTCGGCGTGATCATCGGTGGCGCCTTTGGCGGTATCGTCAAGTCGCTGGTTGACGATATCATCATGCCGATCGTCGGCGCCATTTTCGGCGGCTTCGATTTTTCGAACTACTTCGTCGGCCTTTCCTCGGCGGTCAACGCGCCGACGCTCGCCGCCGCCCGCGCCCAGGGCGCGGTTTTCGCCTACGGCAATTTCATCACCGTCCTCATCAATTTCCTCATCCTGGCCTGGATCATCTTCCTGATGGTCAAGGGCGTGAACACGCTGCAAAAGCAGGTCGCGCGCAAGGAAGAGAAGGCCGCGGAAGCTGCACCGCCGCCGGCTGACGTGCAATTGCTCACTGAAATCCGCGATCTCCTGGCCAGGCGTCCCGCCGTCTGAGGTCCGTTTTCCGCCTTTGTTTTCCGCCCCCGGCCTATCAACGGTCGGGGGTCATTCATCACGAAAATCGATTGGTCGCTCAGTCAAAGTCATGGGATTTGCCCGCCGAATTGCTCTAAGAAAGCAAAAACCGGAGACTTTGCATGTCGATATTGGATAGCCTCAGCCCGCGTGCGCTGGCCGCGCCCGAAAGCGGGATTGTGGAAGTGGTGAACTATGCCCGTGGCCGTGATGGCCTGCTGCCGCTCTGGGTCGGCGAGGGCGACCTGCCGACGCCGGATTTCATCAACCGCGCGACCATGGCCTCGCTCAATGCCGGCGAAACCTTCTATACGTGGCAGCGCGGCATACCGGAGTTGCGCCAGGCACTTTCCGACTATTATGGGCGACATTTCGGCGTCTCTCTGCCGATGGAGCATTTTTACGTCACCGGTTCGGGCATGCAGGCGATCCAGCTCTCGGTGCAGGCGATCACCTCGCCCGGCGATGAGATGATCTATCTCTCGCCGGCCTGGCCGAATATTGCGGCCGCGCTCGAGATCGCCGGCGCCCGCTCGGTCGCCGTGCCGCTGCAGTTCGAAAACGGCAAGTGGACGCTCGATCTTGAGCTTTTGAAAGCGGCGATCACGCCGAAAACCAAAGGCCTCTTCATCAATACGCCGTCGAACCCGACCGGCTGGACGGCGACGCATCAAGACCTCCGCGATATCCTGGCGCTTGCCAGGGAATACGGCCTCTGGATCATGGCCGACGAGATCTACGCGCTCTATTACTATGCCGGCGGCCGGGCGCCCTCCTTCCTTGACGTCCGGCAAGCCGACGACAGGATCATGTTCGTCAACTCCTTCTCGAAGAATTGGTCGATGACCGGCTGGCGCGTCGGCTGGATCGTGGCGCCTGCGGAGCTTGGCCAGGTCATCGAAAATCTCGTGCAGTACTCGACCTCCGGTGTGGCGCAGTTTATGCAAAAGGGCGCCGTTGCCGCTTTGAACGAAGGCGATGATTTCGTCCGCTCCAACATCGCCAAGGCGGCCCGTTCGCGCGATATCCTTTGCGACGCGCTGATCGCGACCAATCGCGTCCACACGCTGAAGCCGGATGGCGCACTCTATGCCTTCCTGAAGATCGACGGCGTCACCGACAGCCGCAAGGCCGCCCTCGATATCGTCGACAAGACCGGTGTTGGCCTGGCACCCGGAACGGCCTTCGGCAAGGGCGGCGAACTCTTCATGCGGGCCTGTTTCCTGCGTGATCCCGCGCAGGTAGCGGATACCGCTGAACGCCTAAGCCGCTATATCCTGAGTTTGTAAGGGCAGGACTCCTTGCTGATATATTGACTGAACCCGGCCTCTGCGCCGGGTTTTTCGTCCGTGAGACTAGGATCGATAAAATTCGAGCAATCCCTGAAAACTCCGCCTAACCATAGGAACAATCTTCCCTGCGCGGTACCCCGCTCAACCCCTGCTTTTAATCAAATCCGTAAGAAAGCGGGCTTCATATGCTTCTCATATTACTTTGCAGAGGCGCGAAGAATGACAGTGTTGGTGACGGGCGGCGCGGGATATATCGGCAGCCATATGGTCTGGAAATTGCTCGACGCTGGCGAGGATGTGGTGGTTATCGACCGTCTTTCCACCGGCTTTCGCTGGGCAGTCGCGCCGGCTGCACGCTTCTATCTCGGCGATGTCGCCGATGAAGTGTTGCTGCAAAAGATCTTCGCGGAAAATGATATCGACGCCGTCGTTCACTTCGCCGGCTCCGCCGTCGTGCCGGCGTCGATCGAAGATCCGCTAGCCTATTACGACAACAACGCCGGCAAAACCCGCATCCTGATGAGCGCGGCGATCAAGGCCGGTATTCGCCACTTCGTCTTTTCCTCCACCGCCGCCGTCTACGGCCCGCAGCCCTCCGACGAACCGGTGCGGGAAAACGCGCCGCTGCGGCCGGAAACACCCTATGGGCAATCCAAGCTGATGTCGGAATTGATGCTGCGCGATGCCGCCGCCGCTTACGATTTCAGCTATGTGGCGCTGCGTTATTTCAACGTCGCCGGCGCCGATCCGAACGGCAGGACCGGCCAATCGACCGACGGCGCCACGCACCTTATCAAGGTCGCCTGCGAAGCGGCCCTCGGCCGGCGCCGCCAGGTGGATATCTACGGCACGGACTATCCGACACACGACGGCACCGGCGTGCGCGACTACATTCACGTTTCCGATCTCGTCGAAGCCCATATGATGGCGCTGCAGCATCTGAGACGCGGCGGCCGGCCGCTGGTTGCCAATTGCGGTTATGGCATGGGCTATTCGGTGCTCGATGTCCTGAACATGGTCATGCGCGTCTACGGCCAAGCGTTTCGCATTCACATGGCGCCGCGCCGGCCCGGCGATGCCGCCAGCGTCGTCGCCGATGCCACGCTCGCCCATCGCGAACTAGGCTGGGAGCCGAAATACAATTGCATGGAGACGATCGTGCGCTCGTCACTGGAGTGGGAAAACTACCTCGCGCACAGATCCGGTTTCGATGTCAGTGGCCTGCATAAGGTGTTCGCAGCACCCAGCATCTGATGCTGGAATGCATGAATATATTTCGATGTTTGGGTGAAACTCAAAGTATACAACAATCATCGGTAATATTTCCCAATAAAAATAACTGAAAATCAAGTTTTTTGTGGTTTTGTGTGGGTGGGGGAAGGAAGCCATGAGGAACTTGCTTTCAGGCTTGCGCCTGCAGAAAGAGAATCCGACGTTTCTGGTGGCGCAATACAAGGCGCTGGCGTCACAGATACCGGTCCTTTATATTCTTTTGATCATCAACGCCCTGGCCGTGGTGATCACCCATATCCACACCGCGCCGATGTGGCTGGCGGTTTATGTGCCGGTCAGCCTGAGCATCCTCTGCGTTTTCCGCATCGTCTGGTGGCAGTTGCATGGGCAGGATCCCATCGATGCGGATCGAGCCTATGGTGTGATGCGCCGGACCGTCGTGCTCGCCGGCGTGCTGACCCTTGCTTTCGGCATCTGGGCAGTCGCACTTTATCAATACGGCAATGCCTATCAGCAGGGGCAAATTTCCTATTTCCTTGTGGTGACGGGCATTTCCTGCGTCTTCTGTCTGATGCATCTGCCGGCCGCAGCCCTTCTGACGACGGCCATTACCTTTTCCTTCATGGTCGTCACCTTCATGTTCTCGGGCAATTCCGTGTTCGTGGCGACCGCGACCAGCGTCATCTTCCTGTCGTTTCCCTTCGTTCGTGTCATCAATAGCTATTTCCGGAATTTTGCCGGGCTGGTGCGGCTGACGGAAGAACTCGGCGACAAGCAGGCGGAAGCCGAACGGTTGAACCTCGTCAACAGCCGCAACGCGCTACAGGATCAACTGACCGGTCTTGCCAACCGCCGCAGTTTCTTTCGCGAATTGCAGGATCTCTTGCAGCAACGGCCGGAGACGCCACCAATCATCGGCCTTGTCGATCTCGACGGCTTCAAGCCGGTCAACGACGTCTTTGGCCATGCCGCCGGTGATTTCGTGTTGAAACAGACTGCCGAACGTTTTGTGGCTTTGATGGGCGGCAAGGGCACAATTGCGCGCCTTGGGGGCGACGAGTTCGGCGTGATTTTTCCAAGCGATCTCAGCCGTGATTGTGTCTCCGAGATGGGGCAGGCTTTCTGTGCGGCGCTCCGCGAACCCTATGATGTGCCCGGCGGCTCCATCCGCATTTCCGGGTCCTGCGGTATCGTCGTTCCGGAGGGCGGCGGCCACACCGCCGAGCAGCTCTATGAAAAGGCGGACTTCGCCCTCTATCAGGTCAAGAGCCGCCGCAGCGGCAATGTCGAGTTCTTCTCCCACGATCTCGAAGAAATCCTCCAGCAACGGCACCTGATCGAGTTGGAATTGCAGGGCGATAATTTCGCCAGGGAGTTGTCGCTGGAATATCAGCCGATCATCGATCTCGATGATGGCCATGTCGTCGGTTTCGAAGCTTTGGCGCGCTGGAACAGCGCCCGCCTCGGCCGCGTCAGCCCCGATGCCTTCATCCCCGCCGCCGAACGCACCGCGATGATCGGCAAGATGACCCGCATCCTCTTCGCGGAGGCGCTGCAGGCGTTGTCGATCATGCCGCCGCCGCTGCGCATGTCCTTTAACCTCTCGGCCCGCGATATCTGCGACCATGAAACGTCGATGGCTCTTCTTGCCATGATCCATGCCGCCAGGATCGACCCGCGCCGCATCGAATTCGAGATCACCGAGACGGCCTTATTGTCGGATTTCAACACCGCCTATGAGGTCATCGGCCTGCTGCGCGGCGCAGGTATTACCATCGCGCTCGACGATTTCGGCACCGGCTTTTCCAGCCTCAGCCATATCCACCGGTTGGAATTCGACAAGATCAAGATCGACAAGAGCTTCGTCATGCGGTTTGATCGTGATGTCCGCTGCATGAATATCACCCGCTCGGTTGCCAGTCTCTGCCGCAATCTCGGCATCACATCGGTCGCCGAAGGCGTCGAAAGTGCTGCAATTGCCGAGGCGCTGCATGCTTTCGGCGTGCGGTTGGCGCAGGGCTATCATTTTTCCAGGCCGTTGCGTCTGCATGATGCGATCGCCTTTGCCGAGGCGAGCGAGAGCGGCATCGCGGCGGGGCGCGTGGCAAGCGCCTAGAGCAATTCCAGGAAAAGTGCGTAGCGGTTTTCCGTCCGGAATTGCGTAAAACAATAAGATAGAGCGGTTCTGAACCGCTCTAAGCTGACGCATGCCCCAGAAAGGCCGGTGCGTTGCGATGCACGGCCTCTACCAGAAAGTCGATGACGGTGCGCACGCGCGGCGACTGCCTGAGGTCGCGGTGGCAGGTGATCCAGTAGTGCCGTTTCAGGTCGACTTCATCGGGCAGCACCATCTGCAGGTCCGGATGCCGGCAGGCGATAAAGAAGGGCAGCACGCAGAGCCCCAGCCCGCTTTTGGTCGCCGTCAACTGCGCAAAGATGCTGGAACTCTGGAATTGCGGCTTGATGCGCGGATGGATGTCGCCGAGATAATCGAGACCAGGCGCAAAGATCATGTCCTCGATGTAGCCGACGAACGCGTGCTCCGGCAGATCGTCGCGGCTCTCCACCGGCGGGTGGCTGGCGAGGTAATCCCGCGATCCATAGACCTGCAGGTGGTAGTCGGTCAATTTCTCGGTGAAATAGGGGCCGGCCTTCGGCGGGTCGAGCACGATGACGATATCGGCTTCCTTGCGCGACAGCGACATGATCTGCTGGATCGTCACCAATTCCAGCGAGATGTTCGGATACCGCGCGGTGAACTCCGAAAGCATGGTGGTGAAGAAGAAATTGGAAAAGCCCTCCGGCGCGCTGATACGCACCACGCCGCGTTGTGCCGCCGAGCCGACCCTCAGGTCTGACCGCAGCCGCTCGGTTTCCTGCTCCATTCGCTCGGCTGTGTCGATGAAGCGCTGGCCCATGCCGGTCAGCATATAGCCCCGCGGATTGCGCTCGAAGAGCTTGACCTGAAGCGAAAATTCCAGCCGGTCGATACGGCGCGAGACGGTGGCGTGGCTGGTGCGCAATTGCCGCGCAGCGGTTGAAAGCTGCCCGGTCCGGGCCACCGCCAGGAAGAACTGCAGGTCGTCCCAGGTGAAGTGCGGCGCGGTCTTCATGCCTCCCTTTCTGTTCAAAAATGAACAGACACTGTTTGGAATTAGTTGCAAACTTCACTTGCGTCAATGCGCGATTTCAATGATCTTGAGGGATAGCAAAGTCGTTTTGAGGATAACGACTGGCCAATTTTGAACAGATTCATTTTTGCCAAATCTCTGGGAGGAGAGGATATGCGAAAGAGTCTCATTGCGTCCCTGGCACTTCTGCTTGCAAGCAGCACCGCAGCATTCGCCGCTGGCGCGTCCGACGGTGTGGTGAAGATCGGCATCCTGAATGACCAGTCGGGCGTCTATGCCGACTTTGGTGGCAAGTCCTCGGTGGAGGCGGCGAAGATGGCTGTCGAGGATTTTGGCGGCAAGGTGCTGGGCGTGCCGATCGAGATCGTAGATGCCGACCATCAGAATAAACCCGATATCGCCTCTAATATCGCTCGCCAATGGTATGACACCGACAAGGTCGACGCCATCATGGAGCTGACGACCTCGTCGGTGGCGCTGGCCGTGCAGGCGATCGCCAAGGAAAAGAAGAAGATCGATATCGTCACCGGCGCGGCAACGACCGATCTCACCGGCAAGCAATGCTCGCCCTACGGCTTCCATTGGGCCTATGACACGCATGCGCTGGCCGTCGGCACCGGCGGCGCACTGGTCAAGCAGGGCGGCGAGACCTGGTTCTTCCTGACCGCCGATTATGCCTTCGGCTATTCGCTGGAGCAGCAGACATCTGATTTCGTCAAGGCAAACGGCGGCAAGGTTCTCGGTTCCGTCCGCCATCCGCTGTCGACCAACGACTTCTCGTCCTTCCTGCTGCAGGCGCAATCGTCCGGTGCCAAGGTCATCGGCCTTGCCAATGCCGGCCTCGATACTTCCAACGCCATTAAGCAAGCGTCGGAATTCGGTATCACCCAGGGCGGCCAGCATCTGGCGGCGCTGCTCTTCACGCTCGCCGAAGTTCATGGCCTCGGCCTGCAGGCGGCCCAGGGTCTGACGCTGACCGAAGGCTACTATTGGAACCGCGACGACGAAAGCCGCAAATTCGGCAAACGCTTCTTCGATCGCACCGGCAAGATGCCGAACATGATCCACACCGGTACCTATTCCGCCGTGCTGCAATATCTGAAGGCCGTGCAGAAGGCCGGCACCGACGATACCGAAGCGGTCGCCAAGGAACTGCATGAAATGCCGGTCGACGACGTTTTTGGCCGCGGCGGCACTGTCGGCCCCAACGGCCGCATGATCCACGACATGTACCTGCTCCAGGTCAAGAAACCGGAGGAGAGCAAGGGCGACTGGGACTACTACAACGTGCTGGCAACGATTCCCGGTAAGGAAGCCTATATCGATCCGGCCAAGAGTGGCTGCGATCTCGTCAAGCAGTAAGGTTGCGATCAGCCGATGGCGATCTCTGCGGCAGAGAAACAAGAAGAGCCACGGGTGGTGTTATCCGCCCGCGGCCTCCGGCGCGATTTTGGCGGCTTCACGGCCGTCAAGAATGTTGATCTCGATGTGCGCCATGCCTGCGTGCACGCGCTGATCGGCCCGAACGGCGCCGGCAAGACGACTGTGTTCAATCTTCTGACCAAGTTCCTGCAGCCGACGCATGGCACGATCACGCTTCTCGGCACCGATATCACTAGGACGAAGCCGGACAAGGTCGCGCGCATGGGGCTGGTGCGCTCGTTCCAGATTTCGGCGGTCTTTCCGCATCTCTCCGTGCTGGACAATGTCCGTGTCGCCCTGCAGCGGCCGAACAATCTGGCGCATCAATTCTGGCGGCCGATCTCGGCGCTGGCGAGCCTGGACGATCGTGCCGAACAATTGCTGGCAGCAGTCGGTCTGACGAAGGAGCGCAATGCCATCGCTGCCGATCTTTCCTATGGCCGCAAGCGGGTGCTGGAGATAGCGACGACCTTGGCGCTTGATCCCAAGGTGCTGCTGCTCGACGAGCCAATGGCCGGCATGGGGCTCGAGGATGTCAACACCGTCTCCGCCATCATTCGCGACGTGGCGCGCGACCGGGCGGTGCTAATGGTGGAACACAATCTCTCCGTCGTCGCCGATATCTGCCACCATGTCACCGTCCTCCAGCGCGGCGAAATCCTCGCCGAAGGCGACTATGCCACGGTCAGCCGCGACCCGCGCGTCCGCGAGGCCTATATGGGCACGGAGGAGGCGTAGGATGGCAGCGCTACTGGAGGTACAGGGTCTCAATGCCTGGTATGGCGAAAGCCACATATTGCATGGCGTCGACATGAACGTTGGCGAGGGCGAGACCATCACCATTCTCGGCCGCAACGGCGTCGGCAAGACGACGACGCTGCGCACCATCGTCGGCATCGTCCGGGCGCGCAAGGGCAGGATCGCCTTTGCCGGCGCCGACATGATGCAGGTGCCGCTGCACAAGACGGCGCACAGGGGCATTGGCTTCGTGCCGGAGGAGCGCGGCATCTTCTCGACACTCAATGTTCATGAAAACCTGATGCTGCCGCCGGTGGTCGCGCAGGGCGGGATGACGGTTGACGAGATTTTCGAGCTGTTTCCCAATCTGTACGAGCGCCGCAACAGCCTGGGCACGAAACTCTCCGGCGGTGAGCAGCAAATGCTCGCCATGGCCCGCATTCTGCGCACCGGCGTGCGAATGTTGCTGCTCGACGAACCGACCGAGGGACTGGCACCCGTCATCGTCCAGCGTATCGGCGAGGTGCTGAAGAAGCTGAAGGAGCGCGGCATGACCATTCTGTTGGTTGAGCAGAATTTCCGCTTCGCTAGCCGTATTGCCGATCGTTTCTATCTGATGGATCATGGCCAGATGGTCTCGGAATTTCCGGTCGGCGAATTGCCGGAGCGGATGGGCATGCTGCACAAGGTTCTGGGGGTCTGACGCCATGACCATGATATTCGGCATCCCGCTGCAGGCGCTTCTCGGACAATTGCTGATCGGGCTGATCAACGGCTCCTTCTATGCGCTTCTGAGCCTCGGGCTCGCGATCATCTTCGGCATGCTGCGGGTGATCAATTTCGCCCATGGCGCGCTCTACATGCTCGGCGCCTTCACCGCCTATTTGCTGCTTGCCTATGCCGGCATCGGCTATTGGCCATCATTGGTGCTCGCGCCGTTGATTGTCGGCCTGTTCGGCGCGGTCGTGGAGCGCCTGTGCTTGCGCCGGCTCTACAAAGTCGATCCGCTTTACGGCCTGCTCTTTACCTTCGGCATGGCGCTGACCATCGAAGGCACGTTCCGCTATCTCTATGGTTCGTCCGGTCAGCCCTACGCCGTACCGACGGCGCTGGTGGGCGGTGTCAATCTCGGCTTCATGTTCCTGCCGATCTATCGCGGCTGGGTGATCGTCGTGTCGCTTATCGTCTGTATTGGCACCTGGCTGCTGATCGAGAAGACCAAGCTCGGCGCCTATCTGCGTGCCGCAACGGAAAATTCGGTGCTTGTACAGGTCTTCGGCGTCAACGTGCCGGTGCTTCTGACGCTGACCTATGCTTTCGGCGTCGCGCTTGCCGCCCTTGCCGGGGTGCTGGCCGCGCCGATCTATCAGGTCTCGCCGTTGATGGGATCGAACATGATCATCATCGTCTTTGCCGTGGTGGTCGTCGGCGGCATGGGCTCGATCATGGGTGCGATCATCACCGGCTATGTGCTTGGCGTCGCGGAAGGCTTGACGAAGGTGTTCTATCCGGAAGCATCCAATATCGTCATCTTCGTGATCATGGCGATCGTACTGCTTCTCAGGCCCGCGGGCCTCTTTGGCCGGGATGCGTGACATGGCTGATATGACCGATACGCTGAAGTCCGAAAGCCGCCGCCCGTCATCATCAGTTCAGAAGGGCTTCCTGGTCGTCGGCCTGGTGCTGCTGATCTGGGCACCGTTTTTCATCTACCCCATCTTTGTCATGAAGGTGCTCTGCTTCGCGCTGTTCGCCTGCGCCTTCAATCTGCTGCTTGGCTATACCGGTCTTCTGTCCTTCGGCCATGCCACCTTCTTCGGCGGCGCGGCCTATTTCACCGCGCATGCGGTAAAGGTATGGGGCGTGCCGCCGGAACTCGGCATCCTGATCGGCGTTGCGGGCGCAGCCTTGCTCGGCCTGATCATGGGCTTCGTCGCCATTCGCCGGCAGGGCATCTATTTCGCCATGATCACCCTGGCGCTGTCCTACATGTTCTATTTCTTCTGCCTGCAGGCGAAGTTCACCCAGGGCGAAGACGGCATTCAGTCGGTGCCGCGAGGTTACCTCTTCGGCGTCATCGATCTCAGCAACTCCTTTAACATGTACTATTTCGTGCTGGCGGTGTTCATCATCGGCGTGCTGATCATCTGGCGCTTCATCAATTCGCCCTTCGGCATGATCCTGAAATCGATCCGGGAAAACGAGCAGCGGGCCATTTCGCTCGGCTATTCCGTGGCCCATTACAAGCTCGGTGCTTTCGTCATGTCGGCGGCGCTTGCCGGGCTTGCGGGTGCGGTCAAGGCGCTGGTCTTCCAGTTCGCAACGCTCACCGATGTCGCCTGGCAGATGTCGGGCGAGGTGATCCTGATGACCTTGCTTGGTGGCATCGGCACCTTGGTCGGCCCGCTTTTCGGCGCCGGCTTCGTGGCAACGCTGGAAAACTATCTCGCAACCTCGGAATTCCCAGTGACGATCATCACCGGCATCGTCTTCATGGTCTGCGTCCTGCTCTTCCGTCGCGGCATTATCGGCGAATTCTATGCTTCGCGGCTGGGGCGCAAGCTGGGGTTCGAGTATCGGCGCTGACTGCTTGACTTTCCTTCTCCCCGTCCTGAGCTTGTCGAAGGGGCGGGGAGAAGGTGCCCGAAGGGCGGATGAGGGGCTGCACGGACTTCCAGCGAATACGGAATTTGCCGAACCTTCGAGCCCCTCACCCTAACCCTCTCCCCGCAGGCGCGGAGAGGGGACGATAGAGTCTCTGGAATGGATCGCTTCGACTACATCATCATCGGTGCCGGCAGTGCCGGCTGTGTGCTTGCCAACCGGCTGTCGGCGGATCGCAACAACAGGGTGCTGCTGTTGGAGGCAGGTGGCAGCGACAATTACCACTGGATCCACATCCCGGTCGGCTATCTCTATTGCATCAACAATCCCCGCACCGACTGGTGCTTCACCACAGCGCCGGAAGCGGGGCTGAACGGCCGCTCGCTGAACTATCCGCGCGGCAAGGTGCTCGGCGGCAGCTCTTCGATCAACGGCATGATCTATATGCGCGGTCAGGCACGGGATTACGATCTCTGGCGGCAACTCGGCTGTGCCGGCTGGGGCTGGGACGACGTGCTGCCCTATTTCGTGAAGTCCGAGGACCATTATAGGGGCAAGGATGAAATGCACGGCGCGGGCGGCGAATGGCGAGTCGAGAAAGCCCGCGTGCGCTGGGCCGTGCTCGACGCCTTCCAGGCGGCCGCCCGCGAAGCCGGCATTCCGGAGACTGCGGATTTCAATCGCGGCAACAATGAAGGTTCCGGCTATTTCGATGTCAACCAGCGCTCGGGCATCCGCTGGAACACCGCGAAGGCCTTCCTGCGACCGGCGCTGAAGCAGGGCAATCTCACAGTGCTTACCAAGGCACAGGTTCGTCGCTTGCTCATCCAGGACGATGCCGTCACCGGTGTCGAGTTCCAGCATGACGGCGTGACCAAACGCGCTTATGCCGACAAGGAGACTGTGCTTTCCGCCGGCGCGATCGGCTCGCCGCAGATTCTCGAACTCTCCGGCATCGGTCGCGGCGAGGTGTTGAGCCAGGCCGGCATTGAAGTGGTGCGGGAAGTCAAGGCGGTCGGCGAAAACCTGCAGGATCACTTGCAACTGCGCATGGCCTATAAAGTCACCGGCGTGCCGACGCTGAACGAAAAGGCGACGAAATTCTTCGGCAAAGCGGCGATCGGGCTGGAATATCTCGTGCGCCGCTCCGGGCCGATGGCGATGGCGCCGAGCCAGCTCGGCATTTTCACCCGCTCCGGCCCCGACAAGGAAACGCCGGATCTGCAATATCATGTGCAGCCGGTCTCGCTCGACAAATTCGGCGATCCCGTCCATCCCTTTCCGGCGATCACGGCAAGCGTCTGCAATCTGAGGCCGGAAAGTCGCGGTTCGGTGCACATCCAGAGCCCTGATTTTGCCATGCAGCCGGCAATCAGCCCAAACTATCTTTCGGCACCGCGCGACCGAGAGATTGCCGTGCGCTCCATCCGGCTGACCCGGCGGATTGTTGAGCAGCCGTCTTTCGCCAAGTTCAAGCCGGAAGAATTCAAGCCAGGCCCGTCCTATCAGACGGATGCCGACCTCGAGCGCGCCGCCGGCGATATCGGCACGACGATCTTTCACCCGGTCGGCACCTGCCGCATGGGCGGCGATCCGCAAAGCGTGGTCGATCCGCGCCTGCGGTTTCGGGCGCTGGCAAGGCTTCGGATCGCCGACGCCTCAGTCATGCCGTCGATCACCTCGGGTAATACCAATTCGCCGACCATCATGATTGCCGAGAAAGCCGCCGAGATGATCCTTGCCGACAACCGCTGAGCGCCTATTGATTGAGGAAGGCGGGTATGGGGAGTTTTCGAATGCAGAGCATAGACGAGGTCATCATTGGGCGTCAGGGATCGGCGGGGCTTATCCGCCTCAACCGGCCGCAGGCGCTGAACAGCCTGACGCTGCCAATGATCCGGGCAATTGCAGCGGCGCTTGCTGATTTCGCCGCCGATCCATCCATCGCCAGTGTGATCGTCAAGGGCGAGGGTGACCGCGCCTTCTGTGCCGGCGGCGACATCCGCCTGTTGCATGAGAGCGGCAAACAGGGTTCTTCAGACGCCGAAACCTTCTGGCGCGAGGAATTCCGCCTCAACCACGCCATTGCCGATTATCCCAAACCCTATGTGGCGCTGATGGACGGCATCACCATGGGCGGCGGCGTCGGGCTCTCTTCCCATGGCAGCCATCGCGTCGTCACCGAACGCACCCGCTTCGCCATGCCGGAAACCGGCATAGGTTATTTTCCCGATGTCGGCGCTACTTGGCTTTTACCACGCGCGCCCGGCGAAGCTGGCACCTGGATGGGCCTGACCGGCCTCGCCATCAACGCCGCCGATGCGATTCACGCGCGGCTGGCCGATCATCGTGTTGCTTCTTCCGATCTATCGGCGCTGATCGAAGCGATCGGCGCGCTGCCGGTTGCTGCATCGCCGGCCGATGTGCATACGGTAATCGCGGGCATGGCGGTTGCTGCCGGCGAAAGCCGCCTGGTCGCTAACCGCGATACGATCGATCGGGCGCTGGCATATGATACCGTCGGGGAGATTCAGGAGGCGCTAGCGCAAGAGGCAGGCGATTTCGCCGCAGAAACGCGGCAGATAATCAGCACGCGCTCGCCGACCAGCCTGAAACTGACGTTGCGGCTGCTGCGCGCCGGACGCAGCAGTGCAAGCCTCGCCGAATGCTTGAACCGCGAACTCGGCGCCTGCATGCGGATCTTGTATAATCCCGACTTCTATGAAGGCGTCCGCGCCGCCGTCATCGATAAGGACCGCAATCCGAAATGGTCGCCGGCAAGCCTTGCCGAGGTCGCGGCAAGCGATATCGACCGCTTCTTCGTGCCGGCGCGACCGCCGCTTTTCGAGACGTAAATGATCATGGGAGGAGAGCATCATGACACGGATCGCATTCATCGGGCTCGGCAATATGGGCGGTCCCATGGCCGCCAATCTGGTCAAGGTCGGCCATGAGGTCATCGGCTTCGATCTCTCGCATGATATGCTGAAGGCCGCCGAGGCGACGGGCGTCAAGGCCGCAAACGTGCTGAGCGAAGCGCTTGCGGATGCCGAAGCCGTCATCACCATGTTGCCGAAGGGGCAGCATGTTCTAACGGTTTGGACCGATATTCTGCGCTCCGTGCCGAAGGGCACTCTGCTGATCGACAGCTCGACCATAGATGTCGACAGCGCTCGCAAGGCCCATGCCATGGCAGGCGATGCCGGCTGCCTGTCGCTCGACGCGCCGGTCTCCGGCGGCACCGGCGGTGCGGCAGCCGGAACGCTCACCTTCATGGCTGGTGGCTCGGCGGAAAGTTTTGCAGGCGCCAAACCGCTGCTGGAAGTCATGGGCCGGAAGATCGTCCATTGCGGCGACGCAGGCGCCGGGCAGGCGGCGAAGATCTGCAACAACATGATCCTCGGCATTTCCATGATCGGCGTCTGCGAGGCCTTCGTGCTCGGCGAAAAGCTCGGCCTCTCGCATCAGGCGCTCTTCGACGTCGCCTCAACCTCTTCGGGGCAATGCTGGTCGATCAATACCTATTGCCCGGTGCCCGGCCCTGTGCCGACCTCGCCGGCCAATAACGACTACAAACCGGGCTTCATGGCAGCACTGATGCTGAAGGATCTGCGGCTGGCACAGGAGGCAGCGCTGTCAACTGGCGCATCGACGCCTCTGGGTGCCGAAGCGGCGCAGCTCTACGCACTCTTTGAAAAGCTCGGTAATGGCGGCCGCGATTTTTCGGCCATTATTGAGATGTTTCGGGAGGCGGACTGAATATTACTCGTGATGATCGAGTGAGTTGAAGCTCCGACGCCGGAAAAGCGGCCTCGACAAATGGGCCCCAATTCACCGCCACATGCCGCGCATGCGCGCACCCACATCGACTCTTACCTGCCGCGCCCTGATGGCGGCGGCGCTTTCGGCGCGGGCCTGTGGCCAGCCGCAAACCTCGAAAAACTGCAGCAATGTCGCCGGAATGAAGCGCGTTCGCGAGGCAAAGACATGCCGGTCGCCCTGCGCATGCTGGCCATGGATGAAGAAGCGCTGCGGGATGACGAGATCGAGGCTGTCTTTGGCACGTGTCATGGCAACATAGAGCAACCGCCGCTCCTCCTCGATCTCGGAGGAGGAGCCGACCGCGAGATCTGCCGGAATGCAGCCATCGACGGCATTGAGGACAAACACCTTCGTCCATTCCTGGCCCTTGGCGGAATGGATGGTCGAGAGGATGAGATAATCCTCGTCAAGCAGCGGCGTGCCGGCCTGGTCGCTGGTGGCATCGGGCGGATCGAGCGTCAGTTCGGTGAGGAAGCGCTCGCGCGAGCCATAGCCGCTGGCGATCTGTTCGAGCTGGATCAGGTCCGCCTGGCGCGTCGCTGCGTCCTCGTGCGCCCGCTCCAGATGCGGTTCGTACCATTGCCGTACGAGGCCGATTTCCGCCGGCCATCCCGCCTTGCCGGCCTTCAACTCCTGCATGGTTGCAACGAAAGCCGTCCAGTCCTCTCCCGAGCGCGGCGGCGCCGGAAAATCGGCCAGGGCCGCCATTGGACTGGCCTGTTCGCCGATATGATCGAGCACGCGCTGGGCAGTCGAAGGGCCGACGCCCGGCAAAAGCTGCATCAGCCGGAAGCCGGCGACACGGTCGCGCGGGTTCTGGGCAAAGCGAAGGGTAGCGAGCATGTCCTTCACATGGGCGCTGTCGAGAAACTTCAGCCCGCCGAATTTGACGAAGGGAATGTTGCGGCGGGTGAGCTCGACTTCCAGCGGTCCGCTATGGCTTGAGGTACGGAAGAGCACGGCCTGCTGCTTGAGCTTGGCGCCGCTCTCCCGATTTTCCAGCACCTGATCGGCGATATAACGCGCCTGATCGCTTTCGTCGCGCACCGTGACCAGCCGCGGACGCTCAGCGCTCTGGCGTTCGGTGCGCAGGTTCTTGGTGAAACGCTCGGAGGCAAGATCGATCACCGCATTGGCGGCGGCGAGAATGGGTTGCGTCGAGCGGTAGTTGCGGTCGAGCGTGACGATATTGGCGGCGGGCGTAAAAGAGGTCGGAAAGTCGAGAATGTTGCGCACGGTCGCGGCGCGAAAGGAATAGATCGACTGCGCATCGTCGCCGACAACGGTCAGCCCGTGGCCGTCAGGTTTCAGCGCCAGCAGGATCGATGACTGCAGCCGGTTGGTATCCTGATATTCGTCGACCAGCACATGGTCGAAGCGGCCGCCAATATCCTCGGCGATCAGCGGTTCGTGCAGCATATGCGCCCAGTAGAGCAGCAGATCGTCGTAATCGAGCACGTTTTGCGCCTGCTTGGCGTCGACATAGGCCGCGAAAAGGTCGCGCAACTGCTTGTCCCAGGCGGCGCACCAGGGGAAGAAATCGCGCAGCACCTCTTCGAGCGGCGCTTCCGAATTGACGGCGCGGGAATAGATCGCGAGGCAGGTCGCCTTGGTCGGAAAGCGGTTTTCCAGCTTGGAGAAGCCGAGTTCGTGGCGAATGAGGTTCATCAGATCGGCGCTGTCTTCGCGGTCGTGGATCGTGAAGGCCGGGTCGAGGCCGATCTGTTCGGCGTAATCGCGCAGGAGCCGCGCGCCGATGCCATGAAACGTGCCGGTCCAGGCAAGTGCATCGGCCATGATGCCGGCATTGGCGCCAAGCACTTCCCGGCAGATGCGTTCGACGCGGCGGCCCATTTCGGCCGCCGCACGGCGGGAGAAGGTCATCAGCAGGATGCGGCGGGGATCGGCGCCTTTGACGATGAGATGCGCGACGCGGTGGGCCAGCGTATTCGTCTTGCCGGAGCCCGCGCCTGCGATCACCAGCAGCGGCCCGGCAATATGGCTGCCTTCGACCGTCGTGCCGTGCTCCACCGCCTGCCGCTGCTCCGGGTTCAGCTTTTCCAGATAGGCGGCGGTCATGGGCTCTCCTGAAGGCTTCGGACGGCGGGCGCACGAACATGGAATCGGCGACGAATCATGTTCGCAATAATATCCGAATGTTCGATGAATGTTCTGAATTGGCTAAAACTGTCAAGATCGGGCGGATCTGCACAAAGATGTGACCCTCCCGTCATGAATTTGGTTCAGATTTAACGAATACCCGGCTCGAAAAAGCTTTTGGGGTACTTATTTACCATCTGTGACACACGATTTTTGGGGTTTCGGTGCGCTGGGTAGGGTTCCCGAATATGAACGAGACGATGGCCACCGGATTGCGTCTGCCGGAGGGGCCTGTTGCCCTGACCGATGGTCGCATCGCGCTTGTGGAGACTGACGACAGTCGTCGTTGCCTGACGATGATTGTGGGCGGCATCCGCCGTGAAATCTGCCGTACCGGCGGCCGGCCGACCGGGCTCGCCGTCGATGGCGACAATTGTTTCTGGGTGGCGGGCGGCCCGGAAAACTCCCTTGTCCGGCTGTCTCCGGAAGGCCGCACCTTGCAGGTGATAGAAGGCGGCAATGACGGCGCGTTTCTCTACCCGAACGATCTGGCCTTTGGCCCTGACGGCCTGCTCTACATGACCGATTCCGGCGTCCGTATCTCCGATCTGCTCGACGGCGCTGATATCAATCCCGATTTTTTCCAGGCGCCCTATAACGGCCGTGTCTATCAGATCGATCCGGCGGAAGGCCGGGTGCAGCGCGTGCTGGCGACCGGTCTGCTCTATGCCAACGGCATAGCCTTCGGGCCGGACGGATTGCTCTATTACAGCGAGACATTGACCGGGAAAATCTATCGCCAGATCGTCGGCGGGCGGCAGGAACTATTTGCGCAGGTGATGCCGGCGCCTGCTGTGAAGGCGCTATGTGGACCGGCAGGCATGGCCTTTGATCGCAACGGCACGCTCTATTGCACGATTTATGGGCAAGGCGAGATTTGCATGGTTGATCCCGCGGGAAAGATCGCCGGCCGTATCCGCACCAATGGCACGCGGCCGGGCAACATCGCTTTCACCCTCGATGGCAAATATGCGCTGATTACCGAGCAGGAAAATGGTGTTTTGGAGAGAATAGTGGCGCCGCGGCCAGGACTGGCGCTGCACATGCCCGCCTTCGGATCTTGAGGCGGAAGGACATGCCCGGAAGCCGGGCATGTCCTCATTCATGTCTATCCGCCGTTTATTCGGCAGCAGGAATCTGCTTGTTGTCCTTGCCGGACTTGTCGTCCGACTCGGCGTCGTTGGCGACCGCCTTGGCATGGCGGCGGCGCCAATCGCCGAGGAACAGCAGGATCGGAGCGGCGATGAAGACCGACGAGGCGCCAGCGACGAGTATGCCGAACACCATCGGGATTGCGAAGCTGGAGACGGCGCTGCCGCCCCAGATCGCCATCGGCACCAGCGCCAGGAAGGCGGTGGCGTTGGTATAGAGGCTTCGCGCCAGGGTCTCGTTGATCGACTTGTCGATGATGTCGCGCAGTGGCATCGACTTATAGAGCCGCATGTTTTCACGCATACGGTCATAGACCACGACCTTGTCGTTCACCGAATATCCGACGAGCGTCAGGATCGCGGCGATGGCCGTCAGGTTGAAATCGAGGCCGGTGATCGCGAAGAAGCCGATCGCCTTGGTGACGTCGAGTACCAGCGTGACAATGGCTCCGACCGCGAACGGCCATTCGAAACGAAACCAGATGTAGAACAGCATCGCCAGGCTGGCGATCACGACCGACAGAATGCCGGCCCAGGCAAGTTCGCCCGAAACCTTCGGACCGATGACATCCGTCCCTTCGATGGTCGCGGTTGGGTCGATCTTGACGATTTCTGCCTTGAGCTTGGTGACCGCGGCTGTCTGTGCCTCTTCGCCGCCGTCCTGGCGTTGGGCGCGGACAAGGAGGCTGCTGTTGTCGCCGAAGGACTGCAGTGCGATTTCGCCGAGGCCGAGCGTGTTCAGGCCCTCGCGGAACGTCGCCAGATCGGCCGCGTCCTTGGTCTTGACCGACATCTGGATGCCGCCGCGGAAATCGACGCCGTAGTTGAGGCCTGGATGAATGAACAGGACCACCGAGGCGATCGACAGGATTGCCGAGACGGTGACGCCAAAGAAGCGGGCCTTCATGAACTGGATGTGCTTGTCATAGGGGCTGAAGGGGATCAGCGGCCTGATGTTGAGCACCTTCAGCTTGCGGCGACGGGTGATGGCGATCATCACGACGCGCACGAAGGCGACGGAGGTGAACATCGAGATAATGAGGCCGAGACCCATGGTCACGGCAAAGCCGCGAACCGGGCCGGAGCCGAAGTAGAACAGGATGGCGGCGGCGATCAGGGCCGTCATGTTGCCGTCGATAATCGTAGAATAAGCCTTCTTGAAGCCGTTATCGATGGCGGCGAAGGCGCCGCGGCCCTTGCGGGTTTCTTCGCGGATGCGCTCGTTGATGAGAACGTTGGCATCCACCGCAAGGCCGATACCAAGGACGACGCCGGCGATGCCGGGCAGCGTCAGCGTGGCGCCGACCAGCGTCAGGGCCGAGAAGGTCAGGACCGTGTGGATGAGCAGGGCAACATTCGCAAGAATCCCCCAGGCGCCGTAGAGCACGAAGATGAAGGCGGCAACCAAGACGAAGCCGATCAGGCCGCTATAGATGCCCTTCTGGATCGCGTCGCTGCCGAGGTCGGCGCCAACAGTGCGTTCTTCGATGACGGTGAGCTTGGCCGGCAGGGCGCCGGCGCGCAGCAGGGCTGCGAGCGTCGTCGCGCTGTCAGCGGTGAAGTTGCCGGAGATCTGGCCCGAACCGCCGGTGATCGGCTCACGAATGTTCGGCGCGCTCAGCACTTTGTTGTCGAGCACGATAGCGAAAGGCTTGCCGACGTTTTCGCGGGTGATTTCCGCAAAGCGGTTGGCGCCGGCGCTGTCGAAGCGGAAGGTGACGAGTGGCTCGTGCGTATTCGGATCGAAGCTGACGCGGGCGTCTGTGAGGCGGTCGCCGGCAAGCTCGATGCGATCGAGAACCGGATAGCTGTTGCCCTTGTCATCCTTCAGGATGGTAACACCGGGGCCGGGATTGTTCGGATCGACATTGTCGGCAAGCAGATGGAAGGACATCTTCGCGGTCGAGCCGAGCAGTTCGCGCAGACGCGACGGATCCTGTGCGCCCGGAAGCTGCACGAGGACGCGGTTGGGACCGACGCGCTGGATGGTCGGTTCGGCGACGCCCACCTGGTCGACGCGCTTGCGGATGACTTCCAGGCTCTGCTGGACGGCGGAATCGACGTTGGCGGCGATGCCGGCCGGCGAGAAGGACATGGCAATCGCGCTGCCGTTCGGCGTAATCGTCAGATCGGACTGGCCGGCGGAAAGGCCGGACGCGATCGTATTGGCGAGGGTCCGCAACTGAGTCACCGCATCGCCGCTCTGCGACGGATCAGTCAGAGTGACGACGATCTGATCACCATTGCGAACGATCGAACGGGTCAGGATGTTCTTGTCGCGCAGGACACGGCGCGAGTCTTGCAGCAGCGATTGCAGCCGGCCATTGGTCAGGTCCTTCTCGTCGACTTCGAGGACGAGATAGGAACCGCCACGAAGGTCGAGGCCGAGGGAAACCTGGCTGTGCGGAAGCCAGGACGGCATTTTGCTTAAGACCGACTGCGGCAGCACGTTCGGCAGGGCGATGAGAAAGCCAAGCACGATGATCACCGTATAGGTGAGCACCAGCCATCGTGAGGTGCGCATGAATATTATCCTTGAATACGCTAATGCCAGCGGAGCTTGCCGCTGGTGAACTTGGGGTCATGTCGGAGATGCGCCGTTAAGCGCGGGAACCGGTCAGACGAATGCAGCCGGCGGCGCGCGGGCGAGATAGGCGCGGAAAGGAAGCGATTCGTGCCGTGCGGCTGTGCCGCGTTCGCGCGGCTGCCGCGGATTGCTCAGAAGTCCGAGCGAGGGAAGGGTCGCAAGCGTTGCCGATCCGATATCGTGCCAGGTGGCTTTCGGCGTGACCGTGCGGTCGGCGACGACTATGCCGCGCACCGGATCGCGCAGGGCGACATAAAGCGGTTGGTTGTCCTTGCCGGAGGAGAAGGCCTCCGCATCCGCCCGCGCGGCGAGATTGATGCCGCCGCCGAGCGCCAGTCCGAGGTAGGCGAAAAAAGCGACAAACAGCGAGGCGATCACACGCGCTCCGGCGCGTCGCGTCATCCTGCTATCGTTCTCTTCGCTGTCGGCAGCGCCGAATTCGAACGGGTTCAACGGTTCAAAAGGCCTTCATTCCTTTGCCGGAGCGGATTCCGACGGTTCGGTGATGATATCAGGACGCTGCGCGTCTTCATAGTACGGCCTGTCATGATGCACTTGCGCAAGCCGGTCAACCATGCCCAGCGCGATTTCCCGCTCTCCCATGATCACCGTATCGGCTCCATATTGCTTGAGCACATCAACCTCGGCGTCGGAATGAGCGCGGGCGACGATCAGGATCGATGGATTGGCCGCGCGTGCCTGCTCGGCGGCACTGCAAGCTTCAAAGGTATTCGGAATAGCAATGACCAGGCTGCTGGCGCCGGAAATATTGGCATATGCCAGAACCTCCGCGGAGGCCGCATTGCCGTAGATCGCCTCGATTCCCTGCCGGGTGAGGTCGCCGATCCGCTTGTCGGAATCTTCGATGACCACAAAGGGCGTACCGGACGATTTAAGGCTCTCCCCGACGATGCTGCCGACGCGGCCATAGCCGATCAGCACCGCATGGCCCGTCAGTGTAACGGCGTGCAGCTCCTCACCGACCTCGTGGGCCATTGGCTGATCCGCGGAGGCAGGCGAGACTTCGCCCGCTGTCGACCGTTCTGCTTGCACCGCCGGCTCCGTGCTTTCCGGCATCTCGCTTTGCGGCCTGGTTTCCTGCGTCTTGCGCAGCCAGTCGCAGGCTATGAAGACAAGCGGGTTGAGAATGATCGAGATGATCGCGCCGCCAAGGATCAGATCGCGGCCTTCGCCAGGCAGCAGGCCGAGATCGAAGCCGAGCGCGGCGAGGATGAAGGAGAATTCGCCGATCTGCGCCAGGCTGGCGGAGATGGTCAGCGCCGTGCTCATCGGCTTGCGGAAGGCGAGCACGATGAAGAAGGCGGCAACCGACTTGCCGATCACGATGATGAACACGGTCGCCAGCAGCGGCAGCGGATTGTCGATCAGGATGTTCGGATCGAACAGCATGCCGACCGAGACGAAGAACAGCACGGCAAAGGCATCGCGCAGCGGCAGGCTTTCCTGCGCGGCTCGGTGGCTGAGCTCGCTTTCCGACAGGATCATGCCGGCGAAGAAGGCGCCGAGTGCCAGCGACACGCCGAAGAGTTTCGCGGCCCCGAAGGCGACGCCGAGCGCAATCGCGAGGACACCGAGGCGGAAGAGTTCACGCGAGCCGGTATGGGCGATGCGGTGTAGGATCCAGGGAATGATCCGCCGGCCGACGACCAGCATCAACCCGACGAAGGCGGCGACCTTCAGCAACGTCATGCCGATAATGCCGGTGATGCCGAGATCGAGGCCAAGCAAGCGGCTGAGGCCGGCCGATAGCGGCTCGGCCGTGCCATGACCGTCGGCCGAGATGCTGGCTGCAGCCGGGATGAGGACGAGCGCCAGCACCATGGCCAGGTCCTCGACGATCAGCCAGCCGACCGCGATCTTGCCGCGCTCGCTTTCGACCAGCCGCCGCTCCTGCAAGGCTTTCAGAAGGACGACCGTCGAGGCGACGGAGAGCGCGAGGCCGAAGACCAGGCTGCCACCCAGCGGCCAACCCATCAAGGCGCCAAGCCCCCAGCCGAGCAGGGTGGCGAAGGCGATCTGGACGATCGCGCCGGGAACTGCGATGCCGCGCACCGACAGCAGGTCCTTCAGTGAAAAATGCAGGCCGACGCCGAACATCAACAGGATGACGCCAATTTCGGCGAGTTCCGGCGCAAGGCTCTGGTCGGCCACGAAGCCGGGCGTATGCGGACCTGCAAGCACGCCCGCGATGAGATAGCCGACGAGCGGCGGCAGCTTGAATCGATTGGCGATGGCGCCGAAGATGAATGCCAGCACAAGGCCCATGACGATGGTCGAAATCAAGGGCGTGTCGTGCGGCATCGCTGTCTCCTTCGATACTGGAAATCCCGTGCGGTTTATGACATATTTGGCTTATGTTGACCAATATGGGTGAATTTTGATCGTGAATCAAGGCCGCTACCCGATGATTCTTACACCCGCACTCTGCCGCGCGGCACGCGGGCTGCTCGACTGGACACAGTTGGATATAGCCGAGAGAGCCGGCGTGTCGCGGAGTACGATCCGCGATTACGAGGGCGGGCGCCACGACATTCACCGGGCGACCGAGGCGCAACTGCGTCTGGCCTTCGAAGATGGCGGGGTCGTCTTCGTGGAAATGCCGGAACTTGGTTGGGGCGTCTGCCTCCGTCCGGCTTCCGACCGCGGTTAGAGCGGTTTCGCGTTTCACGGAATCGCTTTCCCGCTCTATCCTTTTGTTTTTACGCATTCCGGACGGAAAACCGCTTCGCACTTTTCCTGGAATTGCTCTAAGGCTTGGGCGCCAGGCAGCTTGGCGAGAGACGGTAGGCGTAGAGCGCCCTGCCTTTCATATTGCCGAAATCCGGCGACCAATTCTTGATGAGTTCCGAGCGCCCCGCGGTGCAATCGAACGGTTCGTCGTCGATATAAAGCACCTCGTCCGTCACGGTGGGTGGCAGCGAAAAATTCTGCTCGTAATAGCTCTTCGGGAAACCGCCGGAATTGCGGGCGTAGATATGATAGGGCTTGCCCTTCAGCGTATAGAACAGATCGGCAAGAATATCGCGGTTATCGGCGACGATGGTTGAGGTATTCGCCTGCGCGGCGATATCGGCGATCTCTAGGCTGATGGCGCTGCGGCCGACATATCGTTTCATGACCAGATCGCCGTTCGGCAGCTTGATGTCATAGGCAAACACGGTCAGGACCGGCAACAGGAAGGCAACGACCGAGCCGATGACCAGCGAAACGACGAGACCCTTCTTCGTCAGGCGGTGGAGGAGCCAGACGGCGAGGATCGTGCCGGCGGCATAGGCGGTAACCGCCCAATTGGCATAGGCCTTGGCAAACAGCGCCTGCAGCGTGATCAACGCCACGACCGGAACTGACAGCCAGACGAGCAGCTTTTCCCTGTCGTCGCTTTGCCCGCGGATCATCCGCCAGGCGGCCCAGAGCATGCCATAGAAGATGACGGGACCGACGACGCCGAACTGCGCGCCGACGAATCCGAGCGCGGCGAGCAGGTGCTTCACCAATCCGCCGCCTTTTCCATCGCCATTCCAATGGGCAATACTTTCGGTGTGGCGCACCGTTGCTGCATCATGAGCGAAATTCCACCAGAGATTCGGGGAAACGACGATCGCGCCAGCGATGGCGGCGATGAGCACGTCCCGCCAGGCAATGCGTGCCGAACGCAGTGTCAGCATGGCGATGCCGACGCCCGGCAGCAGAAACAGCACCGAATATTTCGTCAGGAAGGCGATCCCGAGGCTCACGCCGAGGATCAGCGCCTCGGTGATCGAAGAGCGCTTGGTGAGGCCGAGAAAGGCCCAGATGGCAATGGTGACGAACAGGATCTGGATCGTGTCCGTCGACATCAGCACGGCCGAAAGCGAGGCCGCCGGCAGGGTGACGAAGATGACACCGACCCAGGGCTCGATCTCCCGCCCGGCATCCCCCTCGATCAGCCGCCGCGTCGTGCGCATCAGCATCAGGGCGGTGGCGAGATGGAAGAGAGGCGCCGAAACGCGGATCCAGAAAGTCGAGTCCGATCCCGATATCGCATTGAAAAAGCGAATGACCCAGGCGATGACCGGCGGCTTCGAATAATAGCCGAAGTCGAGGTTCTGGCCCCAGAACCAATATTGAGCCTCGTCGACGAAAAGGTCCGTTCTATTGAAGAACAGCATCACCACACGCCAAAGCGTGACGCCGAAGATGATTGTAAGACCAAGCCGCAGTGAAAGTGTCTTGTGGCTCGTTTCGGTATAGGTGGTGTCGGACATCAACAGGTCGATCTCGGTGCCGGGTCGTCAGGCTTCATACGGAAGTATCGAGCCCGACGCTAGTTCTCGCAGAGAGAACGACGGTAAAAGCGCGGCCGATACCACGCGTTCAAGTATCTTCACAAGATATTTGGTCGTCTGTAGACGGCTGAAGCGGGATGCTCAGAGTACGCGCGGAGCGATTTTGCTGCGGGCCTCGTTGATGAGGCTCAGGAACACGAAGGCAGCAAGCGTCATGCCGGCCGTCAACGAAGCAGTCAAACCAAGAACAATCATTGCTCTCTCCGTATCGACATCGAAGGTGTCTCTACTTACCGGATTAGAGCATGAAGCTTGCCTGTGACTTGCGGCTACTTCGCTTTTTACTCAAAACGGCCGCCGACAGAATTCGAACCCGAAATAGTTTAAATCAAAACGGGATAGCGGACGGGGCTTATTAACCTTCAAGCAAGGAATTAACCATAAACATTGAACTAGCACGTCGGAATGGGAAAACTGTCACTCGTTCTCACCAGGCATGAAGCCGCCCCGTCGTACCGGGTCAGATCCGGTATCCATGTCATCAAACGGTCCGAACACAGACTGTGATGAACGAGCGAGCTTCAGCGTCCCGGTCAATAGCGGACCGGCGGCGGCGTGCGCCTTTCCTCGTCTCCTCATCGCATCTGAACCGGATCATTCAGTGGTTTCGCCGGCGTTGTCTACGCCCGGCAGTTCGGTGGGGACGATTTTGGCGCAGGATTCGCCATCAGATCAGGCAGGACGGGCGCAGGCGGGCAGCCTTCGCGACCGCTTGCGTTTTGCTGGTCTCGATGCCGAGCAGTGCGAAATCGTGCGCCGCAACCGGCCGATGCTGGACGCGCATCTGAAAGCCGGCCTGCGCGATCTCTTCCACCGTCTCCAGACTTTTCCGGACGCCGCCCGCAATTTTACGAGCGAAAGCCAGCTCGAACGGCTGCAAGACCTGCAATCCTCGCATTGGGGTGTGCTGACGGACGCCCGTTTCGACAGCCTCTATGCCGAACGCGTCAAGGTTCTCTCCGACAGCGAAAGCAAGATGGGGCTTGACCCGCGCTGGCACGTCGCCGGTCATGGCGTGGTTCTGGAGCATGTCCTTGCCGGTATCGTCGGTGAGATGGGCGGCCGCGCCATCCTGCCAAGCGCCAAGCGCCGAGCCCGCGAGCTGAGCGAGCTTATCACCGCCGCCGTCCGCCTCGTCATGGTCGATGTCGAAATCGCCGTATCGCTGCGCTTCAACGAGCTGCGGCTCAACCATCAGCGGGCGCTTGCCGAACAGCGCAGCGCCGATCATGCCGAAGCCGCCGGCCTCTTCGCCGATGTTATCAGCAGCCTCGCGGAACGCGATCTGACCTCCCGCTTGCCTGCCGATGGTCCGGAAGCCTATGCCGAACTGGCGCAGACGCTGAATGCCGCCCTGGACGATATCCACCAGCAATTTGCGGCATTGTCCGGCAGAGTGCAGGCGGCCGATGCGGCGACGGATGCCATCGCACGCGATTCCCGCTCCCTCGCTCAGAATTCGATGGAGCAATCCCAGGGGCTTGCCGCCTCGGCAAGGCAGCTTGCCGAACTGGCTGATCAGGTTCGCAGCAATGCCGCGAGCACCCGGTCAGCAGAGCGCGCCGCCGCCTCCACCCGTGTTGCAGCCGAAGACAGTGGCCGGGTCGTCGGCCAGGCGATTTCCGCCATGGCCGATATCGAAACTTCGGCGGAAAAGATCGGCCAGATCATCGGTGTCATCGACGAGATC
Organism: Rhizobium sp. NXC24; assembly: GCF_002944315.1. Classification (NCBI taxonomy): domain Bacteria; kingdom Pseudomonadati; phylum Pseudomonadota; class Alphaproteobacteria; order Hyphomicrobiales; family Rhizobiaceae; genus Rhizobium; species Rhizobium sp. NXC24. The sequence goes on from NZ_CP024311.1 coordinate 643,005, forward strand.
GCCTTCCAGACCAATCTTTTGGCGCTCAACGCCGGTATCGAAGCCGCGCGCGCCGGTGATAGCGGCCGCGGCTTTGCCGTCGTCGCCCAGGAAGTCCGCGCGCTCGCCCAACGCTCCGCCGATGCGGCCCGGGAGATCAAGGTGCTGGTGACAGGCACCAAGGCGCAGGTCGATGCCGGCGTGCAGATGGTCGGCCGCACGCAGGAAGCGATCGGCGGCATCGTCCGCCAGGTGACCGATATTAACGACGCTATCTCCGGCATCGCAGCCGCCACCGATGAACAGGCAGCCGGTCTGCGTACGGTGACGACGGATATCGGTGGCTTCGGCGAACGCGCCGCTGCCACCGAAAGCCTCGCCCGTCGCTCGAACGAAGGCGCCGATCATCTTCATACCGTCATCCTCGAACTTGGTCAGACGATCCGCGAGTTCCGCCTCGAGCGCGAGCGCCGCCACGCGGCTGTGCCGCGGCCGGTGACCGCAGCGCAACGCTTGCCGATCGCCTGGCGCGACGAAGGGGCTGCCGGGCGTGACGAGGGCAGTGCTGCCGAATTCGAATTTCCGCTTCGCAGGGCCGGGCTTGGAGGCGAACGGAATGTTTACTGACATCTCTATTTTATGCGCATGCGGGCTGTGGGACCCGATTTTAGGCAACAAGGAATAAAGCGATGCCGAGCAGGAAGGGCGAAAAGACAATCAGTCTGGCTGCGGTGCTGGACCTCAATGAAGCCTCGACGCTTCGCGGCAAGTTGGTGGGGCTGCGCGGCAGCAATGTCGTGATCGACGCATCCGGCGTCGAGAGGATCGGCGCCTTGTGCGTCCAGGTCATCATGGCAGCCGCCAAGACTTGGGATGAAGACAAGCTGTCCTTCACCTTTTCGAAGGTGTCGGATGCATTTCAAAAAACGATGCAGTTGATCGGCGTCGACATCGATCACCTGCTTGCCAAGGAGATCCGGCAATGAAGAAAAAAGTACTGACCGTGGATGATTCACGGACCATTCGAAACATGCTTCTCGTCACCCTCAACAATGCCGGCTTCGAGACCATTCAGGCCGAAGACGGCGTCGAGGGTCTCGAGGTTTTGGAAGAAGCCAATCCCGACGTCATCGTCACGGACATCAACATGCCGCGCCTCGATGGTTTCGGCTTCATTGAGGGCGTCCGTCGCAACGACCGGTACCGGGCCATCCCGATCCTGGTGCTGACGACCGAAAGCGACGCCGAAAAGAAGAACCGTGCCCGTCAGGCCGGGGCGACGGGCTGGATCGTCAAGCCCTTCGATCCCGCCAAGCTGATCGATGCCATCGAGCGTGTAACCGCTTAAACAGGATCTGTTCCTATGGATATGAACGAAATCAAAGAGATTTTCTTCCAGGAGTGCGAAGAGCAGCTCGCCGAACTGGAATCCGGTCTCCTGAAAATGAATGATGGCGACCGGGATCCGGAAACCGTCAACGCTGTCTTCCGTGCCGTTCATTCCATCAAGGGTGGGGCAGGGGCCTTTGGTCTGGATGACCTTGTCGCCTTTGCCCATGTCTTCGAGACCACGCTCGATTGCGTTCGATCCAACAAGCTGGAGCCGACCCAGGATGTCCTGAAGGTCATGCTCAAGGCCGCCGACGTTCTGGCGGACCTGACCAACGCCGCCCGTGACGGCGGCAGTGTCGATCAGGCCCGTAGCAGGGGCCTGGTCAAGGAACTGGAAGCGTTGGCCCATGGCGAATTGCCCTCGGCACCGTCAGCCGCTGAAGCTGCGCCGAAGCCCGTGAAGGCGGCAGCGCCCGCACCGGCGCCTGCTCCTGTCAAAGCCGCACCCGCTCCCACGGATGACAGCGGTTTTCAGCCGATCCCCTTCAGCTTCGACGATGATTTCGGTGGCGACGAAGCGTCTGCGGGCATGCCGGAATACGAAGTCAGCTTCAAGCCGCGCTCCGACCTCTACGCCAAGGGCAACGATGCCACGCTGCTGCTGCGCGATCTCACGCGCGTCGGCGAAATGAGCATTCATTGCAATATGGACGCCCTGCCGGGCCTCGATCAGCTCGACCCCGAAGGCGCGTATTTCAAGTGGACGATCTCGGTCAAGACGGACAAGGGCGAAGACGCTATCCGCACGGTCTTCGAATTCGCCGAATGGGATTGCGAGCTGGATATCCGGCTGATCGAAGACGCTGCCTCGCCTGTCGGCGGTGATGAAGAGCTGCCGATGATCCCCGTGCCCTTCGATCTCTCCGCTCTGGACGGTGACGAGCCGGCTGTGGAAACTGCCGAAGCGCCGAAACCGAAAAGCGATGCCGCTGCCGCTGTTGCCGCCGCTGAAACGGCCAGCAATGTCACGCAGCTTGCCGCTGCCGCCGCTCGTGTCGAAAAGAAGGAAGCAGCGGCAGCCGCCGCCGCTGCCGCTGCCAACGCCGCCGCGCAGAACAATGCCGCCGCTGGCGCCGGGCAGACCATCCGCGTCGATCTCGATCGCGTCGACCGGCTGATCAACCTCGTCGGCGAGCTTGTCATCAACCAGGCGATGCTCTCGCAGAGCGTCATCGAGAACGATAACAATGGCGCGTCCTCCATCAATATGGGCCTCGAGGAGCTGCAGCAGCTCACACGCGAGATCCAGGACAGCGTCATGGCGATCCGCGCCCAGCCGGTGAAGCCGGTCTTCCAGCGCATGTCGCGTATCGTCCGTGAAATCGCCGACATGACCGGCAAGTCGATCCGCCTGATCACCGAGGGTGAAAACACCGAAGTCGACAAGACGGTCATCGACAAGCTGGCCGAGCCGCTGACCCATATGATCCGCAATGCCGTCGACCACGGCGTTGAAACGCCGGAAAAGCGCACGGCGCTCGGCAAGAACCGGGAAGGCACGGTTCGCCTGACGGCAAAACATCGTTCCGGCCGCATCCTGATCGAACTCGCCGACGACGGCGCCGGCATCAACCGCGAAAAGGTGCGTCAGAAGGCGATCGACAACGATCTCATCCCCGCCGATGCCAACCTTTCGGACGAAGAGATCGACAACCTGATCTTCCTGCCGGGCTTCTCGACGGCCGATAAGATCTCCGACATTTCCGGCCGCGGCGTCGGCATGGACGTGGTCAAGCGCTCGATCCAGGCGCTCGGCGGCCGCATCAATATCAGCTCCAAGCCCGGACACGGCTCGGTCTTCACCATGAGCCTGCCGCTGACGCTGGCCGTCCTCGACGGCATGGTGGTGACGGTCGCCGGCCAGACCCTGGTCGTGCCGCTGACGGCGATCGTCGAAACCTTGCAGCCCGAGGCTTCCGCCATCCACTCCTTCGGCGCCAACCACCGCCTGATCTCGATCCGCAACAGCTTCTGCCCGCTGGTCGATGTCGGCCGCATCCTGAACTTCCGCGCCACGCAGGCCAATCCGGTCGACGGTGTTGCGCTGCTGGTGGAATCGGAAGGCGGCGGACAGCGTGCTCTGATGGTCGATGCCATCCAGGGCCAGCGCCAGGTGGTCATCAAGAGCCTCGAAGCGAACTACACGCACGTGCCCGGCATTGCCGCAGCAACGATCCTTGGCGATGGGCGCGTTGCTCTCATCCTCGACGTTGATGCCGTGGTCGGCGCCTCCCGCGGGCAGTCGCTGAAGGCTGAAATATCGTACGCAGCGGCGGGTTGAGCCTATGTCATATGCCGTCAAGAACCTGACCCAGGGTGCCCGTGAGCTGATCGCCTTTCGCATCGGCGATCAGGAATTCTGCGTCGATATCATGTCGGTCCGTGAAATCCGCGGCTGGACGCCGGCGACGGCCATGCCGCATGCGCCAGCCCATGTCCTTGGCATTATCAACCTGCGCGGCGCTGTCTTGCCGATCGTCGATCTCTCGGCCCGCCTCGGCATGAAGCGCGCCGAGCCGACCGCGCGTCATGTGATCATCGTGGCGCAGGTCAAGCGTAAGGTCGTCGGCCTGCTGGTCGACGCCGTGTCCGATATTCTGACGGTCACCGACGACAATATTCAGCCGACACCGGAAATCTCTTCCGATTATGAGCGGCAGTTTGCACGCGGCATCCTGGCGATCGACCGCCGCATGATCTGCCTTATCGAACTCGAAACCCTGTTCCCGGACAGCGAAAGCGAAGCTGCATGAGCATTATGGGAGCGACAGATTTCAGGGCATCCCCGGACGAGGTGCTGGCCAGCGGCGAATATCCGCTGACACGGCGCGATCTCTCTGAAATTGCCGCCATGATCTACTCGGACGCCGGGATTTCTCTCAACGAGACCAAAGCCTCGCTGGTCTATTCGCGGCTGTCGAAACATATCCGCGCGCTGGGTTTGCCGGGCTTTCGCGATTATTGCCAACTGGTCTCCTCGCCGGCGGGCGCGGCGGCGCGGCGCGAGATGCTGTCGCATCTGACGACGAATTTCACCCGCTTCTTCCGCGAGAACCATCATTTCGATCATCTGCGCGACGAGGTTCTCCCCGGCCTTCTGGCGCGCGCCAAGAGTGGCGGTCGCGTTCGCATCTGGTCGGCTGCCTGTTCCGACGGACAGGAGCCCTATTCCATCGCGCTCACGGTTCTGTCACTGCTGCCGAACGTCGCCGAGCTCGATTTCAAGATTCTGGCAACGGACATTGATCCGAAGATCCTCGGCCTTGCTCGCGCGGGTGCCTATGACGAGACGTCGCTCGAGACGGTTTCGCCCGCCATGCGCAAGCAATGGTTCCAGGAAGTCGAGGTCCAGGGGCGCCGCAAGTTCCAGATCGACGATCGCGTCAAGCGGCTGATCACCTTCAACGAGCTGAACCTGATGGCGCAATGGCCGTTCAAGGGCCTGTTCGACGTCATCTTCTGCCGCAACGTCGTCATCTATTTCGACGAGCCGACGCAGACGAAGATCTGGTCGCGCTTCGCCGGCCTGCTGCCGGAGAACGGCCATCTCTATATCGGCCATTCCGAGCGCGTCTCCGGCGAGGCCAAGCACGTCTTCGACAATATTGGCATTACCACCTATCGCCGCATTGCCAATTCCACCGGGAGGAAAGCATGAGCGCTCCCGCCCGTGTTCTTGTTGTCGACGACTCCGCAACCATGCGCGGCCTGATTACCGCCGTTCTGAGCTCCGATCCGGAGGTCGACGTCATCGGTCAGGCCGGCGACGCGATGGAAGCGCGTGCGGCGATCAAGGCACTCAATCCGGACGTCGTGACGCTCGATATCGAGATGCCGAACATGAACGGCCTCGATTTTCTCGAAAAGATCATGACGCTGAGGCCCATGCCGGTCATCATGGTATCGACCATGACGCATCGCGGCGCCGAGGCGACCCTGACGGCCCTTGAAATCGGCGCGTTTGATTGCGTCGGCAAACCTGCTCCCGGCGAGCCGCGTCCTTTCGGCGATCTGGCGGAAAAGGTGAAGGCGGCCGCCCGTTCGCAGCGGCAATATAGCAAGCCTGCCGCCAACAATACACAGCCGCCGGCGACCGCGGATTTCCGCGTCGGCCGCAAGATTGTCGCGATCGGTTCGTCCACCGGCGGCGTCGAGGCATTGATCGCGGTCCTGCAGAAATTCCCGGCCAATTGCCCGCCGACCGTCATCACCCAACACATGCCGCCAAGCTTTACCCGCAGTTTTGCCGAACGGCTCAACCGCCTCTGCGCACCCGTGGTGCAGGAGGCGACCGATGGTGCGCGGCTGGAAATCGGCAAGATCTACCTGGCGCCCGGCGGCGATCGGCATTTGCAGGTCGCCAATACATCGGCACCCCATTGCCGCCTGGTCGACCGCGGACCTGTCAACGGCCATCGTCCATCCGTCGATGTGCTCTTCGATTCAGTCGCCGAGCTCGCCGGCCGCAACGCGGTCGGCGTGATCCTGACCGGCATGGGGCGCGACGGCGCCGCCGGCCTTCTGAAGATGCGCCATGCCGGCGCACGCACCATCGGTCAGAACGAAAAGACCTGCGTGGTCTACGGAATGCCGAGGGTTGCGTTCGAGTTGGGTGCAGTCGAGCAGCAGTTTCCGCTGAACGCCATTGGCGAGGAAATTTTGAAAGTAACAGCCGCCCGCAAGGAAGGGAGCGAATAATGTCTCTAGCGGAGAAAATCAAAGTTCTGATCGTCGACGATCAGGTCACCAGTCGTCTGTTGTTGAGCGACGCGCTGACGCAACTAGGTTTCAAGCAAATCACTGCTGCCGGTGACGGCGAGCAGGGCATGAAGATCATGGAGCAGCAACCACATCATCTGGTGATCTCCGACTTCAACATGCCGAAGATGGATGGTCTCGGCCTCTTGCAGGCCGTGCGCACCAATCCGACGACGAAGAAAGCGGCCTTCATCATCCTGACGGCGCAGGGCGACCGTGCGTTGGTGCAGAAGGCCGCCCAGCTCGGCGCCAACAACGTTCTCGCCAAGCCCTTCACCATTGAAAAGATGAAAGCGGCGATCGAGGCCGTGTTCGGAGCATTGAAATGATCGTCGAGGGTGCTGCCCGTCGCGTGCACATCATTCAGGGCGAGTACAAGGTCATCAACGACCCGGACGTGGTGCTGTCGACCATTCTCGGCTCGTGCGTGGCGGCATGCTTGCGTGATCCGATTGCGGGCGTCGGCGGCATGAATCATTTTCTGCTGCCGGGAACGGCTGCTTCGCCGACGAGTGGTGGTGATGCGACGCGTTACGGCGTGCACCTGATGGAGCTTCTGATCAACGGCCTCCTGAAGCAGGGCGCGCGTCGTGACCGGCTGGAGGCGAAGATCTTTGGCGGTGCGAAGACGATTGCCACCTTCTCCAATGTCGGCGAACAGAACGCTGCCTTCGCTATGCAGTTCCTGCGGGATGAAGGCATTCCGGTCGTCGGCTCCAGCACCGGCGGCGAGCATGGACGCAAGATCGAATATTGGCCGATCTCCGGCCGCGCCCGGCAATACCCGTTGACCGGCGCCGAAACGCAGAAGACCGTGGCTCTGGAACAGCGCCCCGTTGCCGCCCCGAAGCCGGTCGACAACACGATCGAATTTTTCTGATCAACGAGGACTACCTCATGACCACCATTCCGCGTCCCGAACCAATCGCCATGCAGGAAGCTCTCCCAGCCATCCTCATGCGCATAGTCTCGGAATTGCACGACGTCGCCTACCTGATCGAGCGCATCGAACCGCAACTGCTCGATCTCAGCGGCGTCAACGTGCTGGAATCGCCCGACTCTATGAAGGTCATGCAGGGCATCGATCTCGCCGTGCAGAAGACGCGGGGCATTGCCGAGTTCATCGACACCATCACCGGCGACATACCGGATGGCTGGATGGTCGATGTTGCGACGGCCCTGAGCCTGGTGAAGCTCGCCGAAATGCAGAAAGCTCTCGGCGGCGGCGGTCGCCATGGACATTCCCAACCCTTGGCCAAGGCCGCCGGCGACTTCGATTTCTTCTGATCGGAGCGCCGGCGCCTGATATTGTTTTTCTTATATTATCTCGGATAAATTTTTCGAGTTCTTCATTTTTCCTGCCCGGGACGAAACGCTCGCACAAGTTTCGATTTCTATCTTCGCTGCAGGGCACAAAGCCATCAGGTCTTTGACGAATCGTGCGAGAACAGAATGAATCTGTTAAATCAATTAGTTCCCTTGTTCAGGAATCTGCAGAACCTGGGGAGGACACGCCTGCTGATCATGGCGGGCGTCGGCGTCGTTTCCATGGCGCTGATTCTGTTTGCAGCCCTCTACGTCAATAAGCCTGCCCAGGAAACGCTCTATGTGGGCCTGGATGCAACCGATCTGAACCAGATCAGCATTGCGCTTGCCGAAGCCAACATCGGTTTCCAGGTGGGTACGGACGGCACCAGCCTCACCGTGCCGGCGGGCATGACCGGCAAGGCGCGCCTGCTTCTCGCCGAGCGCGGCCTGCCGAACAGCACCACCGCCGGCTACGAACTCTTCGACAATGTCGGCTCTCTCGGTCTGACCTCCTTCATGCAGGAAGTGACCCGCGTGCGTGCGCTCGAAGGCGAAATCTCCCGCACGATCACCTCGATCACCGGCATTAGCGCGGCACGCGTCCACATTGTCATGCAGGATGTCGGCAACTTCCGCAAAGCGGACCAGAAGCCGACGGCCTCGGTCATGATCCGGGCGAACGCCGAAGCGGGGCGCAAAGCGGCCCAGGCCATCCGCCATCTCGTTGCCTCTGCCGTTCCAGGCCTGGAAGTCGACGATGTTACGATCCTCGATTCCACCGGCCAATTGCTCGCCTCGGGTGACGATCCCGGCAATGGCGCGCTGAACCGCAATCTCGGCATCGTGCAGAATGTTCAGGACGAGGTCGAATCGAACATCAACAAGGCGCTTGCTCCATTTCTCGGCATGGACAATTTCCGCTCCAGCGTGACGGCGCAGCTCAATACCGATAGCCAGCAGGTGCAGGAAACCACCTACGATCCGGATTCGAAGGTCGAGCGCTCGGTTCGCACCACCAAGGAAGCGCAGAAATCGCAGCAGCGCCAGTCGGATACGGCAGCGACCGTTGAGCAAAACATTCCGCAGGCTGCCCCGCAGTCCGGTGGCAGCGGACCGACATCGAACGACCAGTCCGACAAGCGCGAAGAACAGACCAACTACGAAATCAACAGCAAGACGACCGCGACGACCCGCAACAGCTACAGGGTCGAGAAGCTCTCGGTGGCCGTGGTGGTCAACAAGGGCCGCATCGCCCAGATGGTCGGTCAGCCGGCCGATCAGGCGAAGGTCGACGCCTATATCGCCGAGATGCAGAAGATTGTCGCGACCGCTGCCGGCGTCGACACCACCCGCGGCGACGTGGTGACCGTCAATGCGATGGACTTCCTCGACAATCAACTGCTCGAGGACACCTCTTCCAGCTTCAACATCATGGATATGCTGAGCCGTAACATGGCTGGCATCATCAACTCGGCTGCCTTCGTCGCGGTTGCCTTCCTCATCGTCTGGATGGGCTTCCGTCCGCTGATCCGCTCGCTCGGCGGCGGTGTGGCCGGTGGCGCGGCTCTGCCGGAAGCGGCGGGCCTGGAACTGCCGGATTTCGCTCCCGCCGTCGGCGGGCCGGGTGCCGCCCTGATGGACGGCTTTGGCTCGGACTTCGGCTTCGACAGCACCGACGATCTGCTGACGATGGGCGAAGACGGCGGCACCTTCAACCGCCGCGTCAAGGAAGGGCCGGAACGCCGCCTCTCGCGCATGGTGGAAATCAGCGAGGAACGCGCCGCGAAGATCCTCAGAAAATGGGCCGTCGACAACGCTGCCTGATGAAAAGACCGGGAGATATTCCCGGTCTTTTCATGTCATCGGAAAGAACGCCGCTTGATCGTGCCAACTCTGGGTTTTCGCAAATATTTGCTTCACGTATGCGTACCGAAATCGAGTGACCGAACCTGTTGGCAAGACATTTCCTGGTCGGAAATTTCGTTGCTGGGTAGAAAGAATCGACTTACAATCATCATACCTATTCGGAGTTGCGTCGAAGCGGCGCGAATCAGACCATGAGATCCGTGTTTGGTGAATTCAGCGAATTTGGAGATGCCAGCACGCGGAGAAATCAGTCTATAGTTGGTTGATTGCGATTTGGGCGATTCGCATGCGCTTGCCGAAATCGAATTTATATATTAGCGCGCTTATCGCGTCATACGTCCGTATGGAATCGTATGGGGCGGAGTAATAAGTTGAGTTGGTGCAGATGCCTTTGCGAAGATCGATGCCGTCTTCGAGGTTATGCGCCGGGTCCAGACCGAGCAATGCTCTCGTTGGCGTTAGAGCGCCTAACAGCGGCAGGAAATGCAAAAAATGGACGTGCAGATATTGCAGGGGAGCAAAGGCGACAAGGATGTGCGATTGGCCGCGTCCGCCAATGCCATGTCGCGCGATCAACTCGTTCAGCAGTTGAGCGCCATTGCCGGCCCTGCCTATCTCCAATCTGGCCTGCGCGTGTTGACGGATTATGTCGGCGCCTCCCACTATCTTCTGGCCCGCTGCGACCTGATCCAGGAAAGCGGTCTCGACTTCGTCGTGTCCTCCGATTGGCCCTTCGATCTTGTTCGCCGTCTTGCTTCCGAGCTCACGAGCGGCTACGGCCGCACGGGCGAGCTTGAGAAATGCATGTCGCTGTTCCAGCCGAATTTTGCGTTCCTGCCGGATGATGTCGAGCTGCCGGAAGGCGTCAGCCGCCAATATTGCTCGCTGACCTTCAATGTTGGCCGCACGCGCTTCTCGCTGATGCTGCTTGCCCATGATGGTCTGTTGCTGTCGCCGGAGCGGCTGCGTGACGCCGGATTGCTGTCGGGTTACTTCGCGAGCTTCACGCGCTGCGTGGAAGGCAAGTCCGAGCGCGATTTCGATCTCACCGAGCGTGAGCTGGAATGCTTGTTCTGGATTGCCGAAGGCAAGACAAGCGACGAGATCGCCATGATCCTCGGCATCTCGCGCAACACCATCAACAACTATATCACCAGCGTCATGCGGAAGACCGCGACCAAGACGCGATCGGAAGCGATCGCCTTTGCTGTCAGAAACAACCTCGTTTGAAAGCCCGATGAATGCGATATCAGCCGGTTAGGACGACGGACACGCCAAGCGAAGGAAGGCTCGGCCGTTCGCATCGGATATCCAGCCGTTCTGATCTCTTCCCGAAGCTTGTGTCGATGCAGAAGCTGATCGACGCGCAGAATTTTGCAGTATATCGCCTCAGCGGCTCCGGCCTGCCGAGCAAGCAGCGCCTAGTCTGCGAGCTGGAAAATTGGGGCTCGACCAATACCGTCCTCAACAAGGCCTTTGTCGAAGCCTATGGCGAGGCGATGATCGAGCATATCGAAAAGTCGCTGCTGCCGCTGATGTGGAACGGCCGTGATAGCGACAGCACCGCCGAGACGCCCGATTTTGCCTCGTTCACCCAGCGCCTGAAACCGCATCTCCTGCCTTTTGCCGGCGTCGCCTTTCCGGTGCGCCTGGGATCGGTCGGCAACGGCTATGTCGTGTTCGCCGCAAAATTCATGGATCTGACGAGCGATATGATCGTCGAGCTGCATGGCCGTAGCTGCCAGATCATGATGGATCTCCTGTCGCTCGACGAGCGGCGGTCGCCGGCCGCCGAAGCGCTGAGCGAACGCGAGATCGCCTGCCTGCAGCTTGCAGGTGATGGCCGGATCAGCGAGGAAATAGCCGAAAAGCTGGGGCTGTCGGTGCACACCGTCAACGCCTATCTCGGTTCAGCGACGATCAAGCTCGACAGCGTCAACCGCATTCAGGCAATCGCAAAAGCTATCCGTTTCGGTTACATCAGCTAAAGCGCTTCTTTGGATCCAGAGCATCTTATCCGCTATCGGCTATTCCCAGCGGATAAGATCTTCCAGAAATTGTAGAAAGCAAAAGGCGAGCGGTTCCGCGCCTGACTGAAAGCCGAAGCGCGCACGAATGCCGAGATGCCTCAGCGGACCTTCATCATGAAAGTGGGGATGGTTTGAGCCTTGTTCAGGCTGCGCGCGTCGTTCCGCCGATCGCGTAGCGGGCGTCCCGCAGGCTGCGGGCGAGAAGCGCGGTGTTCTCGTCCGGATCGGCCGAGGCTTTGTCGAAGGCGATATGGTTGATTTCGATGCCGGCATGATGTTCGGCCAGCGCGAGCTTGGCATAGACGGTGACGCCGCGCGGTTTGATTTCGAGGTCGATGGTGACTTCCGCCGGCCCGCCCCATTCAAGCTTGTAGTCGCCCCCAAGGCCGAAATTGACGGTGCCCGGATGGAAATAAAGCTCGGCCGCCGACGCCACGAGGTCGGCAAGATTGCCATAGCGCTCGAAGCGCAGCAGCGAAATCAGATCGGCCGCGTCGAGGAGCCGCAATTCGCTGGCGACCGGGCTGATGGCTTCCGCGAGAATTTGTTCACGTTGGGCAGAGTAGGGGGATTTTTTCATTCGATTTATCGTACCCGTTTTCTGTTCGACTGCGTGGCATAGATCCTATGGATCAGCTCTGCGACGGCCTTGTAAAACACTGACGGGATGACACTATCTACCGAGACTTGCGCAAACATGGAGCGCGCGAGTGGCGGATCTTCGAAGACGGGGATGCCATTTGCCTCGGCGATCTCCCTGATTTTGAGGGCGATGAGGTCCTGCCCCTTGGCGACGACGATGGGTGCGTCGTTTTCCTCCCGGACATAACGCAGCGCCACGGCAAAATGGGTCGGATTGGCGATGACCAGCGTGGCACGCGGCACCTGCTTCATCATGCGCCGGCGGGCACGGTCGCGGGCGATCGAGCGCTGCCTCGATTTGACGATCGGGTCGCCCTGGGATTGCTTGTGCTCTTCCTTGACCTCCTGCTTCGTCATTTTCAACTGATCGACCCAGTGGTAGCGGGTCCAGAGCACGTCGCCGATGCCGACGACGGCTGTCGCCAGCAGCACGATGGTCAGAATTTTCTGGATGATGGTCGTCAGCCGCACGAAGATCGTCTGCGGATCGGAAACCAGCGAATCGATCGCATGGAAGAACTGCCCGCGCAGCACAAAGAACATGATGACGCCGACCAAGACGATCTTGGCAAGCGACTTGCCGAATTCCACCAGACCCGACGTGCTGAAGATGCGGCCCCAGCCCGCCACCGGCGAAATGCGGGAAAACTGTGGCGCGATGCGGTCGAGAACGGGTGTCGGCAGGTTCTGGAACATCGAGGACCCGATGCCGAAGGCGAAGAACAGCACGACCGCGGGCAGCAGCAGATTGCCGACTTCCCAGCCGATGCGGATGAACAAGGAAATGACGTCAGACCCCGTCTCGAGCTGCCACTGATCGGGTTTTTCGAAGAGGTCGCGCAGCACCTCGCCCATGCGCCCGACGCGCTCCGGCAGGAAGAAGGTGACGTAGATGACGGTCGCGAGCATCGACGCAAAGAGCGTCGCTTCCTTGGAGTGAGGCACATTGCCTTTCTCCATCGTGTCGCGGAGTTTTTTCTCCGTCGGTTTTTCTGTTTTACTGTCCTTGTCTTCGTCAGCCAAAGAAGCCGTCCTTCATGAAACGGAAAGAGGCCGTGCATCATGCACGGCCTTGTTCTGAACAGTCTAAGACGATTTAGGTGAGTCGCGCTGAGATCACGCGGCTTCTTCCACAGGCGTCTTGTCTTTTGCCTTGAGTTCGATCTGGCCGGAATTGGAAAGCCGGATGGCTTCCTGGGCGATGGCGCGCCGCGCGATGGCGATTTCGCGCGGATTGATGCCGGTGGTGATCTGCAGGTCGGATTCGATCATGCGGCGCTGGCGCGGGCTGATCGAACTGAGCACGATCTCGCGAATTTCGGACGAGGAACCACGCAGCGCCATGGTGAGAATGTCGGCCGCGATGTCGTTGAGCAGCATGACGCGGCTCGGCTGCGGCATGAGCGTGAGGTCGTCGAAGAGGAAGATCTTCGGACGCACCTTGTCGACCGATTCCTTGTTGAGCGTTTCCAGCGATGTGAGCAGCGTATCGACCTGCGGCTTGTCCAGCTCGTTCATCAGCTCCGCCACCTTCGTCGAGCCGGAAGCATTGCGTTCGGCATCGATTTCCGCCATCAGCCCCAGCACGCGGTTTTCGATGATCTGCGCCGCTTTCGGGCTGACATCCTTGAGATTGACGGTGCGGTTCATGATGTCGGCGCGTTGCGCCTCGGGCAGTTGCAGCAGAACCTTGGCGCCGAAGGAGGACGGCATCATCGACAGCACATAGGCGATGGTTTGCGGATGTTCGCGCAGGAAGAACTTGGCGACGAAAATCGGATCCGCCTCGCCGAGGCGATCCCAGATCGAAGTTTCGTAAGCCTGGAAGGCGGTGCGCCGGCCGAGAAGGCTGTCGACCTCGTCGGGTGTCAAGCCTTCCTCGAGAATGCTTTCGATTGCCTTGGCGTTGTCCATCAGACCCGCGCCTTCGGTGAAGAGATCCTCGAATTCCGCGACGAGCTGCGCCAGCTCGTCCGGCGGAATAACCCTCAGCGACTGCGCAGACGCGATGATGAGCTGCAATTCATGCTGCGTGAAATATTTCAGCAGCCGTCCCGCAACCTGTTTACCCATGGCAAGGAGAACAGCAGCAGCCTTCTCAGCCTGAGATAACGGTTGCTCGGCGAGGGCGCCGCCGCTGAAATCGTCAAAGTCCATCATGGTCTTCGTCTCCGTCCCGAACAGGGAGTGGGCTTATTCTGAACAGAGTTCAGTTTTTCTTCGTATTCGATACTTCGATGAGCTTGATACCGAACCTGGTGTCATCATGTTCCAGCACGGTAATTTCGCCCCGGCCGATTCTGCGGCCGTTCACGGTGATCTCGACGGGCTCGCCGATCTTCTTGTCGAGCGCGATAATTGCGCCTTCGGTCAGGTTCATCAGGCCGGAGACCTGCATGCGGCTGCTGCCGAGCACGATCTGAACGTCGATCGGGATGTCCATGATCAGGTCGAGATTGGCGGTCAGCGCGCTGCCCGGAGCTGACGGTTCGGCGAAGGAGGAGCCGCCGAAATCGCTGGCGCCGAAAGCGGAGCCTGCATTGTCGTCCCCGAAATCGCCGCCGAAGGCCGAAAGATCCGTGCCCGGCTCGGCCCCGAATGCATCGGCGCCGAAATCCGGCATGCCACCGTCGGTGTCTTTCTTCAGCACGCCGCGCAGGCCGTCGATGGCCTCATCCAATGCGGCGTCGCTGTTTTCAACTTCCAGCGATTCCTCGCCGCTTTTCTGTGTCGTCTTCCTAGCCATGAAATCACTATTCCAGTTGAAACTTGCCTCAAGCTGCCGTGGGTGCCCCAGGCACCCGCCAGCCGGTCAATTCATCAGGTGTCGAAGAAGCTCGTCGTCGGAATTCACATTGTCCTTGACGCGCACCGTGTAATTTTCGCCCGAACGGCCGAATTCGCAGATGTAGAGGTCCTTGCTGTTGGCGCTGACCTCGACGCGAACATCGCCTGCGTCCATGAAGGGAATGACATCGCCGACGGCGAGTCTCGAAATTGTGTTCAGCGTCAGCGATTCCAGCTGGATGCGGGCCTCGAGCGTCACCTGTGAGCGACGCACCTGTTCGCTGAGCTGCTCCGTCCATGCTTCCGACGCTGCGGACGGGTTCTTGGCTCGCGGTGGGCTGACGACGGTCCGCAGCAGAACCTGCTGCGGTATGATGACGACGATTTCCGAGACGGTCTTGCCGAGCGAAATCATCATGGTGATGGCAGCGGCGAATTCATCGACCTGGTCGGCAGCCGGCTTCGGGCGATTCTCGATATTATACGGCGGATCGAGATTGGGTTCGAAACCGCCAGCCGCATTGACCGCCGAGCGCAGCACGTTGGCGATCTTGTCGAACACCATGACGGCAAGGTCGAGCTCGATGATCGAAAGCGGCCGCGGAAGGGGTGCCTCGATGGTCTCGGGCAGCGCGCCCAGCATGTGCTCCATCAGGGTCATTATGAAGCCTGTGCCGCAGCCGAGAACGAATTGCGGTGCCCAGTTGCGTAGCGAACCGTTCACAAGCGCGCAGTTGCCGCCGAGGCCGGCGATAAGATCGTTCATCAGTCCCGACTGGCAGCCGGAATAGGCGACGGACACGTCGAGGCCCGTTTCGCTCTTGATGAAGTCGGGGAGGAATTCGCCGTAGACCTGGCCGAAGGCGGCGGCGAGCTTTCCGACGGTTGCCTGATCTCCGAGGCCGCCGGTCAGCTTGGCGAAGAGGGCGCGGTCCATCGTATGCGCCTTGGCGGATGATTGCTGGCTCATGGTCGTCAGGCCGCCTTGCTCTCACCGCCGGGATTCATCATTTCCTGCTCGACGGCATCGATCGACGGCCGTTCGTAGGAGGAGATGGTCTTGCGGCCGTATTCGAGTGCCACCTGCGGCACGGAGCCGTTCATGTAGGCCAGCAGCGTCTGCTTGACGATCACGTAGAGGCGATGCTGCTTGCTGCGTACGATCTTGATCTGCGACACGAGGGGCGCGCAGACGGAATAGGAAAGGAGAATGCCGAGGAAGGTGCCGACCAGCGCCGAGCCGATGAGGTGACCGAGCACTTCCGGCGAATCGTTGATGTGGCTCATGGCCTTGATGACGCCGAGAACGGCGGCGACGATACCGATGGCCGGGAAGGAATCGCCCATGATCGTGATGGCATGATAGGGCTTCATCTTGTCGTGCAGGATAGTGTTGATTTCCTCGTCCATCAGCGCCTCGATCTCGTGGGAGCGGGCGTTGCCGATGATGATGAGGCGGACATAGTCGCAGATGAAGGCCGTCAGTTCCTTGTTCTTCAGCACCGTCGGGGCGGCTTGGAAGATTACGGATTCGTCCGGGTTGTCGATATGGGCTTCGATTTCGTTGCGTGACTTGGTGCGCAGATCGCGCATCAGCGCGTAGAGCACGCCGAGCGTATCGAGATAATTGCGCTCCTTCGGAACCGAATGCTTGAAGGCCTCGCCCAGCGCCTTGCCGGAATCCTTCACGACCTTCATCGGATTGGCCATGATGAAGCCGCCGATGCCGGCGCCCGCGATGATGACAAATTCGAAGGGCTGGAACAGCGCGTCCACATGCCCGCCCATCGCCATGAAGCTGCCTATGATGCAGCCGCAGGTCACTACAAATCCGATAATAATATTCATCGCCAGTCCACACCTGAACGTTGCTTCCTCCGTTGAAGTAGGAGACCTGCCTTGCGTGAGGCTGTTCGGCGCGCTTCGAAGCGGCCTTTCGCCGTGTCAGCTTCGCACAAGCCAGTGCTGGCAGAGTATCGGGTAAGGGCATTCATGCCCGGCTAACGACATGTCGGAGCGCCGCGATATCTGGCGTTTCCTTTCCCGTTATTCTCCAATGTCCGGAGGGCTTGAAAAATGCAGTCTGGTATTTATGTGGCGCTGTCATCGCAGATGGCGCTCGAGCGGCGTCTGACGACGATCGCCGATAACATGGCCAACGTGAATACCACGGGTTTTCGTGGCACCGAGGTCAAGTTCAATCAAGTCCTCAGCAATACCGAAAACAAGCTCAACGCCAAAGTCGCCTTCGTCTCGCAAGGCAACGACTATCTCTCTACCGACAACGGCGAACTGGAAAACACCGGCAATCTCTTCGATTTTGCGGTCAAGGGCGATGCTTGGTTCGGTCTCAACACGCCGGCTGGCATGGTTCTGACGCGCGATGGCCGCTTTACCATGACCGAGAGCGGCGCCCTGGTCTCCACCAGAGGCTATCCGGTGCTTGATCCCGGCGGCGCACCGATCCAGCTCGACCCCGGCGGCGGCGCGCCGAGCGTCTCCTCGGATGGCACGATCGCTCAAAACGGCAAGCAGGTCGGCAAGATCGGGCTCTATAGCTCCGATATCAGCAAGGGCTTCCTGCGCTATGACAATAGCGGCGTGTTACCGACGGACTCCCCGCAGTCCGTCGTCGACCACTCCCATATCGGTATCGCCCAGGGCTATCTCGAAAATTCCAACGTCAACGGCATGCGGGAAATGACCCAGCTTATCGAAGTCAGCCGCGCCTTCGACAATATCTCGACGCTTACCAGCAGCAGCGAAAGCACGCTCACGGACGCCATCAAGACCCTCGGCGGCAGCCAGTAAGAGGGTCGGATGATGTTCGAGGATGGGATGCCCGAGGGCGCGATGTCGCCGAGATTCTCGCGGATGGCCGCTTTGGCGGATCAATATTTGATGGCGGAAAACACGGTTGCCGATGGCGGCCATGTACGCACCATCGCGGCCGGGCACTACACCGTCGCCGGCCTTTCCAGGCATGTGCGCCTCGGCGAGTTCGTCGCCCACCGTTCCCCGACCGGCATCCATCTCGGCGAAGTTGTCCGCGTCGAGCCGGAATTGACCTACGTCTGTCCGATCGAGCCGGGCGAGCCGATCGGCATCCACGACGTCATCATCCGCAAGGGCGCCTTCCGTATCGCGCCGACGGATAGCTGGTGCGGGCGTACGATCAACTCGCTGTGCGAGCCGATCGATGGCCTGGGACCGCTGACGGCAGGCATGGACTCGCGCTCGATCTCCAACACCGCGCCACCCTCGATGACGCGCAAGCGCGTCGAGACGGGTTTCAAGACCGGCGTGCGCGCCATCGACATCTTCTCGCCGCTCTGCCTCGGTCAGCGTCTCGGCATCTTCGCCGGTTCCGGCGTCGGCAAGTCGACGCTGCTGTCGATGCTCGCCCGGGCCAATGCTTTCGACAAGGTGGTGATTGCGTTGGTCGGCGAACGTGGCCGTGAAGTGCGTGAATTCATCGAGGACACGCTGGGTTCGCACATGCAGAAGTCGATCGCCATCGTCGCGACCAGCGATGAGAGCCCGATGCTGCGCAAGATGGCGCCATTGTCTGCCATCACCATCGCCGAGCATTTCCGCGACCAGGGCGACAATGTGCTGTTGATCGTCGACAGCGTCACCCGCTTTGCCCATGCCATTCGCGAAGTGGCGACGGCCTCCGGCGAGCCGCCGATCGCGCGTGGTTATCCGGCCTCGGTTTTCACCGAACTGCCGCGCCTTCTGGAGCGTGCAGGACCAGGTCCGGAAGGGACCGGCACGATCACCGCGATCATCTCCATCCTCGTCGACGGCGACAATCACAACGACCCGATCGCCGATTCCACCCGCGGCATTCTCGATGGCCATATCGTCCTGCAGCGCAGCCTGGCGGAAGAGGGGCGTTATCCGCCGATCGATCCGTTGGCCTCAGTGTCGCGCTTGGCGCGCAAGGCCTGGACACCGGATCAGGAAAAGCTGGTTTCGCGCCTGAAGGCACTTGTGCACCGCTATGAAGAAACCCGCGACCTGCGCCTGATCGGCGGATACCGCCAGGGCAGCGACCCGGATCTCGACATGGCCGTCCGCCAGGTGCCGATCATCTACGACATTCTGAAACAGACCCCCGGCGAACGGCCTTCGGCCGACGCCTTCACCGACCTTGCGACCGCGTTGAAAAACGGCTCGGCCGCAAACATCCAGCCGAGAGCGAAATGAGGTTTCCACGAAATGTCGTTCGCTCCAACCATTTGATTTCGCATCATCCCGTCCGAAACCGCTTCACGCATTTCGGGCCATGCCGAGGGAGAGGCCAGACGTGAGAGAATCCGATGCAGACGAACCGGTCGCTCCGCTGAAGCCGGCAAAAAGGCGAACCTTTACCGATAAGGCCCTGGCTGGCACCGGTCTGTTGCTCGCCGGTATTTCGGCTTTCTTCCCCTGGTATGTGTTCCTGAACCCCGACAAGTTCGGCATTCACGTTGCCGAGGGCGAGCGCACCCGCGATCTGCCGAACTGGCCGGGACGCGAGATCGTCAACGTTTCGCCGCTTGCCATGGTCAACAAAAATCCCGATGGGCCGAAAGATTTCGCTCCCGATCCGCTGACGACGGCAACGGTCAGCAATGTTGGACGCGAGGATGACAAGGGCCAGCCGGCCGAAGATCAGCCGTTTCCCGGCAAGTCGCCGTTCCATTTGCTGCACGTCGCAAACGGCCGGGCGCTCATTGAGGATGACACCGGCATGTATGTCGTGCGTGTCGGCTCGATCCTGCCCGATAACAGCCGCTTGGCGACGATCGAGCAGCGCGACGGAAAGTGGGTCATCGTCACTTCCACCGGTGACGTCTACGGCCACAATTGAGAGCCCGCAATCGCCTGCGTATCAGGCTTAGTAAAGACTTTAGCAAGAACGCATCCCCCGCAAGTCCCACGCAAGATTATCCCTCTAGGGTCCTGCTGTAAGAACGGAGAGAAGCCCATGCAACCCATTCAGCTCTTTGACCTGGCCTCGCGGCAAGCCGAGTGGCTCCAGGTTCGCCAGGAGGTCGTTGCCGGCAATATCGCCAATGCCAATACCCCGAAGTACCACGCCAAGGACGTCACGCCGTTTCAAGCCGTTCTCGACAACGAGAATGTCGGCATGGCGAAGACCAACCCGGCGCATTTTTCGGGCAATGAATTCAGTGAGAGCGGCGACGTCAACGTCGAGGAAGCGTCGCTCAATCAGGAAATCGGCGTCCAGGAGTCGGGTAACACCGTCGGCCTGGAAGACGAGCTCGCCAAAACCGGCGACATCCAACGCCAGTACGGTTTGAACACCGCGCTGGTCAGCTCCTTTCATCGCATGATGTTGATGACCGTAAAACAATAGATGAAGTGAAGATGTTATGGACCCTTTATCAGCCGCGTTGAAGATTGCGGGCTCCGGCCTGGAGGCCCAATCGACCCGCCTGCGTGTTGTTTCCGAAAATATCGCCAATGCCCGTTCGACGGGCGACACCCCCGGTTCCGATCCCTATCGCCGCAAGACCGTGACGTTCGGCGCCGAGCTCGATCGCGCCAACAACCTGACCACGGTGGGTGTGAAGAAGTTGGGCGAGGACACCAGCAAGTTCGTCGAGGAATACGACCCAGACAATCCGGCGGCGGACCCGAAGGGCTATGTGAAGATGCCCAACGTCAACGTCCTCGTTGAAATGGCCGATATGCGCGAAGCCAATCGTTCCTATGAGGCCAATCTGCAAACGATCAAGCAGTCGCGCGATCTCATCAATTCCACCATCGATCTCTTGAAGAATGCACAATGATTGACGCTATCAAGAATGTCTCCTCCCTTTCCGCAGTCCGCGGTCTCGGCAACATTACCACCGACGAAAGCTCCTCTTCGTCCAACAGCCTGGCGCCGACGCTTGGAACAACGCTTGGAAATGCGACCGGCGCAAGCTTCGCCTCGGTAATGTCCAACGTGGCGAAAGACACGGTCAATACGCTGAAGGAAGCCGAAAACGCCTCCTTCGCCGGCATCAAGGGCACGATGAGCACCCGCGAAGTGGTCGACAAGGTCATGCAGGCGGATCAGACGCTGCAGACGGCGATCGCGCTGCGCGACAAGATGGTCTCCGCCTTTCTCGATATTACGAAAATGCAGATTTAGGGCGGGTGGCCCCGCTCCCATTATTTGATTTGGCGCGATCTTGTTCAAAGCCGCTTTGCGGCTTTCGGGATCACGCTCTAGCTCGAAGGACGAAGACATGAGAGCGCTCGCTATTGCCGCGACGGGCATGGACGCCCAGCAGACCAACCTCGAAGTAATCGCGAACAACATCGCGAACATCAATACGACGGGTTACAAGCGTTCCCGCGCCGAGTTCTCGGACCTTTTGTACCAGACCGAACGCGCCAAGGGCATTTCCAACCGGCCGAACCAGGCCGTGGTGCCGGAAGGCGCCAATATCGGTCTCGGCGTGCAGACGACGGCCGTGCGCAACATTCAGATCCAGGGCGAACTGTCGCAGACGCAGAACGATCTCGACGTCGCGCTGGTCGGCCGCGGATGGTTCCAGATTCAGATGCCCGACGGCACGACGGCCTATACGCGCGCCGGTTCGTTCAACAAGAGCGATACGGGCCAGATGGTGACCGCGGACGGCAACGTGCTGGAGCCGGGGATCACGATCCCGAACAATGCCAGCAACATCGTCATCAACGAATCCGGTCAGGTCTCGGCGACGATCGGCACCGCGACGACGCCGACCGTTCTCGGCCAGTTGCAGATCGCCAACTTCGTCAACGAAGCCGGTTTGCAGCCGATGGGCAGCAACCTCTTCACCCAGACGCCGGCCTCCGGCGATCCCGTCGTCTCCGATCCCAATACCAACGGCTTCGCCTACATGAAGCAAGGCTATCTGGAATCGTCGAACGTCGATGCGGTCAAGGAAATCACCGATCTGATCAGCGCGCAGCGTGCCTACGAGATGAATTCCAAGGTCATCACCACCGCCGACGACATGGCGCAGATCGTCAGCAAAGATCTGAAGTAACGAGAGGACGGGCCGAACATGAGGGTTCGCCGGATGAAAAGCTTAGCAATGGCCTGGCTCGCCGCGGCGAGCCTCTCCGTCATGTTCGTGTCGGCCGCTCCCGCCGGCGCAACGGGCACCGATGGCACCAGCCTGGGGACCGCCGTCGTGCCGACCGAGACGATTTATCCGGGCGATATCATCAGCAGCGGTCAGCTCGAAGAGGTCGACGTCACCAATCCGAATCTGACCGGCGATTACGCCAAGCGGATCCGGGATGTAACCGGCTTGGTGTCGAAACGCACGCTTCTGCCCGGCCGAACCATCTCCATTTCGGCGCTGCGCCAGCCCTTTGCCGTGACACGTGGCTCCAATATCCGTCTGGTGATGAGCATGGGCAGCATGACGATCACCGCGGCTGGAACGCCGCTGGATGACGGCGCGGTCGGCGATAGCGTACGAGCCCGCAATCTGGACTCCGGCATCATCGTCAACGGTACTGTTCTCGAAAACGGCACGATCCGAGTGGTCGCAAAATGAGAAGCCTTCGCCATTTCCTCGGGGTTTTGCTGGCATTGCCGAGCCTGATCGTCGCCGATCCGGCGCTGGCGATGCAATCGCGCATCAAGGACATAGCCTCGCTGCAGGCCGGCCGCGACAACCAGTTGATCGGCTACGGCCTGATCGTCGGTCTCCAGGGAACCGGCGACAGCCTGCGTTCCTCGCCCTTCACTGAACAGTCCATGCGCGCGATGCTGCAGAATCTCGGCATTTCGACGCAGGGCGGCCAGTCCGCCGCCAAGAATACCGCCGCCGTCATGGTGACGACCAATCTGCCGCCCTTCGCAAGCCCAGGCAGCCGCATCGACGTCACGGTCAGCTCGCTTGGCGATGCGACGTCGCTGCGCGGCGGTACGCTGATCATGACCTCGCTCAGCGGTGCCGACGGGCAGATCTACGCCGTGGCGCAGGGCTCGGTTATCGTCTCTGGCTTCCAGGCCCAGGGGGCGGCCGCGAGCGTCACCGAAGGCACCACCACCGCCGGCCGCGTGCCGGGCGGCGCCATCATCGAACGCGAACTGCCGTCGCGTTTCAAGGATTCGGTCAATCTTGTCCTGCAGTTGCGCAATCCGGATTTCTCCACCTCAATCCGCATCGCCGATACGGTCAATGCCTGGGCGACCTCGCATTTCGGCGGTCCGATCGCCGAGGCCAAGGATTCCCAGGAAGTTGCGATCGAAAAGCCGAAGATGGCGGATCTGACGCGGCTGATGGCGGATATCGAAAATCTCGACGTCCAGACCGACACGCCTGCCAAGGTCGTCATCAATGAACGCACCGGAACGATCGTCATCGGTGCCGATGTCCGTGTCTCGCCGGTCGCCGTCAGCTACGGCACCTTGACGGTTCAGGTCAGTGAAAACCCGCAGATCGTGCAGCCGGAGCCCTTCTCGAACGGTGAGACGGCCGTTCAGGATCAGACGGATATCACCGCGAGCAAGAGTGGCGGCCGCGTCGCCGTGCTCGAAGGACCCGATCTGAAGACGCTGGTCTCCGGGCTGAACAATATCGGCGTCAAGCCGGACGGCATCATCGCCATCCTGCAAGGCATCAAATCGGCCGGCGCCCTGCAAGCGGAGCTCGTGCTGCAATGACATCGATCGCCATCGCCAGGAAATTGCTGACCTCCGGCTGTGTGGCGACGGCGTTGCTGCTGTCGGTCTCGGCCGCGGCGGCGCAGGAAGCGCCGAAGCCGGTCGTCGACCCGGCTTCGAGCCAGGACGAGATCAAACAGTTCTGCACGAACATCGCGGACCCGGCCCGCGACCAGCGCTATCTGCTACAGAAGCAGGAGCTTGAGAAACTGCAGGCCGATGTCGACCAGCGCATCGCCACGATGGACAAGCGCAAGGCGGAATACGAAGACTGGCTGAAGCGGCGCGACGACTTCTTGAAGACCGCCGATTCCGGCCTGGTCGACATCTACAAAAACATGAAGCCCGATGCGGCGGCGGCAAGCCTTAATGAGGTCAAGGTCACCGTAGCGGCTGCGATCATCATGAAACTCTCACCGCGCCAGTCGAGCCTCATTCTGGCGGAGATGGACGCGCAGAAGGCCGCTGTTGTCACCAACATCATCTCCAGCGCGTCCGATCCGAATACATCGAAGTCGAAGGACCCCTCATGAACATGCGTCTTACGGCCACGTGCGCAGTCGTCGTTTTCCTCGCCGGTTGTCAGTCGCAGGCTCTGAAGGAAATCGGCAGGGCGCCTGCCATGAGCCCGATCGGCAGCGGCCTGCAATATGCGCAGACGCCGCAAATGTTGCAGTATCCGAAGCGGCCGCATCAGGTGGCGCAGGGGTATTCGCTCTGGAACGATTCGCAGGCTGCCCTTTTCAAGGATTCGCGAGCGCTCAATGTCGGTGACATCCTGACGGTCAATATCTCGATCAACGACAAGGCGAACTGGGATAACGAGACCAATCGCAGTCGCACGAACAAGAGCGATATGAACTGGGATATCACCGCCAAGATCTTTGGCTGGCAGCCGAGCACCAATGCTGACGCAACCTCCGGCTCCGACACCAGCACTGACGCCAAGGGCAAGATGCAGCGTTCCGAGCAGATCACTCTGCTTGTTGCCGCGGTCGTCACCGGCGTTCTCGAAAACGGCAACCTGATGATCAGCGGTTCGCAGGAAGTGCGGATGAACCAGGAGATTCGTATCCTGAACGTCGCCGGTATCGTCCGGCCTCAGGACGTCACGTCGGAAAACACGATCTCCTACGACAAGATCGCCGAAGCGCGTATCTCCTACGGCGGCCGCGGCCGTCTGACGGAAATTCAGCAGCCGCCGCGCGGCCAGCAGGCGGTCGACCTGCTGTCGCCGCTCTGACGGCCGGGCAGCCACACGGTATTTTGGTAACAGGCGGACAGAGACATGGCAGCAGCGGCAGACGCATCGGAAAAAGGCAAGGGATCGCCGCTGATCATGATGATTGTCGGGCTGGTGATCCTGACGGTTCTCGGCGGTGGCGGCGGCTGGTTCCTCGGCACTATGGTCTCCCCGAAGATCAAGACGGCGACGGCCGTGGCAAAGGCCGCGGAGCAGACGCCCACCGGCGAAAAGCAGGCAGCGGCCGCCGCGGAAGCAAACGGCATCATTCAACTCGATCCGATCACGACCAATCTTGCCTATCCCTCGCAAAACTGGATCCGGCTCGAAATCGCGCTGATGTTCAAGGGCAAGCCGGACGCGCAGCTTGCGGAGGCCATCCATCAGGATATCCTCGCCTATGTTCGCACGGTTTCGCTGCAGCAGGTCGAAGGCCCGCGCGGCTTCCAATATCTTCGGGATGACGTTCAGGAACGTGTTGACCTTCGCTCGGAAGGGCGGGTATCGAAAGTTATGTTCAGAACTTTCGTGATCGAATGATTCGATTATTATTTGTTTTACTTATATTGGTTTTCGCTGCGTTTTCGCCTGAGATGGCGATGGCGCAGCAATTGCCGCAACAGCTCCCGACGGATCTCTTCAATGTCCCGGTGAACGGCTCGGTCGCGGCTTGGATCATTCGCACCTTCGGGCTGTTGACGATCCTGTCGATCGCGCCAGGCATCCTCATCATGGTGACGAGCTTTCCGCGCTTCATCATCGCGTTTTCGATCCTGCGTTCGGGCATGGGCTTGTCCACCACGCCGTCGAACACGATCCTGCTGAGCCTCGCGCTGTTCATGACCTTCTACGTCATGTCGCCGACCTTCGATCAGGCCTGGAAGGATGGCGCGCAGCCGCTGATGGCCAATCAGATTTCGGAGGCCGATGCCGTTCAGCGCATCGCCGAGCCTTTCCGCACCTTCATGTCCAACAACACGCGCGACAAGGACATTAAGCTCTTCGTCGATCTGGCGCAGGAGCGCGGGCAAACGGTCGTGGTCGACAACAAGATCGATTATCGCGTGCTGATCCCGGCTTTCATGATCTCGGAAATCCGCCGTGGTTTTGAAATCGGCTTCCTGGTCGTTCTGCCGTTTCTGGTCATCGACCTGATCGTCTCGACCATCGTCATGGCGATGGGCATGATGATGCTGCCGCCGACATCGATCTCGCTGCCCTTCAAGATCCTTTTCTTCGTGCTGATCGACGGCTGGAACCTGCTGGTCGGCAGCCTTGTGCGCTCTTTCCACTAAAGCAATTCCGGGAAAAGTGCGAAGCGGCTTTCCGTCCGGAATGCGTAAAAGCAAAGGGATAGAGCGCCGTGCGTTCATATGAGCGCACAAAGGTCGCTGTAGTCTTTTGAATCTAGAGCATCTTATCCGCTTGCAGGTGATGTCACCTGAGCGGAATGCTCCAATCGCCTGCAGCCGGTGGGACCGTCATCGGGAGCGGAGCTTCCGATGAAGAGAGGTCCTTATTCTGCGGCGATCGCTGCAGCATCCTGACTTTCGACCAGGAACGGTTCGGCTCGCGCCGGCAGTGCCGGCACGTCCATATGATCCGGATCAAGGCCCTGCTTGGCGCGTGCGACCATCATTTCGTAGGCGGTTTCCACGTAACGGGTAAGGCGTTCGGCATCGAAGAGCGGCTTGATGTAGCGATTGGCCGCCAATGTCTCCTTGAGCGCGGCAATGCGCTCCGGCTGCCTGGCGAGCTCGACGGCCATGTCTTCATAGGCTTTGACATCGGCCGCCACCAGCTCCGGCACGCCGATGGCGTTGAGCAGGCTTTCGCTGACGCGCGAGGCGAAGTTCGTGCCCTTCATCGTCAACACCGGCAAACCGCCCCAGAGCTGTTCCGAGGTCGTCGTGTGGCCATTCACCGGGAAGGTATCGAGACCGAGATCGGCCAATTGCTGGCGGTCGATGTGATCCTCATAGCGGATACGCGTGGTAAAGATGATGCGCTTGCGGCTGATGCCGCGCGCCTCCAGACGCGTCCACAGGTTGGCCTCGGCGCGCGCGTTGCAAAGCAGCCAGAGCACGCTGTTCTTGGTGCGCTTCAGTATGTTGCACCAGATATCGATCATGTGCGAGGTGATCTTGCGGTTGCCGTTAAACGAGGCGAAGACGAAAGCATCCTCCGGCAGGCCATGCAGCGCACGGGTCGTCGGCCGCGGCTTCGGGCGATACATCGGATCGTTCGGCTGATAGCATTCCGGCAGGCGGCAGAACTTCTCGTGGAAATGCGGCTTGGAATAATCCGGCAGAACGTAGGGATCGCCGATAATGTAGTCGAGGTCGATGTTGACGGCGGAGCCCGGAAAGCCGAGCCATGCCGTCTGAATCGGCGCAGCCTTGTGGTTGAGGATGCGGACGCGGCTATCCTTGGTATGTCCTTTCAGATCAACCAGGATGTCGATCTGATGGGCACGGATCGCCTCTGCCGCCGCCTGATCGGAGAGGCTGCGGATATCGACCATGGTACCCAATTTCGAATAATCGAATTCTTCCTCTTGCTGAGATGACGGCTTGGAATGGTCGAAGAGGACAATCTCGAATCGATCCTTGTCGTGCAGTTCCAACGTCCGCTGCATGAGCTTCATCGTCGCATGGCCCGGCCAGAAGTCCGATGATAGATAGCCGATGCGAATCTTGTCGCCCCATGTATGCGGCGCCTTTCGGCGCGCCTCTGCGTGCCCGGCCGGCAGCGGTACCGTGTCGTGCACTGCGAACTTGTTGATCGCTTCGTCACCGCACCAGTGCAGATGGAAGAAGGGATTGTCCGGCCTGATATAGTCGAGGTTTCCGGCAGCCGTCGCCGCCAGGATCGGCGCCATATGTTTGTCCACTGTCGCAAGATCGGACAGTTCGCGGGCGAAGATCAAATGGAGCGTGCGAAAGATGATGTTGTCTGGATGCTTCTTGAACAGGGTTGCGACGATGTGCCTGTTGCCGTCATCGTAAAGATCATCGGTCAACAGTTTTGAGGCCATCAGCCGATGCTTGAGCTCCGGCCCTTCGACGAGCACGGTCCTGAAGCCGGCCAGCAGGTCCCTTTGCTGACGGCTCAGAAAGATGCTGGAAAGGGCAAAGGCAAGATCCGGATCCTTGAGCGCCCGATTGAGAATCAGGCTACCGATCGAAAGCGTTGCATCTTCGTTGCCGCAGGCAAAGTGCAGCAGCAGGGCTTCCCGCAGATAGTCTTCGCGATAAGGCTTCTGCCGGCCCGCCAGTTCATACGATCTCGCCGCGTCCGCTCTGAAGCCGAGTTTGAGCAGCGTCTTTGCCAGCAGGGCATAGGTCTTCGGCGATGTATCGACATTGAGCAGCCCGTTCAGTGTTTCGAGCGCGCGTGTATATTGTCCCTTTTGATAAAAGCTGGACGCTGTCCCATAGGCGTTTTTCGTATTCACGAGCGAGAACTCCGAGCGAACTTTGGACGGTCTCCGGCAAAGGCCGGAGTCCGTCATCATGGATTCGGGGGATAATCGCGCGCGTAGCTTGCCTGAAACCGAAGCAATGGTTGAACGCCTTTACGCATCGTTAGCTACGTTGTTGTCGGATGCTTTTGCGGGTTCCGCGTTTAAGGAATTCGCAAGCAATGCATGCGAGTTTACCTGCGACATGACGGGTTTGGTCCTCTAGGAAATGGGACCGAGGAGCATGAAGCCGCTCCGTCATCGCCGGTATTTGAAGTCCGGTATGTCCTCCTTTTCGTATTCAGTTTCCAGGGGACACACTTATGACCAGCATCGTAACCAACAATTCCGCTATGGCCGCTCTGCAGACTCTGCGCGGCATCAGCAACAACCTGCAGAGCACGCAGGACGCTGTTTCTTCCGGCCTGCGCATCTCCAAGGCTTCCGATAACGCCGCCTATTGGTCGATCGCCACCACGATGAAGTCCGACGACAGCGCTATCGGCGCCGTCTCCGACGCGCTCGGCCTCGGTGCCGCCAAGGTCGACACGGCATCCACCGCAGTCACCAGCACCCTCGACATCGTCGGCCAGATCAAGGACAAGCTCGTCACCGCCATGGAAGGTTCGGTTGACAAGGGCCAGGTCCAGGAAGAAATCGGCCAGCTTCAGGAACAGCTCCAGAGCGTCGCTCAGTCCGCTTCGTTCAACGGCGAAAACTGGGTCATGGCTGCAAACGGCGACTCCGCTTCGGTTGTTTCGTCCTTCATCCGCGGCACCAACGGCACCGTTTCGGTCAGCACGACGTCCTACGCCTTCAACACCGGCGCAACGGGCAACGTTCTGTTCGGCGCGAATAACGGCTCGATCGACACGTCTTCGGGTATCCTTGGTACCCAGGACTCCACGGTTGGCGCTTCGGTCTTCAGCCTGGACATCACCAACATGACCTCCGGCCAGATCTCCAGCGCCCTCAACATGGTTCAGACCGCTCTGAACTCCATGACCAGCATGGGTTCGAAGCTCGGCTCGATCTCCAGCCGTATCGACCTGCAGACGACCTTCGCTTCGTCGCTGTCCGACTCGATCGAATCGGGCGTTGGCAAGCTGGTCGACGCCGACATGGAACAGGAATCGAGCAAGCTCTCTGCTCTGCAGACGCAGCAGCAACTGGCTATCCAGTCGCTCTCGATCGCCAACTCCTCCACGCAGTCGATCCTGTCGCTGTTCCGTTAAGAAGAAGGATTGGCGCTCGACGCCAGCCGAAATTTCTAAACACCAAGTTAACCGCGCCTGTCTAAGGCGCGGTTTTTTTTATATTTTTAGACCGGGGTCGGTTCAGGTTTTCTTAACCATATTGCTGTTTTCTAACACCATTGAAACGGCGAGTTAACCTTAACCGAATGGGTTAACAGGCATGATGCTGAGTGCCGTTACCGGTTTTTAGGTCCGGAATGTCCCTTATTTAACCGCTGCCAAAGGGGCAAATATTATGACGAGCATCCTTACCAACAACGCTGCAATGGGCGCACTGCAGACACTGCGCGGCATCAACAGCGACTTGCAGTCCACGCAGAATGCCGTTTCCTCGGGCCTGCGCATCTCCAAGGCTTCCGATAACGCCGCCTATTGGTCGATCGCCACCACGATGAAGTCTGACGACAGCGCTATCGGCGCCGTCTCCGACGCCCTCGGCCTCGGTGCCGCCAAGGTCGACACGGCTACCACCGCAGTCACCAGCGCCCTCGACATCGTCAGCCAGATCAAGTCCAAGCTTGTAACCGCCATGGAAGGCTCGGTTGACAAGGGCCAGGTCCAGGAAGAAATCGGCCAGCTCCAGCAGCAGCTCGAGAGCGTCGCTCAGTCCGCTTCGTTCAACGGCGAAAACTGGGTCATGGCTGCAAACAACGATTCCGCCTCGGTCGTTTCGTCCTTCATCCGCGGCACGAACGGCACCGTTTCGGTCAGCACGACGTCCTACGCCTTCAACACCGGCGCAACGGGCAACGTTCTGTTCGGCACGCAGGCTAACGGCTCGATCGACACGTCTGCGGGTATCCTTGGTACCCAGGACTCCACGGTTGGCGCTTCGGTATTCAGCCTCGACATCACCGGCATGACCGGCGGCCAGATCTCCACCGCCCTCAACATGGTTCAGACCGCTCTGAACTCCATGACCAGCATGGGTTCGCGTCTCGGCTCGATCTCGACCCGCATCGACCTGCAGACGACCTTCGCTTCGTCGCTGTCCGACTCGATCGAATCGGGCGTTGGCAAGCTGGTCGACGCCGACATGGAAGAAGAATCGAGCAAGCTCTCTGCTCTGCAGACGCAGCAGCAGTTGGCCGTCCAGTCGCTCTCGATTGCCAACTCCTCGTCGCAGAACATCCTGTCGCTGTTCCGTTAATAGGAAGAACCGGCGCCTGGCGCGCCGGCTCAAATTCCGAAACAACAAATTCACCGCGCCTTTCCAAGAGGCGCGGTTTTGTTTTTCAGGGTGGTATCCACTTAAAGCGCGTCGCGATCTTTCAGATTCCACCGGTCTTCCGGTGGCGCACAGCATCGATGAAGCCATCAAACAACTTGCGCATGGCAACCTGCTTGTAGGGATAGATGGTGGCGCTATCCATGTTGTGGACGACCATCGCCACGTCGAGCTCGAAAACCAGCAGACGTCCGTCGGGAAGTTCGGCGCAATCGATACCGAAATAATCAAGCCCTATGTGACGATAGAGAGCTTCGAAACTCTCCTTGTGGCGGACCGCGAAATCCGTATCGAAATTCTCCATCCAAGCCTGTTCGACAGCCCGCTTCGCCGGGCTTTCCGCCATGCCGGCGCTGAGATAGTGCACGATCCAATGCTCGGAAAGCGCCATATGGCTGGCGAAGGCCTTGCCTTCGATAAATACGATGCGCTGCTTGTTGTAGAGGCCGTCCGGCCCGCGGAAATCGATGAAAGGCGCGACGTAGAGCTCGGGAGCCGACTGCGTGGCCAGCCATGCGGACAGTCCCGAAATATCGGCGATACGTTCCATTCCATTGCCGGCATGGGTACTGATCGGACGAACGACGAGCGGAAATGAGAGGCCCGGCGCGCATTCGTCCAGGGCTTTTGTGCCCGCACCGACTGCGACAAGGTCCTCGCGTGGAATGCGGTACGTGCTCGGCGACAGAATGGAGGGCTCATTGGCCAGCATGCCGCTGACGCCATCGCGCGTCAGCCGGCTGATCAGTTCCGGATCGTCGTTCATGATCGGGCCGTCAAAATCGGCCAGCAGCGTCCGCATCCGTTCAAGCACGGGGGCGTTTTCGGTCGATTCGCCGATCGCCATGAACGCAACGTCGTGGTCCGGCAAATCCGTGAGCGCGGTCGTTTCCGCGTCCACGTAATGCAGCCAAAGAACACAGTTGCTATCCGCCAGCAGAAAATCCAGCGGCGTGTTCGCCATGAAGTTGCCCGGCGTCACGAAGGCCAACAGCCGGGGCCCTTGTCCATCCCCGTGGACGACGCAAAAGTTGCGGCTGAGCTCCACCGCGCCCCGCAGGACCTGATGAGCCTCTTCGGAGCGGCCAAGCGTCTGCAGGATCGTCCCCAGGTCGAACATCGCCGCCGCGTCTTTGCCATTGGCTCCGATCCGCTGCATCAGCTCGTTCCAAAGCGGCGTCACGTCGGCGCCGGCATAGATGAGCGGCACGATCCTCTGCATGCCCAGGATTCGCCTGGCGCCTCCGATTTCGTCAGAGGCGCGAGCGGCCACGAGGCCGGATGTCATCAGCATTGGAGCAAATCCTGTCGAGAACCGAGTTTCAGAACGCCGTCAATCAGCGCGTCGATATCCATCTGCCGCGTGCGATGGTTCACGATCGCGGCGCGGATTGCCGGTTGTCCGTTAATGTGGGTGAGGGACGGGGCGACGCGCCCCTCGGCGTGGAGATGTTCGATGATCCGGGCATTGACTTGCGGCGGCGCGTCACCGTCGGGGCCGACATAGGCAAAGCAAACGATATTGAGCGCAACCGGCGCCAAGAGCCGCAAGGCGGGTTCCTGTTCGATCCGGCGTGCGAGACCGCGTGCCAGGACACAGTTGGCAGCCATCGAATCCCCCAAAGCCTTGACGCCATAGGTCTTGAGGGTGAACCAGGTTTTGAGCGCGCGGAAGCCGCGTGACAGGTCCGGGCCGTAGTCGCAAGGCCACCAGTCACCGCCGGCCAGACCCGAGGCGGCACGGCTGAGATAGGCGGCTTCCGAAGCAAACGTCTGGCGCTGCCATGTGCTGTCGCGCACGAGGAGGAAGCCTGCATCGTATGGCACCTGGCCCCATTTGTGGAAATCGAAGGCCAGCGAATCGCAGGTTTCGATGCCGGCGAACAAATGCGCCAGATCATCGCAAAGGATACCCAGCGCCCCCAACGCACCGTCGACGTGAAAATGCAGGTCGTGGGCGTCGGCGATACCGCGCAAAGTGATGAGGTCGTCGATCGCTCCGGTATTTACCGTCCCTGCGCTTCCGATGATGAGGAACGGCGTGTGTCCCGCCTCCTTGTCGCGCATGATGGCACGTTCGAGGGCCGCAATATCGATCTGCCCGGCCGCGTTGACCGGGATTCGCCGGAGCTGATCGCTGCCGACACCCGACATCTCGAATGCGCGCGGCACGCAACCATGCACTTCGCTCGATGCGTAGCCCACGAGCCGCGGCTCGTTCGATAGACCCTCAGCGCGGGCATTTGCACCGAGCTTTCTACTGCGCGCGAGCAGGAGGGCGACAAAATTGGCCTGCGAGGCGCCGGTCAGGAACAGGCCGCCAGCGGTATCCGGAAATGAGAATATTTGCCGTGTCCACCGGATGATCTGACGCTCGACCTCGATCGGCATGTGGTCGCGCCCGCCGAGATTGGCGTTCAGACCGCCGGCCAGCATCTCCGCCAACATGCCGGCGACTGTTCCGCCGCCCTGCACCCAGCCCATAAATCCTGAATGGATATTGCCGCTGCCATAGGGAAGAACATTGTCGCGGAACATGGCATGGACATCCGCCAGATCCGTCGGTTCGACCGGTAGAGGCGCGTCAAACAGGGCGCGCGCAGGCGACGGTGCTGGTTGCCAGACGGGCTTTTCGGAGAGCCTTTCCAAATGGTCGAGCATATCGTCCAGCATCTGGTGACCCTGCTTGCGCAGGCTTTGCCAGTCGTCGGGGTCGAGGCTTGTCCGTTGCCGCGGTCCATCCCACGGTGATCCGCCGTCTTGTAAACTTAACATGTCGACCCCGCATGGGCTGATATACCGACGTTGTAACCACGCCGTTTCCGGCCGGACAGTCGCCCGATCATGACAATCTTATGCCGCCCAAGGTGGCGCGAAGCTGACCTGACGCGCCGATGGCCTCCTGCAGGAAATATGATTTTGTTAACTTTCCGGTTTTGTTGTTAACCTTTTATTAAGCCTGGTAGTGTCATCTGCGGCTAACGCAACGGTTGGTTAACGTCTCTTAAGAGCCAGTTAACAGGCATGACGCTGATTGCCGTTCCCGGCCGAAGACCGGAATGTCCCTTCCAATTTCAGCCACAAGGGGCACCTCTCCATGACCAGCATTTTGACCAACGATGCAGCAATGTCTGCTCTCCAGACTTTGCGCTCGATCAACAATAATTTGGAAGACACCCAAAACCGGGTCTCTTCCGGCTATCGTGTCGCCAAGGCCTCCGACAACGCCGCCTATTGGTCGATCGCGACCACCATGCGTTCCGACAACAGCGCGCTTTCGGCCGTCTCCGACGCTCTGGGCCTCGGTGCCGCCAAGGTCGACACCGCCTATACGGCAATGGACAATTCCATCAATGTCGTCGAGCAGATCAAGGACAAGCTTGTCGCGGCCACGGAAAACAGCGTCGACAAGGCGGATGTTCAGGAAGAAGTTTCGCAGCTTCAGCAGCAGCTTGAGAGCATTGCGCAGTCCGCTTCGTTCTCTGGGCAGAACTGGATGATCGGAGCCAACGGCGCCTCCGCATCGGTCGTGTCCTCCTTTGTCCGCAACAATGACGGCACGGTCGAGGTCAACAGCACCAGCTATAGCTTCGATACGGGATCGCAGGGCAACGTGATGTTCGGCGCCAATGCCGATGGTACGATCGACACGAGCTCCGGTATCCTTGGCACCACGCAGAATATCAACGGCACCGCCTATTCCGTCTTCAGTCTCGACATTACCGGCATGACGAGCGGCGGCATCGGCCAGGCGATGAACCTAGTGCAGTCGGCTCTCAACGCGATGACGAGCACCGCTTCGCAGCTCGGCTCGCTGTCGACCCGCATCGACCTTCAGACAAGCTTCGTTTCAACGCTGAGCGACACGATCGACTCCGGCGTCGGCAAGCTGGTCGATGCGAATATGGAAGAGGAATCGAGCAAGCTCTCGGCGCTTCAGACGCAGCAACAATTGGCGATCCAGTCGCTGCAGATCGCCAACAACAGCGCGCAGAACGTTCTGGCGCTCTTCAAGTGAGCCTTGACCGGAGCTTACGTTAGGAAAGCGCGGCGGCATTTCTTTCTTGCCGCCGCGCATAAGCTTTTGTTAACGTTCCGGGGTAACTGATTTGCAGTATCTGCGCAGAGCCCCGGTGTTCGATCAATTTCGTCGGAACCGATTTGAGGGCTTGATCTAGCGACGAGCCGCGTTGGGATCATTCCCGCTGGCGGGCATGAGGCCGTTCGTTGCTGCCGGACCCGTCCGGCCTGCCGTTTCCAATAGAATTACGGATCTCCCGATGAGCAGTGTAACGACGAACCCCGCCTCTTTGGCCGCGCTGACGGTATTGCGCGGCGTCAACAAAGATCTTGGTGTCGTGCAACAACAGGTTTCATCCGGCCTGCGCGTCGAGAACGCGGGTGACGATCCGACCTATTGGTCGATGTCGAAGACGATGCAGTCGGACCAGAGCAGTCTTTCCACCATTACCGACGCGCTCGGCCTCGGGGCCTCGAAGGTCGATACCGCCTCCACCGCCATGGATTCGGTCGTCGATCTCGTGACCCAGATCCAGGCCAAACTGGTTTCGGCCAAGGAGCCAGGCACCGACAAGAGCGCGGTCAATGCGGATATTGAGCAGCTCAAGAACCAACTGCAGTCGGTCACGCAATCCGCGTCCTTTTCCGGTGAGAACTGGCTCTACAACACCGATGCGCAGCCCGATACCGAGCAATCCGTCATCAGCAATTTTACGCGTGGCACGAGCGGTCAAGTCAATCTGGTGACGATCGATTACGATAGTTCGCAGACCCTGATGATCGACACGGCCGATGCCAGCCGCGGACTGCTGACGAAGAATATCGATGCCAGCACGTTCGACAGCAGTGGAACGTCGACGGAGCGTAACTATTATCTCCTGGCTGCGGATTCCGGTACGCCGCCTGACGACGGCACCGAAATTTCCATTTCCGACAGCACGACGGACGATGAAATCACTGACATGATCAATGTGACGAACTCGATCCTGAAGTCGGTTACTTCAGCCGATTCGACGCTGGGCGTGATGAAATCGCGTATCGACGATCAGACTGATTACATTTCCAACCTCAGCGATGCCGTCAAGACCAGCGTCGGTAACCTTGTCGATACCAACATGGAAGAGGCATCGGCGCGCCAAAGCGCGCTGCAGACGGCGCAGCAGATGGGCATTCAGGCGCTGTCCATCGCCAACACCATGGCGAGCAAGGTGTTGATCCTGTTGCAGGCAAAGTGAATTTCATGTCGTGCGGCAAGGAGGGTTGCTCCTGCCGCATTCATCCTCGCACAAGTTTGACCCCCTACGGTCCATCGCAATGGCATGGCTGCGCTATTTCCGGTGACGTTCGGCGTCACGCCCGGAAAGCGTGGTCGCAGGACGGAAACCGGAAGCGTGATGATCGACGTTTTGAGCATGGGAATTCAAGGGACCTGTCGGGAAATCAGCTCGCGGTCTTCTGCGGATGAAAACGGGAGGATGTCAGCATGAGCCCGACGCTATCCCGCTACCTCAAGGATTTCAGCGCCGAGCCGCCTCCGCCTCCGTCCGCCGGCATACCGGATATGCCGTTCGAAGAGACTTTGGACTTTCCAGAAACTCCGGTGGTGGTGCCGATCGATATCGAGGCGGAACGCCGCGAAGCCTATGCAGAGGGGCACGAAGCCGCAACGCAGGAATTGACGCAAAAGCATCAGGCCGAGCTGGAGACTATCGCCGAAACACACCGAGGCGAGATGGATGCCTTGCGTGCCCGATATGAGGAGCGCGCGGCGGAGAAGATCGTCAACGGATTGAAAAAAGTCGCCACGATGCTCGGACAGGCGATCAGCGCGGAAGCTGCCGTCGCACTTGCGCCGATCATGACGGAAGCGCTGACGGCCAGGGCCGTCGCCGATCTCGCCGAACGGGTGACGGCAGCCATTCTCGATGGCGCGGCAGGTCCCATTACGGTCAGTGGCCCCCGTCATCTCTTCGAGGCCCTGCATGCCAGTATCGGCCAAAACGGCGTCTTGTTGCGCCACGTCGAGGCTCGCGATGTCGATCTCACCGTAACGATCGGGGAGAGCGTGCTCGTAACCCGCATGTCTGCCTGGGCCGCTAGCCTGAAAGAGATTCTGAAATGAGCGACGGCGATCAAAATCAGGGCAAACACGAGATCATCATCGTCAAGCGGCATGGCGGCGGTGACCATGAAGGCGGCCATGGCGGCGCATGGAAGATCGCCTATGCCGACTTCATGACGGCGATGATGGCCTTCTTTCTGGTGATGTGGCTGGTGAACGCCGCAAACGAAGAGACGAAGGCCTCCGTCGCCTCCTATTTCAATCCGATCAAGCTCGCCGACGAAAAGCCAACCGAGAAGGGGCTGAAGAAACCCGTCGACAAGGCGGACGGGCAAAAGAACCAGGCGAAGTCGAAGAACAAGGAAGACAATCCGAACGACGGCAAGTCCGCCAAGACCGGCGAGGACCAGACCTCGACATCGGGCGATCAAACGAATTATTCCGAAGCGGATTTCTTTGAAAATCCCTATTCGGTCCTTGCCGAGATCGCTCAGCAGGTCGGTCAGCAGGCCAATGTCAGCGCCAAGGGTGAGGGGGGTGCTGCCCAGTCGGGTCCCGCCACCGGTGCGGATGGCGGCCAGGCCTATCGCGATCCCTTCGATCCGGATTTCTGGACCAAGCAGGTTCAAGTCTCCAGCGCCTCGAAGAAGGCGAACGAAGAACAGGACGCAAAATCCGACAAATCGCCGAAGGGCGAAGTCATTGCCCTTTCCAAGGCGACCGCCGCCGATACCGGTCAGCCGGCCACCCAGCCGCAGAATCCGGAGGACCAGCCGACCCTGAGCGATCCGCAGGCGTCGACGGATCAGCAGATCAAGGACCAGCAGAACAAGCAGGCTGCAAAGCAGACGCCGAACCAGCAGACCGCAAGCGCCGCTGCCGCCGAGCAAAGCGATGTTTCGACATCCGAAGACAATACGGCGGCGGCGCAGAACAAGGACGTCGCGCCGACGAAAGATCAGCAGCAGGACGCCAAGGACCTGCAGGACGCGATCCAGAAGCAGATCGGCGGCGTTGCCGGTCAGCTCGCTGAAGGTCTTCAGGTCATGCCGGCAGAGGGTGGTCTCCTCGTGACGATTTCCGATCAGACCAATGACCCGATGTTCAACATCGGCTCGGCCGTTCCGCGCCAGGAGATGGTGCTGGCGATGGCAAAGATCGGCAAGATCCTTGGGGATCGGAAAGGGTCTATCCTGATCCGCGGCCATACCGACGGGCGTCCCTATATGGTCGATGGCCACAACGACAATTGGCGCCTGTCGCTCGACCGCGCCCAGAGCGCCTACTACATGCTCATCAATGGCGGGCTGGACGAGAAGCGGATTGCGCAGGTTTCGGGCTTTGCCGACCGCCGGCTGAAGCTGCCTGACGATCCCTTCAACGACGCCAACCGCCGCATCGAGATCCTGATCCAGGGCGCTTCAAGCCAGGCCGCCAAGAACCAGACCGACGGCAGCAATCAGGATCCGGTCAAGCCGGTTCCGGTCAAGCCGAGCCAAGGCAAGCAAAATCAGGGTAAACAGGGCCAGGGCAAGCCGAGCCAAGGCAAACAGGGATAGTCCATGGCGCGCATTCAGCATCGTCATCGCGTCGCGCTTGCTCTGACCCTCGGCATGGTCATGCCGGGGATCGCTGGTGCGGAGGGTCCGGACAGCCTGCCGCCCTACAAGATGCTGCGTTCGCTCGAATTCATTCAGGACTCCGTGGTGGCAGGCGATAGTTCGGCCGGCGAGATGCAGCGTTTCATGCTCTCGACCATCGACGAGCGCCTGCGTACCGCCGATAAGTCCGCTTTCGACGACAGCCGCAATGTCGATGCCGCGCTGATCTACGCGATGAGCGGCGGCAATCCCGCGACGCTGGAATATCTGATGTCGCGCGACCTCAACGGCAATTTCGACAATCGCGTCGCCGACGTCTTGAGGAAATATCTGAACGGCAAAGGGCTGCTGGTGGTCAACACGCTCGCCGATATTGCCAGGGAATATCGCGACAAGAAGATCGGCCCCTATCTTTCGCTCGTTGCCGCCAACGTCATGTCCGCCAAAAACCCGAAGGCGGCGCTGAAGTTTTATGACTGGGCGCGCCTGACGTCGCCAGGCACTATCGTCGAGGAATCGGCGCTGCGCCGCTCCCTTGCGCTGTGCGCCGACACCGGGATGGTGCGGGAGGGTCTGGATTATGCGCAGCGGTATACGAGGCGCTTCCTGCACTCGCCCTATGCCAGCCAGTTCGCCAACCTCTTCGTGCAGCTCGTCGTCGATCATGACACCGACGTCAAGCAGCAGGATATTATCGATATCCTCGCGTTCATGGACCCGCCGAGGCAGCGGGAAATCTATCTGCGAATGGCGCGCCGCGCCGCGATCGCCGGCAAGGCCGATCTCGCCGCGCTCGCGTCCGGTCGCGCCCAGGCGATCTCCAACGACGGCGGCGATGCGTTCGGCGCGCTGGCGGGCTTCTATGGCGGTGTTGCCGGCGTGTCGACACCCGATTTAGGGGCGGCAGTGCGCAACATAGACCAGATGCCAGCCGGCGAATTGAACGCGCAGGATCGCGCTCTGCGCGATGCCGCCAAGGCGGTGGCGGACGAAATTCTGCGTGAGCCGGAGCCGACAAGCCTGACGCAAGTCTCACCGCCTAATCTGCCTAATCAAGAAAGTACTGAACACGATGCTGCTGTGACGAACCAACCTGGGGCCCAGTCCCCTGGCACGGCGGGTGTTGAGGAGGGAGCCCCGGCAAAGGCGGCTCACGCCCCGGATGAAGGAAGGCAGGAGGCCGACTCTTCATTTAAAGCATTCGTCACGACGAGCCGCTCGAAGCTTGACGCCATCGACGGCCTGTTGAAGCAGGAAAGTCATTGATCATGATGGATATCGGTATTGCCAGTGCCCCGCCCGGGGCCGATCTGGTTGCTGTTGCCAAAGGCGGGCGTTCGGCCAAGCAGGATGATGGTGACGGCAAAGGGTTTCTGGATGCATTGACCAGTTCGCGCGGCAACGGGCGAAGATCTGACACGGCCGCGAACGACGATACGGACACCGCTGATACGGCGACCGATATCGATACCGACGCAAATGCGAATGCGGATCCGGCGAAAACGTCGGCTGGCGATCCGACGGCAACCGCTCCGGTCGTGGATGATGGCAGCAACGCCGGAGCCGGCATGATCGATCCGTCCGTCGCCAATATTGCCGCCCTCGCTGAGCTTGCCAAAGGCTCCAAGCAGCCCGGCGGTGCCAAGTTCCCGCAAGGAGCGGACGCGGCAAATCTTTCAAAATCGCTGATGGATCTTCAGAAGTCGGCCCAGGTAGATGGCGCATCTGCCGATCAGGCTCAGGCGACTGATCCGGCCGGCAAGACGGATGCGGCCCAGGTTCTAGATCAGGCTCAGGCGCAGACCTCGGATCAGCTCGACGACATCGCGCAGCAACTGGCGGACGCGATCGCGGGCAATCAGCCGGTACAAGGCGCTGGCAATGGCGACGGCAAGACGCAAGCGCCGGGGAAGACGGGTAAGACGACGTCAGCGGATGACGACAGTAAGTCTTCGGCGACGCAAACCACCCAGACCAGCGGCGCAGCGTCGGATGCGCTATCGCTTTTGAACGTGCCGCAGGCGGCCAACGCGGTTGCGGCTGCGCCGCAGAGCGCAACGAATGTGTTTGCCGGCGCCGACACAAAGACGCAGACGGAGCCGGATCAGCCTTTGCCGAAAATTGCCGATGTGACGCTGAAAGATGCGTCGGCGGATGCCACGGATACCGGATCGGCAGTTTCTGGGACAAGCAGCGACGCCACGATCACGGCGCAGACGTTCAGGCTGGTGCGTGCCGATGGACGCGGCGGCTCGCTCGACATGTCGATCAGCAAAACCGGCAGCGACGATGCGGCGCAGGTCGACGTAAAGGCATCATCGGGCAGCAGCAATGCGGAGACCGTTACGGTGCTCGATTCCCGCCGCTACCTCGGTCTTGCGGCCAATTCTAACGCGACGCTCGTCACCGGCGCTCTCGCTGGAGATGGAGAATGGTCGAGTGCGATGCAGCCCAGCTCGGCGCTCTCCAACGCGGCGAGTTGGACGAGCACCGGCAAGGTCGTCAATACGCTCAAGATCCAACTGCATCCCAACGATCTCGGCCAGGTCACCGCCACCATGCGGCTTTCCGGCGATCAATTGAGTGTCGATCTCAAGGTGCAGACCAGCGAGGCCTATCGGCAGCTCCATGCCGATCAGAGCCACATGGTCGATGCGTTGCGCGCCCAAGGATATCAGGTCGACAATATCACCGTGACCCTGGCCTCGAACGCGGATCAACAATCGGATAGCGGCAGGCAATCCGGCTCCCAGGGACAGTCCCAGCAATCCCTATTGAATCAGGGGCAGGGTGGGGACGCACGACCAAAGGGGCAGAGCTATTCGGGGCAGCAGGCAAATGGCAATGATGGTAATCGCAGCACGGGCGAACGCGGCTTGGAAGACGGCACTGCTGGCAGTGCTCAGCGTTTACGCTCTGGCGACGTTTACCTCTGACGCCCTTGCCACCGCGAACGGCGCGCCGCCCGATAACGGCGCAGCCGGCCTGTGCGAGCGCGAAATCCAGTCGGCAGCGGCGAAATTCGGCATACCGGAAGGCATCCTCTATTCGGTCGGTTTGACGGAGACCGGACGCAAAGGCTCGCTGTATCCCTACGCCCTCAATGTCGAAGGCAAGCCGATCTTCCCGCCTTCGGAAGGCGCCGCCTTGCAGACCTTCGTTGCGGCCAAACAGAGCGGAGCGAAGCTGATCGACATCGGCTGCATGCAGATCAACCAGTATTTTCACGGCGAAAACTTCGCCTCCGTTGCCGATATGTTCGACCCCCATCGCAATGTCGAATACGCTGCCAAGTTCCTCCGCGACCTCCATGACAGGCATGAGACCTGGACGATGGCGGTAGCTAGATACCATGCCGGCCCGAACAACGACCCCGCCCAAAAGGTCTATGTTTGCCGTGTCATCGCCAATCTGGTCGCCACCGGATATGGAAAATGGACGCCGAACGCGGCGACCTTCTGTCAGAACTGAATTAACCAAAAGTTGTATTTGGCTCTTCGTAGGCGGTCGCTAACCTATTTGGCACGGTTGACAACACGAAGATGCCATGAACTACGTATATTCGTAATATACTAACTAACCAATTTTTTATCGGTGTAAAACCAAGGGTACCCACTACATCTAGTGCAAATCGGCCCCCAATTCTTAATCAATTATTAATTTCCGTCACTCATTTCCGACAGTTGTTCGTGATTCGCCCGATTCGTACCCATAGTCCATCGAAACACCACACTGATTCGGAGGCGGACGAATGATCGTAGTGGTTGATGAGCGAGAGCTCGTTAAGGATGGTTATACTTCTCTCTTTGGGCGCGAGGGCATCCCGTCAACGGGGTTCGATCCCCGGGAATTCGGCGAATGGGTCACGACCGCTGCGGACGGCGATATTGCCGCCGTCGAGGCGTTTCTGATCGGACAGGGACAGCATGTGCACGAATTGCCGCGGGCAATTCGCGACCGGTCGGTAGCTCCCGTCATCGCCGTCAGCGATCAGCCCTCGTTGGAATCGACGCTGGCGCTCTTCGACTGCGGCGTCGATGACGTTGTCCGTAAGCCGGTGCATCCGCGCGAAATCCTGGCCCGTGCGGCTGCGATCCGCCGGAGGCTGAAGGCGATCACCAGCTACACCGACATCGGCCCGATTCGCGTCTTCGCCGACGGTCGTGACCCGGAGATTAACGGCGATGTCTTCGCCCTGCCGCGGCGCGAACGTCGCATTCTGGAATATTTGATTTCCAACCGTGGCCGCCGCGTGACCAAGACGCAGATCTTCAACGCGATCTACGGCATCTTCGACGAGGAAGTCGAAGAGAACGTCGTCGAAAGCCATATTTCCAAGCTGCGCAAGAAGTTGCGCAAGAAGCTCGGTTTCGATCCCGTCGATTCCAAGCGCTTCCTTGGCTACTGCATCGATTGGAATTGATGCTTCGACCGGGACTTGGCGTAGCAACGCTGGCCCGCGTGTAATTCCCTCCCAAAATTTCTTTCAAATTCCCAGGATTATACGCGGGCCCCGAACATCGATCGCGGTGTTCGAATGCGAAGGTGCGCCAACTCTTACCTTTACTGCGACCGTCGAGCGCTCCTAATGACGCGTCGCAGCAATCTCCGAAAAGCTGCTTCATGATGACCGGCTTTTCCTCTTTTCAGACAGCTTCACGCAAGGCCCGCCCCATACTCTCAGCCTTACGAGGAAAACGAGGATTCCAGATGAGCATTTTCGGCAGCATGAAAACCGCGGTTTCAGGGATGAACGCCCAGGCAAACCGTTTGGGTACTGTTTCTGACAACATCGCCAACTCCAGCACCACCGGCTACAAAGAAGCATCGACGAGCTTTTCCTCCCTCGTCCTGCCTTCCTCGGCCGGCAGCTACAGTTCCGGCGGCGTCCAGACGTCGGTGCACCGCGCGATCTCGCAGCAGGGCAACATATCCTACACGACCTCGAGCACAGACCTCGCAATCCAAGGCAACGGCTTCTTCGTCGTCCAGAGCTCGTCCGGACAGACGTTTCTGAGCCGCTCCGGCGACTTTTCGGCGGACTCCTCGGGCAACCTCGTCAATTCCGCCGGCTTTACGCTGATGGGCTATCCCTACAGCTCCTCCGGAACGGCTTCTGTGGTCGTCAACGGCTTCAGCGGCCTGGAGCCGATCAATGTCAGCGAGAATGGCGTGACCGCCGTCGCCACGACGACTGGCGAGATGGAAGGCAACCTCGATTCCAATGCCGACATCGCGACCAGCAGCACCACCGGCTATCTGCCGTCCGAAAATACGTATCCGGTAACCGACGACACGAACAAGGTTTCGATCACCGGTTATGACAGCCAAGGCAACGCTACCACCTTCGACGTCTACTATACCAAGACCGCCGACAACACGTGGGATGTCACGGTCTACAATCAAGCAGACCTGGTTTCTGATCCGACGTCGGGCGGTGCTCTTTATAGCAGCGATCCGGTTGGCAGCACGGAGCTTGATTTTGACGATACCGGCGCTTTGACGTCAGGCGGAACGTTCGATCTCAGCTTCACCAGCGGATCGACGACGCAAACCATCGCGATGGATATGACGGGCTTCACCCAGGTCGCCACTGACTTCAACGCGACGGGTAGCATGAACGGCCAGGCTCCGAACCCGGTGACGAGCGTCACGATCAGCAAGGACGGCACGGTCAACGCAGTCTATAAGGACAGCTCCACCAAGGCCCTCTATCGTATCCCGCTCGCCACGGTGGCAAGCCCCGACAATCTGACGCTCGAGAGCGGCAACGTCTATTCGGCCAACGGTGAGTCCGGCGTTACGGTGACCGGTTTCCCGCAGACCGGCGGCTTTGGCTACATTCAGTCCGGCGCGCTGGAAGAATCCAACGTCGACCTT
Organism: Rhizobium sp. NXC24; assembly: GCF_002944315.1. NCBI lineage: Bacteria > Pseudomonadati > Pseudomonadota > Alphaproteobacteria > Hyphomicrobiales > Rhizobiaceae > Rhizobium > Rhizobium sp. NXC24. The sequence continues at coordinate 687,191 of NZ_CP024311.1, forward strand.
GCGACCGAACTGACGAACATGATCGAGGCGCAGAAAAGCTACACCGCGAACTCCAAGGTGTTCCAAGCCGGTTCCGACCTTCTGGACGTTCTGGTCAACCTGCAACGTTAATAAGTACGATAGGGTAGCGAGCCAGCCATGTCCCTCACAACAGCACTCAATAACGCGCAAGCGATATTCAACAATACCGGCACGCAGAGCAGTGTCGTATCGAACAATATCGCCAATGCCGGCAACGCGGATTACACCCGCCGCCAGGCGATGTTGACGACGGACATGAGTGGCGCGCAGGTCGTAAAGATCGCCCGCGCCGATGAGCCATCCTTGCAAAAGGCTTTCCTGGGCAGCACGTCTGACGATGCTGCTCAGCAGCGCCTGCTGAAGGGTTATGAGGATATCCAGTCCGGAACGATCGGCGGCAACGACAACGAGATCGCGCCGTCTACCTATCTTGCCGCCCTGCAAACGGCAATGCAGACCTATGCCGGTTCGCCGGCCAGCACCACCGCCGCGCAATCGGCCGTCAACGCTGCCCAGGATCTCGCAAACTCCCTGAACAACGCCACCACGGCCGTCAACGGAATTCGTACCGATGCCGACAAGGAAATCAGCTCGGATGTCGACTCGCTGAACAGCCTGCTGACGCAGTTCGAGCAGGCGAACGATGCGGTCAAGACCGCGACTGCGACCGCCGGTCCGACGTCCTCTGCGCTGTCGGATGCGACGGATCAGCGCGATGCGGTCCTGAAACAGATTTCCCAGATCGTCGGCGTCACCACGGTCACACGATCGAACGGCGACATGGCGCTCTATACCAGCGGCGGCACGACGCTGTTCGAGACGATACCGCGTCAGGTCACCTTCACGCCAACGAATTCCTATACCGATGGCACCGTCGGCAACAGTGTTTACATCGACGGCGTAGCGGTCGATCCCGGCGAGGGCGCGGACACGACGGCGCAGGGCAGCCTTCAGGCGGCGCTCCAAGTTCGTGACGACGTTGCTCCGACCTATCAGAAGCAGCTCGACGAAATCGCACGCGGCCTCGTGTCGATGTTTTCGGAGAAGAACCAGTCTGACTCCACTCAGGATGCGTTGCCAGGCCTTTTCACCTGGAGCGGCGGTACCGTGGAGACCGATACCACCGCTGTCGCCGGCATGGCCGGTACGATCGCGGTCAATCCGGCGCTGATTACCTCAGAAGGCGGCGATCCGACCCTTCTGCGCGATGGCGGCATCAACGGCTCCGACTATGTCGTCAATTCCAGCGGCGACAGCGGCTATTCCGATCTGCTCGACTCCTACGTCACCGGCATGGACACGAAGATGGACTTCGATCCCGAGGCAGGCTCCGACACGACGGCCAGCATCATGGATTACGCGTCCGATTCCATCGGCTGGCTGGAAGACCAGCGCAGCTCGGCAAATACGGCGGCGGAAAATACCTCCGCGGCGCTGTCGCGTTCATCCGAAGTCTATTCGAACGAGACCGGGGTCAATCTCGACGAAGAGCTGACGCTGATGATGGACATCGAGCAATCCTACAAGGCGGGAACGAAGATATTGAACGCCGTGAACGAGATGCTTCAATCGGTACTGGATATTGCGAGCTAAGCCATGAAACTTTCCTTCATTTCAAGCGCAGCCATTCAGAACGCTATGCGTCAGACGATCCGTCAGTCGCAAAATGAGATGACGGATGCTTCGACCGAAGCGACGACCGGCGTCTATGCGGATATCGGCGTCGCGCTGGGGAGCAATACTGCACTTAGCGTCAATCTCACGCGGGAAGTCACACGCATCGATTCCCTGCTCAGCAGCAATTCGATCGCCGATCAGCGCATGTCGTCGTCACAGACGGCTCTGAGCGACATGTCGTCTCAGTCTCAGAAGCTGATGGATCAGTTGGTGGCGCTGCGTGGCAACACCGATGGAAGCAGCGTATCGCTGACGCAGCAGACGGCGAGTGCGACGCTTTCGAGCTTCATTTCCGATGCCAATACCATGGTCAACGGCGAGTATCTCTTCGCCGGCACCAATACCGACGTGCAGCCGATGACCGACTACACCGCCGATGCGACGACCTCTATCCAGACGGCGCTGGCGCAATATGCCAGCGACAACGGCACGACCGTCGAAGATCTGACCGGCGACCAGATGACGGATTTCATCACCACTGAGGTCGAGCCGATGTTCACGTCGGACTCTGCTTCTGCGCCGGACAATTGGGCAAGCTGGTCGGCCGCTTCGGATCAGAACATGTCGAGCCGCATCAGCAACTCAGAAGTGATCGATTCCTCGACCAACGCCAATGAACCCGGCATGCGCTACCTGGCGCTCGCAACCACCGTCGTCAACTCGTTGATGGATTCGAGTTTGGGCTTGAACCAGGACGCGTTGAATGCGGTCAACGACCAGGCAACCAGCTATACGCGTCAGGCGATCGATGGAATCAACGACCAGTCGAGCCAGCTCGGTCTGTCGCAATCGCGTCTCTCAGATGCGAACACATCGCTGAACGCACAGAAGGATATCATTAACACTAATATCGGCGACCTTACCGGAGTCGACCCTTATGAGGCTTCGACCAAGGTCAACAGCCTCGAAACTCAGCTTGAGACGGCATATACTATCGTCTCCAAGATACAGCAGCTGAGCCTTGTAAATTACCTTTGATGATCAAAGGCATGTAATGACCAAGAAGGATGCATGAATGTATCAGTTCTCATATGCGGAAGTCATGCAGGATGCAGTGGCCGACGCCAAGGAGCGAGAACGTCAAGTTCTGGACCGGTCGGTAGCTCTTCTCTCTGCGGCCCGTGACAAGGGGAAGTACGGCCGCGAAGCGATCGAGGCACTGTTCTACACAAGACGTGTCTGGATCAGCTTTATCGAGGATCTAAAAAGTCCGGAGAACCAGCTTAACGTCGAACTGCGCGCCAATCTTATCTCCATCGCAATCTGGATTTTGAAGGAATGCGACCGGATCCGTAGGCGCCAGTCGGAAAATTATCAAGGCATCATCGATGTCACCACCATCATCAGGGATGGACTTAAATGAAAAGTACGCTTCGCATATCGCTTAAAGCCGGGGAAAGAATTTTTATCAACGGGGCCGTGCTGCGTGTTGACCGCAAGGTCGCCCTGGAATTCCTGAATGATGTGACCTTCTTGCTCGAGAACCACGTTCTCCAGCCGGAAGATGCGACGACACCGCTGCGCCAGCTCTATTTCATCGCGCAGATGATCCTCATCAATCCGGAAGGCAAGGAACAATCGACGGCGATGTTCCGCAAGTCGATCGTGATGCTGCTCTCCTGCTTCCGCAATGAGGAAGTGCTGGCCGAGCTGAAGCGGATCGATGGGCTCGTGGCCACCGGCCGTGCCTTCGACGCGCTCAAGGCGATCCGCGGGCTTTACCCGGTCGAAGACAACATTCTTCACAACCAGGAAATGCCGGCCGCGACGATCGAGCATATTCGCCGGGAGATCGCGCCGTGGCGGTAGATGCAGTCACCAGCACCACGTCTTCGACCAGCAGCAGTTCGAGTAACGCGGCGACAGCCTCGGCAAGCGCTACGGTGAACTACAATGACTTCTTGCAGCTCCTCATCGCGCAGATGAAGACGCAGGATCCGACCGACCCCATGGATGCCAGCGAGCAGATTTCGCAGCTCGCCAGCTTCTCCCAGGTCGAACAGCAGATCCAGACGAACTCGCACTTGGAAACAGTGCTGCAGAATCAATGGATTTCGAATGCGTCGGATTATATCGGCAAGGAGATCATGAGTGCCGACGGCACGGTCACCGGCACGATCAAGGAAGTAACCGTCTATTCGGACGGTATCATTGCCGAAACCGAAGACGGCGACAAAGTGCTTCTGCAGGCGGGCGTCACAGTCGCGCCGGCAGGCACGACGATTGATACGACGACGTCAACGAGCGATACTACGACCGATTCGTCTGACAGTACCGACTCGACCAGCAGCTCATGAGGAGCCGGCTGAACTAAGGGATGAAGATATGAATGAAGCCGATGCATTGGATATCTTCCAGGCGGCGATCTGGACGGTGCTCGTTTCCGCGGGCCCGGCAGTTCTTGCGGCCATGATCGTCGGCCTCGTCATCGCCTTGATCCAGGCGCTGACCCAGGTGCAGGAGGCCACGTTGACCTTCGTGCCGAAGATCGTCGCCGTCATGGTGACGGTCGGCATCACGGCCCCCTTCGTCGGCTCGCAGATCTCGATCTTCACCAACCTCGTCTTTTCCCGAATTCAGTCGGGATTCTAAAACATGACGCGCAAAACTGCGCAGCGGTTTTGCGATCACGACATGTGCAAGTTAAGAGCTAAAGCGCAAAGAGCTGATCCCAGAGATTGCGATGCGCTTTAGGACGGTGGCGTCGGCCAGAGGCCATTCTCGCGCAAGCTTCGCCTTTTAATGATCTGACCGAATAGGGCAAACGGGTCAGCCGTTTGCCCCCTCTCATGAAGAGACGGAACCGGTCGATGGCGCAACCACCCGCAATAGCACTTCCCAAAGCCAATCCCAGCATGCGTGATATCGGGTTCGCCCTCGGTATCATGGTCATCCTGTGCGTGCTCTTCCTGCCGATCCCGCCATTCCTCATCGATATGGGCCTGGCCTTCTCGATCGCGCTCTCGGTGCTGATTCTGATGGTGGCGCTGTGGATCAAGAAGCCGCTGGAATTCTCATCCTTCCCGACCATCCTGCTGATCGCGACCATGACGCGTTTGTCGTTGAACATTGCGACGACGCGCGTCATTCTTTCGCACGGCTATGAGGGACATGATGCGGCCGGCGGCGTGATCGCCGGTTTCTCCAGCCTGGTGATGTCCGGCGACTTCGTCATCGGTCTGATCGTCTTCATGATCCTGATCACCATCAACTTCATCGTCATCACCAAGGGCGCGACGCGTATCGCCGAAGTCGGCGCGCGTTTCACCCTCGATGCCATCCCCGGCAAGCAGATGGCGATCGACGCCGACCTGTCGGCCGGCCTGATCGACGAAAAAGAAGCGCAGCGCCGCCGCCGCGAGCTGGAAGAGGAAAGCTCCTTCTTCGGTGCCATGGACGGTGCCTCGAAATTCGTGCGCGGCGATGCCGTCGCCGGCCTGCTCATCACCTGCATCAACATCTTCGGCGGCATCATTATCGGCTATTTCCGCCATGGCATGCAGATCGGCCAGGCGGCTGACGTCTTCGTCAAGCTTTCGGTCGGCGACGGTCTGGTGTCGCAGATGCCGGCGCTCATCGTCTCGCTCGCCGCCGGTCTTCTCGTTTCGCGCGGCGGCACCGCCGGCTCCACCGACCAGGCCGTTATCAATCAGTTGAGCGGCTATCCGCGCGCGCTCGCCGTTGCCGCGATCCTGATGGGCATCCTGGCCGTCATGCCGGGCATGCCCTTCGTTCCCTTCCTCATTCTCGGCGGCCTGATGGCAGGCGGCGCCTGGTTCATCCCGCGGCAGGCCGAAGCCGAAAACAAGCTTCGCCGCGATGCGGAGGAAAAGAAGGTGATGCAGTCGAAGGAAATGGAGAAGGATTCGGTCAAGTCGGTTCTGACGACCTCGGAAATCGAATTGGCGCTCGGCAAGATCGTCTCCACCCGCCTGCTCGGCGCGCATCAGGAATTGGCTTTCCGTGTCGGCAAGATGCGCAAGAAATTCGCGACGCAATACGGTTTCGTCGTGCCGGAAATCAAGGTGACGGACGACATCGCCATTGCCGACAAGTCCTATCAGATCCGCATTCACGGCACGACGGTCGCCTCCAACATGTTGCGTGTCGGCGAAGTGCTCGTCGTCACGGGTTCGGGCCGCAAGCCGACCGTTCCGGGCGACGAGATTCGCGAACCAGCCTTCGGTATGCCCGCTGTCTCGGTCCTCGAAGCCTTCACCGAGGATTTGAAGCGCGAAGGCTTCCAGCCGATCGACAATGTCTCCGTCGTGCTGACGCATATGAGCGAAGTCATTCGCAACAACCTGCCGGCACTTCTCTCCTACAAGGACGTAAAGATCCTGATCGAGCGCCTCGATCCGGAATACAAGAAGCTCGCCGACGAGATCTGCTCGTCACATATGTCCTATTCCGGCCTGCAGGCGGTCCTCAAGCTGCTGCTTGCCGAACGTGTCTCGATCCGCAACCTGCACCTCATTCTCGAAGCCGTTGCGGAACTTGCGCCGCATGTGCGCAAGACGGAGCAGATCGTCGAGCATGTGCGCGTGCGCATGGCGCAGCAGCTCTGCGGCGACCTTGCCGACAATGGCGTGCTGCGTGTTCTCCGCCTCGGCAGCAAGTGGGATCTTATCTTCCATCAGGCGCTGAAGCGCGACCAGAAGGGCGAGATCGTCGAGTTCGACATCGATCCGCGCAATCTGGAAGAATTCAGCGAGCAGGCAGGCAAAGTTATCCGTGAATACATGGACCGCGGCTTGCCCTTCGTGCTTGTCACATCGCCGGAAACGCGCTCCTATGTGCGCATGATCATCGAACGCCTGTTCGCGACTCTGCCGGTCTTGTCGCATGTGGAATTGGCCAAGGGGATCGAGATCAAGATTCTAGGTTCCATTTCATGATAACAGACCCCCAGGGCACCATTCTGGCGTTGTTTCTCGCCTTCTGCCGCATTGGCGGCTGCATCATGGTGCTACCGGGGTTTTCGTCGGGCCGCGTGCCGCAACAGGTTCGGATCCTGCTTGCGGCCGCCTTGTCGATGGCAATCCTGCCGCTGCTTTGGAACACGATCTATCCGGAAGTGTCCAAAGGCGGCGCCACCTATATCGGCCTGATCTTCACCGAAACGGTGATCGGCCTTATGTACGGCATGATGGCGCGGCTCTATACGCTCGGGCTGCAATTCGCCGGCACGGCCATATCGATGCTCATCGGCTTCAATGCGCCCGGCGGCATGGACATCATCGAAGAATCGAACGAGACGTCGCTCACCAGCCTGATCAGCTTCTGCGGACTGATGATGCTGTTCATTATGGATTTTCACCACCACGTCCTGCAGGCGCTGGTCGATTCCTATTCGGTCGTTCCCTTCGGCGGCCATATCGATGCGCGCGCTTCGCTGGTATCGGTGGCCGATACGCTGGAGGCCACCTTTTTCATCATGCTCCGGCTGGCGAGCCCCTTCCTGCTCTATGGTCTGATGTTCCAGATGTCGATCGGCTTCATCAATAAGCTGGCGCCGCAGATCCCGATCTATTTTATCTCCACGCCCTATCTGCTGATGGGCGGGTTGTTCATGCTCTATCTCAGTATCGCGGCGATCGTCAGTCAGTTCTCCGGCGCCTTCCTGAGCGTCTTCAACGGGCATTAGCGGCGTAAGGCGGAAGCGATGGCGGAAAAAAGCCGGTCCGAAAAATTGAAGCGCCTCGTCGCCGTACAGCGCCATCTCGAGCGGATAGCGGAAAACGAGCTTGCGGATACCACCCGCCAGCGCAACGAGGTCAGCCAGTCGATGGAAAAACTGATCGACGCGATCAGCTCGGCCGATCCGATACATATGGCATTTTCGGTGCACTATGCCGGGCGCTATGCCCGCCTGACGCTCAAGGATCAGCAACTTGACGGCATCCAAAAGCTGATCGAGACGAAAGTTCTGCAAGAGCGCACCAAGGCGGAGCGGTTGGAAGAGCATATGAAGGATGCCCGCGAACTGGAAATGCGCGAGGCGGACGATAATGCCGTCTACGATATCATCGATCAGCGCTTCGCGGGCGCAACGCCAGCCTCCAGCAAGGTTCAAAAACCATAATCCTCGTGATCTCAGAACAAGACGGCATATCCCCGAATCGCCGCCTTGCTCCGGATTCAAAAGATTAGAACGATTTTCATGCGTTCAAATGAATGCACGACGCTCTAACCGCTCGATTCGGCATGACCTTGCTCGATGGCTGCTTCACGCGTCGCGGGATCATGCTCTAGTGAAAGGAAACGTGACGTGGCTATCTCGCCTCCGAGTGATTTGGTCCTGGATGTCGTCAAGGCCGCCAATCCGGCCGACGTTCAGGCAGCCCAGGAAAAGCTCGCGGCCAACAGGGCTGCCTTTGCCGCCACCAGCCTGGCGGAAAACGGCAATGGTTTCGCCTCGACCGTGAGTGCGCTGGACAGCGCCGCAACGAAGGCCGGCCTCAGCAACGCCAACACGCATACGGCGCCGACAAAGGTGCCGCAGACTTATCATAAGTTCGAAGCGATGGTGCTGCAGAACTTCGTGAAGAACATGCTGCCGAACAGCGAAACGCTGTACGGCAAGGGCTCCGCCGGTGAAATCTGGAAGGGCATGATGGCCGAACAGCTCGGCAATACGCTCGCCAAGAATGGCGGCGTCGGCATTGCCGAGCAAATGTACAAGGAACAGGTTTCCAAGATGCGCAACACCGGCGCCGTCAATGCGGCGACCGATGAGAACGACAAGAAGATGGCGCTGAGTGCAATCACCGATTTCCAGCGAAAGACGCTTGCCGCAGCCGAGACCAATGGTGACAGCGATACGACCGTCACCAATCAAGATACGCTGACGTCCAAGAAAGTATGATCGGGGGCAGGACATGGAAGTAATTTCGAACGACTACCGGATAAAGTCGGTCCTTGGCCGCCTGGAAATGATCATCGATAACGAGAACAACCGCATCGGCAAAGATCCGGAATTCGATCTCAAAGTATCGAATGCGCATAAGAGCCGTTGCCTCTACGAATTGTCGATGCTGTTTCGCGATACCAATCCGGCCGAGCTTGCCATCTCGCATATCGAGCAGTTGCACGGGCTGAAGAAGAAGCTGATCTTGAACGCACGGCGCGTCGAAGCGCATCTCGAGGCCGTGCGTGCCGTCGCCGATATCTTGAAGAATGCGGTGCAGAACGCGGATGCGGACGGCACCTATTCGCAGGAGCAGTTCCGCGTCCGTGAGGCCGGATGATCAAGCTCGTCCTCACCGGCCTCTGGGTCTGCGCCGTAACGCTGGCTTCGGTCTATTTTTCGGTGCAGATGGCGACGGCGCCCGCGATCAATCCTGACGACGCCAAAAAGGCGCAGCAGGAGTTCGTCAAGGGCGAATCGATCAACGTGCCCGTCATCGCCAACGGTCAGGTGAACGGCTATTTCATCACCCGCATTTCCTTCATGATGGAGAAGGGCAAGGCGAACCAGCTCCAGACGCCGCTGACGGAATTGACGACGGACGAGCTTTATTCGCTGCTGGTGGGCAATAAGACGATCGACATCAGCCATACCGGCAGCTTCGATGTCGCCAGTTTCCGCAGCGATATCAAGAAGAACATGAACGAACGCCTCGGCGGCGACTATGTCGCCGACGTTCTGGTCGAACAGCTCGACTATCTCTCCAAGGATGAGATCAACAATGGCGATGGCGGCGGCAAGAGAACCGTCAAGCCGGTAAAGATCGTCCAGGGCGATGCAGCGCCCGACGCGGAGCCGAAGCCGGCACATTAGACCTGCTGAGACCGGTGATGGCCGCTCCCCTTATGGAGCGGCCTGCTGCGTTTGTCGCCCGAAACAGCGTTAACAAATCCCTGTTTTTCTTTCGCAATTCCAATCGATTTTCCTAACGGAAGCTTGGGATCGCCTTGCTATAAGCATCCTCAGCGATGCGTCCGATGTCACCGAACGGACAGACGGTGGAGGATTTGCGTCGAGAAGTTTGCCGGCGACGCGCGTATGAAGGCGTCTGCGGCAGGAGGTCTAGGGTGAATCTAGTCGCAAATTTTGCCGTGCTCACGTCGCGTCGAATGATTTTCGACTTGCCGGTCTGCGACCTCGATTGGGAAGACGCGCTGAACTTCATCAACGAGCTGGCGTCCCTCCCGGTCGGCCAGACGGTCATCTCCTTCGTCAACGCCCATAATATGCTGATGATGCTGCGCGACGGCAGGTATCGCGATGTGCTGGCGAAAAACCTTGTCCTGCCCGATGGTGTCGGCCTGGATATCGCCTCGCGGGTTGCCCATGGCGTTTCCTTTCCGGCCAATTTGAACGGTACCGATTTCGTGCCGGCTCTGCTGACCTTTATGGATCGGCCGAAGCGTATCGGTCTGATTGGTGGCCGCCGCGATGTTGTTGAAAAGGCCGCGGAAAACTTCCGTAAACATGCGCCGTGGCACGAATTCATCGTTATTGCGGACGGTTATTTCGACAAGGAGAAAAGCGATCTGGTGACGGCGGAGGTCAGCCGTCAGAAGATCGACGTACTGATTGTCGGCATGGGGACGCCGCTTCAGGAAAAATGGGTCGCCGACCATATCGAACCGCAGCACGCAAGGCTGGTGCTGACGGTCGGCGCATTGTTCGATTTCGTCTCCGGCACGGTGCCGCGTGCGCCGGCGCTGGTGCGCGCCACGCGCTTTGAATGGATGTACCGCCTGCTTCAGGAGCCGAGCAGGCTGTGGCGGCGCTATATTCTCGGTGTGCCGCTCTTCCTCTACCAGGTCGTTCGGCACCAATTCGGCCGCAAGGAGCGCATTCTGCGCGCCGCCGAACCGCAGCCCGCGCCTTTGCTGCGGCTTCCTTCGCCCGATAAGCTCGCCGGCTGATCCCGATCGCGCCCCCAGATTGCGCCCCCAGATTGCGGTTGTCGTTAACCTTTTCTTTGCCATGAAAATTTAGAGTGGGTTAACCATCGGCATCGGTCACTGACCATGCGCGCGAGACAACCCGCCATGTTCGAAAGCAAGGCCAGGACGAGATACCTTCCTGACGACGCGGAAGCCTTCGGAGCTTACCGCGGCGTAGGTCGGCATGCCCATTTCGATCGCGGGGCAGACGGCTATCTGATAGCCGCCAACGCCCAGCCTGCCGGCCACCGAACCCCGGGCGATGCGGAGTTGCTGGCCCTCATTCAAAAGATGCTGGACGGCGATCCCTATCCGGTCTCCGGGCGAAAAAAGCCTGATGTGGACGAGGCTGCAGAGGCTCAACCGTTGCCCGACCGCATCCGCGGCATCCTGCGAGACCATCCAGTCGCCCGCGAAACGATCATGTATGGGCAGCCGGAACCGATCGCAGATCAATCATTGGCTTCGCCCAGTGTCGAAGTCGTCGAAATCGAGCTTTCGCCTCCGGTTGAACCGCACGCCGTTTCAGCGGTGACGCCTACGCCGCCGCGGCGCTGGGTGTTCGGGTTCGGCTCCATTGCCTTCGTTATTGTCGCCGCACTGGCGGGCGCCTTTCTCCCGACAATGCTGGCAGCTCCGCCGCGCTATGTCTCCCACACCGTATTGCAGATAAAAGGGCAGGGGGCTGCGCGACAGGCGCTTCTGGATGTCACCGCCAAACGCGCCGCCGCGCCCTCCTTGCTTTCCGATCTGGTCGCCCGGCTGAAGCTCGACCGCGATCCGGAATTCACCGGTGATCGGGCCGGCGCTTTCGGCGTTGCCATGGAATTGCTCTCCGGCAGCGGCAATGCGTCCGACGCGCCGTCGCGTGCGCAGGCAGCCCTTCGCAGGGATATTGTCGCCACTACCGATGCGCCGAGCGGCACCCTGCATCTTGCCGTTACCACAAGCGATCCGGCAAAGTCGGCCGAGATCGCCAATCGTCTGGCCGATGCGACGATCTATGACGCCGCCGTTGCGCAAGGCGCTGGCCTTCCTGGCAAAAGCAGCTCGCTTGCCGACCGGAGTCGCAAGGATCTCGATCAAGCGAAGGCCGCGCTGGCCGATTTCAAGACGCAGTATGGCAACGACAAGATCGAAGCTGCACTCGATCTTCAGCGGCAGCGCCGTCAGTTGGATGAGGAGATGAAGGCCTCCGAGGCTGCCGTGCAGAGTGCAAAGGCCCGCGTCTTTGCCGCCAAATCCGCCACGCCTGCCAGCGTCACGAGTGGCGCGCTGTCGGGCAATCTATCATCTGCCGGACTTGATGATCTGCGTAGCCGCTATAGCGCCGCCAAGGTCGTCCTGTCCCAGCTCTCCACGCAGCTCGGCCCGCGCCATCCCCGTCTGCTGGCGCAACAGGCGACGGTCGATGGGCTGGCCGCCGATATCCGCAATCAACTGCAGCGACTGATCGCCAGCAGCGATACGGTCCTGAAGGCTGCCCTTGAGAACCGGACGGCGCTTTCCGCGCGGATGACCGCTCTCAGCCAGAAAAGCATCGATGTCGATATGGCCCGCCTTGGTCAGCTTCAGGATGATGTCGCGGCCGCCCAGAGCCGCTATGACGCCGATCTGCAGAACGCCGATACGGCTCCGCCCGAAGTCGAGGTTCCGATCGCCGTCATCGCCCCTGCCGTCGCCGCCAAGGCTCCCCTCGACGACAATCTTGCGGGTAGCCAGGCGGCGGGTTTCGTCATGGGCCTTGGTGCAGCACTTTGCCTGGTCTTCCTGCGGAAATGGATGGGCGGCGGATCGCTTTCGGAGGATCAGACAGCCGGGCGCTTCGTTTCGCCCGAGCCGGTTTTCAGCCGTGTCGCCGAGCCGGCCCCGCTGCCGCCGCGACCAATGCCCGAATTGCCGCAACTGCGCTTCGACGCTACGATTCCCGTTGCCAATGATCGTCCAGTGGTTACCGAGGAGCTGACGCAAATCCAGCGCGAGTTAGCATTGTTGCGTATGAAAGTGCAGACCTATGCTTCACGCCGGCAGACAGGGCGCGGCTGAACCCGTCGCCGATTTCTCCTTGCAATTACCGCTTTCAGACACCATAGGGCGTTGGCAGGCAAATCCGCCGGGCCGATGGCTTGTAGATTGCCGCCGAAATTATGTCGGGAGATATTCGTGACGACTGTGATCGATGGCAAGCAGGTGGCTGCTTCGGTAATTGATGCGGTGAAGACGGCGACCGCAGCATTGGAAAAAGAGACGGGTGTGAAGACCGGCCTTGCCGTCGTCATCGTCGGCGATGATCCGGCCAGCCACACCTATGTCGGCGCCAAGGGCCGCATGGCCAAGGAATGCGGCTTTACCTCCATCCAGCACACGCTGCCGGCCGAGACGACGCAGGACGAGCTGGCAAAGCTTGTCCAGTCCCTCAACGGGGATGCCGCCATTCACGGCATCCTGGTGCAACTGCCGCTGCCGAAGCATCTGAATGCCGAAGCGATCATCCAGTCGATCCGGCCGGACAAGGATGTCGATGGCCTGCATGTGGTCAATGCCGGCAAGCTGGCGACCGGCGATCTTGCCACCGGGCTGATCTCCTGCACGCCGGCCGGCGCCATGCTGCTGGTGCGCCGCATCCATGGCGAGGACCTGTCGGGTCTGAATGCCGTCGTCATCGGCCGCTCGAACCTGTTCGGCAAGCCGATGGCGCAACTGCTGCTCAATGCCAATGCGACGGTGACGACGGCCCATTCCCGCACCAAGGACCTGCCGGCGGTTGCCCGCAGTGCCGATATTCTGGTGGCGGCGGTCGGCCGGCCGGAAATGGTGAAGGCGGATTGGGTGAAGCCGGGTGCGACGGTGATCGATGTCGGCATCAACCGCATTGCTGCACCGGAACGCGGCGAGGGCAAGAGCCGGCTGGTCGGCGATGTCGCCTTTGCCGAGGCGGCGGAAGTGGCCGCCGCCATCACCCCGGTTCCGGGCGGCGTCGGGCCGATGACCATCGCCATGCTGATGGCCAATACGGTGATTGCCGCCCATCGTGCTGCCGGCAGGCCGGCGCCGCAGTTCTGAGATCACGCCAAGTAAATCATATCAATCGGCCGGCGCCACGCCGGTCGAGGCACGCACGATCAGCTCGGTCTTCCAAAGCTCCTGCTCGGGAAATGTCTCGAGCTGCTTGATCTCGCCGATCAGCCGCTCGGCGACGCGCACGCCCGCGGCGCGCAGCGACGATCGCGTGGTCGTCAGCGGCACGGTGAAATTCTCCGGTTTCAACAGTGTCAGCACATCGTCGTGGGCGATCAGCGAAATATCCTCGCCGAGCTTCAGTTTCGCCTGGTTGATGGCGCGCACCGCGCCGAGCGCCAGTACTGTGCTGGAACAGAGGATGGCGGTTGGCCGCACGTCGAGCTGCAGGATGCGCTCCATGGCGTAAAAGCCCTGTTCATCGGTCATTGCGGTATGGCTGACATACGCCTCATCCAGCATCAGGCCGCGTTCGGCAAGGGCTGCGACCACGCCCTTTTTCCGCCGGATGGCGAAATCGAGATAGATCGGGCCGTTCAGCAGCGCAAAACGCTTGTGGCCGAGCTGCAGCAGCAGCTTTGTGGCGTCGTAGAAGGCGGCCTCGTTGTCGATGTCGAGATAGGGGTAATCCGGCTCCGTTCCAAAGGACCGTCCATGCACCAGGAAGGGTATGGACAATGATTTCAGCATTTCGAGGCGTGGATCATGGCCGCGCATATAGGTGATGAACAGGGCGTCGACATTGCCGCTGGCGGCAAGCCGCTTCAGCGCACCGACTTCGTCGTTCGGATCGGCCGGCGTCAGGACGAAATGGAAATCATGCCGCAATGCCTCTTCGCCGAGGCCGGTCAGGAATTCGCCGAAATGCAGATCGGACGGGTGGCCGGGCGCCGTCGGCATGACCAGGCCAATCGAGCCGGCTTTGCCGGTCGCCAGCCGTTGCGCGGCCTTGTTCGGACGATAGCCCGTCTCCCGCACCGCTTTGAGCACTCGCTCGCGGGTTTCGCGATTGACCTCCGGATATCCGTTCAAAGCACGGCTGACCGTGGTCTGCGACAGGCCTAACATTTGCGATAGCTGCTTCAGATTCACGTGGCTCCGCTCCTCCATCTGCCCATTCCAGTCGCGCAAAGGCTTCCTCCTGCCATGCGACTGGCTTCCAAAGCGCTTTAGACTATGTAGCAGGCAGCGCATGCGAAACAAGACAATTTGCGAAATATTGATGTCATTCAATGCTGCAATGCGAGATTTGGGTGTATATTAGCCGAATTCACAAATTCGCTTGACTTTGCTCTGCCCGCAATGGAATGAGTGAGTAGCCAAAGCGCTTTGAGAAATGAGCGCGCAGCACGCGCCGCGTGTTCGGGCTCGTGGGATTTGTATTTGGGAGGACAACCACATGAAGAAATTGCTTTTGATGACCGTTGCCGTTGCCGCCTTGGCGGCTGGTAGCGCACTGGCTGCAGATTTGAAGTTCCAGCCCGGTCAGGATTCCAAGTTCAACTGGAAGAGCTATGACGACTTCAAGGCCGCTCATGCGGACTTGAAAGGCGAGACGATGACGATCTTCGGCCCATGGCGCGGCGAAGACGAGGCGCTGTTCACGAGCGTCCTGAATTATTTCACCGAAGCGACCGGCGTTAATGCCAAGTATTCGTCCTCGGAAAACTACGAGCAGCAGATTGTTATCGACACCCAGGCCGGTTCGCCTCCGAATGTTGCGATCCTGCCGCAGCCGGGCCTTCTCGCCAACCTTGCCAGCAAGGGCTATCTGACGCCGCTCGGCGATGATCTGGCAAACTGGGTGAAGACCAACTATGGCGCTGGCGATAGCTGGGTTGGCTACGGCACCTATAAGGGCAAGGACGGCAAGGACGCCTTCTACGCCTTCCCGTACAAGGCTGACCTGAAGTCGCTCGTCTGGTACGTGCCGGAAAATTTCGAAGAAGCCGGCTATAAGGTCCCCACCACCATGGAAGACCTGATCAAGCTTTCCGACCAGATCGTCAAGGACGGCGGCACCCCCTGGTGCATCGGCCTCGGTTCGGGCGGCGCCACCGGCTGGCCGGCGACCGACTGGGTCGAAGATCTGATGCTGCGCACCGTCTCGCCGAAGGACTATGACGGCTGGGTCGACAACAGCCTGAAATTCAACGACCCCAAGGTCGTCAACGCCATCGATGAATTCGGCAAGTTCGCCAAGAACGCCAAATATGTCAACGGCGGTGTCGCTGCGGTTGCCTCGACCGACTTCCGAGATAGCCCGAAGGGCCTCTTTACTGTTCCGCCCAAGTGCTACCTGCACAAGCAGGCATCCTTCATCCCATCCTTCTTCCCCGAGGGAACGAAGCTCGGCCAGGATGCCGACTTCTTCTACTTCCCGCCCTATGCATCGCATCCGGAGCTCGGCAAGCCGGTTCTCGGCGCCGGCACTCTGGCAACGATCACCAAGGACTCGAAGGCCGCTCGCGCCTTCATCGAGTTCCTGCAGACGCCGATCGCCCAAGAAGTCTGGATGGCACAGTCCGGCTTCCTGACCCCGTACAAGGGCGTCAACACGGCGGCCTATGCCAACGACACTCTGAGGAAGGAAGGCGAAATCCTGACGACCGCCACCACCTTCCGCTTCGACGGTTCCGACCTGATGCCGGGCAAGATCGGCGCAGGCGCATTCTGGACCGGCATGGTGGACTTCGTCGGTGGCAAGTCCGCTCAGGACTCCGCCGACGCAATCCAGAAGGCTTGGGACTCCATCAAGTAATCATAACATCGCAGAATGGCGTCGCCGGTATCTCCCGGCGCCGCCGCTCTACCCTGTCGTAGCCGACGCCTTGGGAGGTGCCGACGACGCCGGACAGGTCGCTTCGTGCAAGCAATTATTCGGGAGGGAAGGATGATTTCGCAGATACTGACGGCGATTGGAGCCATGATATTCGGCGTTGCCGTTTGCGCCGCCTATTTTCTGTTTTCCAACAAACTGCTGGACCTGATTTTCCCGGCGAAAGAAGGTGGCGATGTTCATCGCGCCGCCGTCAATCTGCGTCGCCGCAGCCTGATCCGCCCCTGGCTTTTCCTCGGACCGGCGCTTTTCCTCCTCGCCGTCTACCTGATGTATCCGGTGGTGGCGACGCTCATCCTGTCCTTCTACGGGCCTGACGGCAATCAATTCGTCGGCGGCGCCAACTATGTCTGGGCGTTCAACGACACCGAATTCCGCCAGTCGATCTTCAACAACATCCTTTGGCTTGCCGTCGTGCCGGCTGCCTGCACCTTCTTCGGTCTCGTCATTGCAGTCATGACCGATCGCATCTGGTGGGGTAACATCGCCAAGGCGGTCATCTTCATGCCGATGGCAATCTCCTTTGTCGGCGCGTCGGTCATCTGGAAGTTCATCTACGAATATCGCGGCGGCAACGACACGCAGATCGGTCTGCTGAATGCGGTCGTGCAGCTCTTCGGCGGTACGCCGGAAGTCTGGATCACCATCCCCTTCTGGAACAACTTCTTCCTGATGGTCATGCTCATCTGGATCCAGACCGGCTTTGCCATGGTCATCCTATCGGCCGCCCTCCGCGGTATTCCGGAGGAGACCATCGAAGCGGCCGTTATCGACGGCGCCAATGGCTGGCAAATCTTCTGGAAAATCATGGTGCCGCAGGTCTGGGGTACGATCGCCACGGTCTGGACGACCATCACCATCCTCGTCCTCAAGGTGTTCGATATCGTGCTCACCATGACCAACGGTCAGTGGAACACGATGGTCCTTGCAAATCTGATGTTCAACTGGCTGTTCCGCGGCGGCGGCGATTCCGGCCGAAGCGCGGTCATCGCGCTCGTCATCATGGTCGCCGTCACACCGATCATGATCTGGAACATCCGTCGTGCAAACGCAGAAATGAAGGGTCGCTAAGATGATCGGAAACCTTGGCCGCATCGGCCCCGCTCGCCTCTTCGTTCATTTCGCGGTTGTGCTCATCGTTCTCGTCTGGCTGCTGCCGACGCTCGGTATCTTCATCACGGCCCTGCGTGACAAGGATCAGATCGTCGTCTCCGGCTGGTGGACGGCCTTCGCCGGCTCGACGCGGACGACGGCAGTGCGCCTCGCTGGCAACGATAAGGCGACGCAGGATGGCCCCAATTACGTGATCACCGGGAATGTCTCCGGCGACGGTAACGGCGGTAACGGCAAGATCGAATCCTTCGGCCTGCGTGTGCAGGACCCGGCCGCTTTCAAGGCCGGTGCGCCTGCGGATATCGGCAATGGCGAGACGCTGACCGTCAATGCCGATGGCAGCTACCGCTATCAGAAAAATGCTGCTTTCGACGCGGATACGCGCGGCAAACGCATTTATCTGACCATTTCCGCCCCACCGCAGTTCACCCTGCAGAATTATCACACCGTTCTGACGGGCGAAGGCATCGGCCAGTCCTTCATCAACTCGCTGACGGTCACCATTCCGGCGACGATCATCCCGATCCTGATCGCGGCTTTCGCTGCCTATGCGCTTGCCTGGATGGATTTCCCCGGCCGCGCGCTCCTGATCGCGCTTGTCGTCGGCCTCATCGTCGTGCCGCTGCAGATGTCGCTCATCCCGCTGTTGCGCATCTATAACGAAATCGGCCAGGTGTTCGGTGTGCCGTCGAAGACCTATCCCGGCATCTGGATGGCGCATACCGCCTTCGGCCTGCCGCTCGCGATCTACCTGCTGCGCAACTACATTGCCGGCCTGCCGAAGGAAATCATCGAATCCGCCCGCGTCGACGGCGCCAGCGACTTCGATATCTTCGTCAAGATCATCCTGCCGCTGTCCTTCCCGGCGCTCGCCTCCTTTGCGATTTTCCAGTTCCTCTGGGTCTGGAACGACCTTCTGATCGCCATGGTGTTCCTCGGCACCGACAAGGATCATCTGGTTCTGACGGCGGCCTTGAACGCCCTACTCGGCTCGCGCGGCGGCAATTGGGAAATCCTGACGGCCTCCGCCTTCGTCACCATCCTTATCCCGCTCCTCGTCTTCTTCGGTCTGCAGCGCTATCTCGTGCGCGGTCTGCTCGCCGGGTCGGTGAAGGGGGGCTGATCCAAGACCATTCCATACATACAGGACCACTCAGCATGAGCATTGCCCCTCAATCGATTTCGGCTGTTGACAAGGACTGGTGGCGTGGCGCCGTGATCTATCAGATCTACCCGCGCTCCTATCAGGACTCGAACGGCGACGGCATCGGCGATCTCAAGGGGATCGCCGTCCGCCTGCCGCATATTGCAGCCCTCGGTGTCGACGCGATCTGGATTTCGCCGTTCTTCACCTCGCCCATGCGTGATTTCGGCTACGACGTCTCCAACTATGAAGATGTCGATCCGATCTTCGGTACGCTTGCCGACTTCGATGTGATGGTGACCGAAGCGCATCGTCTCGGCATCAAGGTGATGATCGATCTGGTGCTGTCACACAGTTCCGACCGCCATCCCTGGTTTGTCGAAAGCCGCTCGAGCAAGGATAATCCCAAGGCGGACTGGTATGTCTGGGCGGATGCCAAGCCGGACGGCACGCCGCCCAACAACTGGCTCTCGATCTTCGGCGGTTCTGCCTGGGCCTGGGATCCGACCCGCATGCAATATTACATGCACAACTTCCTGATCTCGCAACCCGACCTGAACCTGCACAATCCCGAGGTTCAGGACCGGCTGCTGGACGTCGTGCGCTTCTGGCTCGACCGTGGCGTCGATGGCTTCCGCCTCGATACCATCAACTTCTATTTCCACGACCGGGAACTGCGCGACAATCCCGCGCTGGAGCCGTCCCGCCGCAATGCTTCGACCGCGCCGGCGGTCAATCCCTATAATTTCCAGGAGCATCTCTACGACAAGAACCGTCCGGAGAATCTGAAGTTCCTGCAGCGTTTCCGCGCCGTGCTGGATGAATATCCGGCGATTGCCGCCGTCGGCGAAGTCGGCGATAGTCAGCGCGGGCTCGAGATCGTCGGCGAATATACGTCCGGCGACGACAAGATGCATATGTGCTACGCCTTCGAATTCCTGGCGCCGGACCCGCTGTCGCCGGAACGCGTCGAAGACGTCATGAAGGATTTTGCCGCCGCCGCGCCGGACGGCTGGGCCTGCTGGGCGTTTTCAAACCATGACGTGGTGCGCCATGTCAGCCGCTGGGGCAGCCTGGTTGCCGATCGTGATGCGCTTGCCAAGCAATATGCGGCCTTGATCCTGACCTTGCGCGGCTCGGTCTGCCTCTACCAGGGCGAGGAGCTCGGCCTGACGGAAGCCGATCTCGCCTATCAGGATCTGCAGGACCCCTACGGCATCCAATTCTGGCCGGAATTCAAGGGCCGCGACGGCTGCCGCACGCCGATGGTCTGGGACAGCCAGGTCGCACAAGGCGGTTTCTCGACGGTGAAACCCTGGCTTCCGGTGCCGGTAGAGCATATCCTGCGCGCTGTCAGCGTGCAGCATGGAGATGAGAGTTCGGTGCTGGAGCAATATCGCCGCTTCCTCGCCTTCCGCAAGCAGCACCCGGCTTTCGCCAAGGGCGAGATTGCGTTTGCTGAACCGCAGGGGGACGTGCTGCTTTATACGCGTCACTACGGCGACGAGACTATTCTCTGTGTGTTCAACATGAGCGCGACAGAAGCGACTGCAACCCTGCCTGAGGGGAGTTGGCAGGCTCTTGCCGGTCACGGTTTTGCAAGCAACAACTACGGCAACAAGATCGATATTCCGGCCTGGGGCGCTTACTTCGCGCGTCTCGCCTGAGTGTTTGGGAGGAGGAGAGCATAGATGACAGGGCTTGTTCTGAAGGACATCCGAAAATCATACGGAAATGTGCATGTTCTGCATGGCATCGATCTGGATATCCAGGAGGGCGAATTCATCGTCTTCGTCGGCCCGTCCGGATGCGGCAAATCCACCTTGCTGCGTATGATTGCCGGGCTCGAGAGCATCACCTCCGGCGACATGCTCATCGCGGGACAGAAAGTCAACGAGGTGCCGCCGTCAAGGCGCGGCATCGCGATGGTCTTCCAGTCCTATGCTCTCTATCCGCATATGACGGTCTTCGACAACATGGCCTTCGGCATGCGCATCGCCGGGGAAAGCAAGCAGGAGATCGACCGCCGCGTTCGCGCCGCCGCCGCGAGCCTTCAGCTCACGCAATATCTTGAGCGCCTCCCAAAGGCTCTCTCGGGCGGTCAGCGCCAGCGCGTCGCAATCGGCCGTGCCATCTGCCGCAACCCGAAGGTCTTTCTGTTCGATGAACCGCTATCGAACCTCGACGCGGCGTTGCGCGTGGCGACACGTATCGAGATCGCCAAGCTCAGCGATTCCATGCCCCAGACGACGATGATCTATGTCACCCACGACCAGGTGGAAGCCATGACCTTGGCGGACCGCATCGTGGTGTTGTCGGCCGGTCGTGTGGAGCAGGTCGGTGCGCCGCTCGAGCTTTATGAGCATCCGGCCAACCTCTTCGTGGCGAAGTTCATCGGCTCGCCGGCCATGAACATCATCCCGTCGAAGGTCACTGGCACCGGCGCGATGACGACAGTGACTCTGACAGGCGGCAAGACGGTGACGCTCGACATTGCGACGGCGGCATCCGAGCAAGGCAAAACCGCAAGCTTCGGCGTTCGCCCGGAAGATTTGCGGATCGCGACGGACGAGAATTACCTCTTCGAAGGCGAGGTCTCCATCGTGGAAGCCCTCGGCGAGGTCACGCAACTTTATATCGAGGGCCTGGTGGATGGTGAGCCGATCATCGTCAAGATACCCGGCATCGCAGACGTTAAGCGCGGGCAGAAGATGCGCTTTGCGGCCGATAGGCAGAAGCTGCATCTTTTCGATGCTGACGGCCACACCTATCGCAAGCAATAAGGCATCCTCCCAAGAGCGCGGGAGCGCTAGTCCAGGTGTAGAAATACAATAAAATGCAACTTGGTCTAGCGCTTCCAAACCTTCTGTTAAATACCCGCTGGTAGCCTGAGCTTCGTAATATACTTCAGGGATTTACGATAATGGCAGCTTCCGGCACCGCTCACCCAGGCCAGCATTTCCTCAACAAGGAAGAGTCCTTCATGTACGACCGCGAGGTGCGGTACAGAATGGAGGACACGATGAACGCGGCGCGGATCGAATATACCGAAAAAGGCGTCATGAACTTGGCGTCACGCCGCTGCGATATCATCCGAATCTCGCAGAGCAGCGCGATTCTGGCGATCCTCACCCAGTATAATCTGCCAAAGCAGTTCTATCTCGACATCCCCGATGCCCGCATCACCAAGGTCGGTTGCATCCTGATGAAGATCTTCCCCAACAACACCATCGAGGTCCGTTTCCTGCGCCTGCTGTCGGAGAAGGAGATGAACAAGATCTTCGTCTACAGCACCCATCCGTCGCACCGCGACCGCGTGCTCGATATCCGTGCTTGATTAAATCTCGTCGCCAAGAATAGGTTTGGGCGACGATCCACGCGCTGGAGCAATTCCAGGAAAAGTGCGAAGCGGTTTTTCGTCCGGAATTGCGTAAAAACAAAGGGATAGAGCGGGATGCCGAAGACTGTGCGCGGTTTTCGGGCGACATCCCACTCTATCTTTTTGATTTAGAGACGGATCAAATTTCCGCCTGCCACTTCTTGAGCGCATCCTCCATGTAGTCAATCAGCGGTAGCTTGCCGTCTTCCTGCAGCCACTTGTCGACCGAGAGGCGAAGAGGGCTTACGGCAATCATTGAAACCAGCCGTAGTCCGTCGCGGTCCCTCGTCGGAAACAGTTCGCACAGTGTCTCGTAGGCAACCTGTTCGAGCTGCAGGTAGTTGCTGCGCGTGCGTGCGCGCAGGGACTCGCTTTGACGCAGAAGCCGGGCCGTCTCAAGAAGCTGAGGAGCCTCAGCCTGAAGGCGTGCTACAAGTCTCAGGGTTGCCTGATGAATGACATCGAGCGGTCGTCCGGCTGATGCGTTCTCTGTGATGCTTGCCCGGAGAGCGTCCATATATCCGCGCTGATGCGCCAGAAGAATGTCGTCCTTGCTTTTGAAGTAATAGAAGAAAGTCCGGCGGGAAATACCAGCCGCGGCCGCAATCTCGTCGATCGTCGTTTCCTGATAACCCTTCGCTAGAAAGGATTTCAGTCCGACTTCCGCTATGCGTTGAAATGTCAGGCGTCGCTTTTGCTCGCGCAGGCCTTCCGGTTTTAAGGGGCGATCATGCATCGCTCCATACTGTCATAAGTCGCAGCGCCACTCAAACCATCAGCTTGTCCCGCACCCTGCTCAATTCCCGGTGAAATAATTCCAGCGCGCCATTTTTGGATTGCCGCAAAGTAGCCAACATTAATTTTTACATCCAGTGTAATATTTAATGTTGATACGAGATGCCCTAACCAAACGCAGGAGAGCGATACGTCCATGCCAGCCAATGCAATCTCAAATCACGATAATTGCGAGACTTACGGTTCAGATGCCGCCGAAACCCCTGGGCGTCGGCGGTCCGATATTTGGTCGATGGCTCTTTTGCTAAGTTTCTTGGGGGGGTGCGCGGCAGCGCCCCTGGATCGCGCGGGATCCTTGCGATCTTATGACGGCCTGACCCGATCGGACGGGCTGGTTGCCCACTCGCTTCTTCGGGTGAGCAGGGACGATGTTCTGACGGCGAAGACCGTGAAGATTATTCCGACTGCTTTTTCATTGCGGGCTGAAAGCGCCGCCTTCACGCCCGAGCAGCGCAACCTCGTCACCAATGCCGTCGACAGGGCGCTTTGTTCCGGATTGAGTGAACGATTCGTCGTTGTCGGTCTAACCCATCAGGCGGATCTGACTGTTCGCGCCGTCGTCACGCAGGTCAAGGCAACGAACGCTACAGCCGTCGGCGTTTCGAAAGTCGCATCTGTCGGCAAGAGCGTGCTGCTGCCGAATGTACCCGTGCCCATCCCCCGCATCCCGATCGGCATGGGCAGTCTCTCTCTCGAGGCGGAGGCCCTTAATCCTCAGGGCGTGCAGAGAGCTGTGATGATCTGGGGACGTGGGGCAAACGCGTTTCTTGATTCAGGAACGGTTGCCAGGGAAGGAGATGCCTACAGTCTCGCCGCCAAATTCGGCGGCGACTTCAGCAAGTTGTTGGTCAAGGGCAAAACGCCCTTCGGATCGATGCCCTCTTTCCCTTCCAGAGCGAATTTGGCGGCTCTCGTCGGCCGAGCGCCCAAGTATGAGGCCTGCAAAGCATTTGGGAAGTCGCCGGGCGTGACGGGCTTCATAGGAGCACGCATCGGCCTCCCGCCGGGGTGGACGGACAAGGCTCCGGCGAATGCGGAAAAGACGGCGTCGAACACTCCCTGATCAATGTTCGACGTCGTCTTGCCGAATTCCGGCGACGCAACCATCAATGATGGAACAGGACGCTGGCGCCCTGGTCGGCCGGGCCGGCGCCGTGGCGGAACGAGGCGAAGAGCTCGCGGCCCATGCCGAACTCATTCTCGGAGAGGTCGATGACGACGGGATCGCGTTCGGCCATGTCGGCAGCGTCGACCAGCACCTCCAGCGTACCAGCAATCGCGTCGATGCGGATGATATCGCCTTCCTTAATGCGGGCAATCGGTCCGCCCTCGACGGCTTCCGGGGTGACGTGGATGGCGGCCGGTACCTTGCCGGACGCGCCGGACATGCGCCCATCGGTCAACAGCGCCACGCGGAAGCCGCGATCCTGCAGCACGCCGAGTGCCGGCGTCAGCTTGTGCAGCTCCGGCATGCCGTTCGCCTTGGGGCCCTGGAATCGGACGACGGCGACGAAATCGCGGTTGAGCTTGCCGTCCTTGAATGCCTGCTGGATCTCGAGCTGGTCGTGGAAAATCACGGCGGGCGCCTCAATGACATGGCGCTCCGGCTTGACGGCAGAAATCTTGATCACCGCCTTGCCGATATTGCCGCGCAGCATTTTCAGGCCGCCAGTGGTCTGGAACGGTGCATCGATGCCCGCCAACACCTTGGGGTCGCCGCTCTTTTCCGGCGCCTGTTCGCGGACGACGCCGCCATCGGCGCCGATTTTCACCTCGATCGAATAGGCCGAAAGCCCCTGGCCGGCGACGGTACGCACATCGTCGTGCAGCAGCCCCTTCTTGAGGAGCTCCTTGATCAGGAAGCCCATGCCACCGGCGGCATGGAAATGGTTCACGTCTGCAAGTCCGTTCGGATAGACGCGGGCGAGCAGCGGGATGATGTCCGAAAGCTCGGAAATATCCTGCCAGGTCAGCACGATGCCGGCCGCGCGCGCCATGGCGACGAGATGCATCGTGTGATTGGTCGAGCCGCCGGTCGCATGCAGGCCAACGACGCCGTTGACGATCGAGCGTTCATCGATCATCTCGCCGGCGGGCGTGAATTCGTTGCCCATGGCGGTAATGGCGAGCGCCCGCTTGGTCGCCTCGCGGGTCAGCGCTTCGCGCAGCGGCGTGCCGGGATTGACGAAGGAAGCGCCGGGCATATGGAAGCCCATGATCTCCATCAGCATCTGGTTGGAATTGGCCGTACCGTAGAAGGTGCAGGTGCCGGGGCCGTGATAGGACTTCGATTCGGCTTCCAGCAGCTCCGCGCGGCCGACCTTGCCCTCGGCATAGAGCTGGCGCACGCGCGATTTTTCGTCGTTCGCCAGGCCAGAGGTCATCGGCCCGGCCGGGATGAAGACAGCCGGCAGATGGCCGAAGGAGAGCGCGGCAATGACGAGGCCGGGTACGATTTTGTCGCAGACGCCGAGGAAAACGGCCGCATCGAACATGTTGTGCGACAGGCCGACACCGGCGGACATGGCGATCAGATCGCGCGAGAAGAGCGAGAGTTCCATGCCCGGCTGGCCCTGCGTGACGCCGTCGCACATGGCAGGCACGCCGCCGGCAACCTGAGCAATGCCGCCTGCCTCTGCCGCCGCCTCGCGGATGATGGCGGGATAGGTTTCGAAGGGCTGATGCGCCGAGAGCATGTCGTTATAGGAAGTGATGATCCCGAGATTGGGCACGCGGTCCCCCGCCAATGCCTCTTTCTCGGAGGGCGAACAGATGGCGAAGCCATGCGCAAGATTGGCGCAGCCGAGCACGGAGCGCTGTGCACCCACCGTTGCGGCATTGCGCAGGCGGTCCAGATAGCGCTCGCGTGTCGGCTTCGAGCGCTCGATGATACGTGTGGTGATTGCCGAAATGCGGGCGTCAGCGGCCATGGTCGATCTGCCTCCGTCTGTTTTTGCGCATAACCCCGAAAGATCAACGTGATCCGTCTTGGGAAAGGGCTAGGCGCAGACTTCAAATGTCATTGCTATGCCGGCACGCCTTTTCGGGGCGTGAGGCGCAGCGGTGATTGCTGTGTCGTTCAGGGTCCGATGGCGGCCGTGCGGCCTGTCAGGGAGCCCAGTAAATCTCGACCAGAGAGGCGGCCCGGCGCAGAATGGCGCGGATCGGCATCTCGGTCTCTTCGCCTGGCGCTTCCGCTTTGGCGAGAACGTCCTTCTTGCCTGCCCCTTCGATATGGAGCACCAGCAATCCGGCATCCTGAAGGCTGGAGAAGGTGAAGGTCAGCCGGGGTTCGCCGGCTCCTTCGGCTTCCATCGTGATGATGCCGCGCGGGCTGTTCGAATCGAGCGCCGCAGCGAGATTGCTCCCGCCCGGAAAGAACGAGGCCGTGTGGCCGTCATTGCCCATGCCGAGGATGGCGACGTCAAAGGGAAAGCCGATGCACTTGGTCTTTTCTGTGGCGATAACGGCGGCCTCCTCGACGGAAGCCGCGGCTTGGTAGAGCGGAAAGAACTGTGCCGACGCCGCCTTGTCCTTCAACAGGTTTTCCTGGACGAGCAGGTGGTTCGAGCGCGGATTGTCTGCCGGCACGAACCGTTCGTCGACGAGGGTAATCGTCACCTTGCTCCAGTCGAGCGAACGCGATGACAGCGTCTGGAAGAAGATCTTCGGCGTCGAACCGCCGGAGACCGCAATGCTTGCAGAGCCGCGGGTGGCGATGGCGGCCGTGAGAACCTCGACCACCTTGTCCGCGAGCTTGCCGGCGAGTTCGGCGCCATTGGCGAAAGCATGCATGTTCGCTGTCATCGTCGTCGTCCCAGTTTAGATATCGTCATGCCATGTGCGGCCGTCACGCTCGATGAGCGCGATGGCCTGGCTCGGACCCCACGTGCCGGCGGTATAACCCTGCACCGGCTGGCTGGTGGCTTCCCAGCCCTTGAGCATCGGATCGACCCATTCCCACGCGGCTTCCACTTCGTCGCGGCGCATGAACAGCGTCTGGTTGGAACGGACCACGTCCATCAGCAGGCGTTCGTAGGCGTCCGGATTGCGGACGTTGAAGGCCGAAGCGAAGCTCATGTCGAGCGAGACGTTGCGCAGGCGCATGCCGCCCGGACCCGGGTCCTTGATCATCAGCGACTGCTTGACGCCTTCGTCCGGCTGCAGGCGGATGATCAACTGGTTGGCGACGATGCGGCCGGCGGCCTGATCGAAGATGTTGTGCGGGATCGGCTTGAAGGTGATGACGATTTCCGACACCCGGCCGGCAAGACGCTTGCCGGTGCGGATGTAGAAGGGAACGCCGGCCCAGCGCCAGTTGCCGATCTCGGCCTTAATGGCGACGAAGGTCTCGGTGTTGGAGACGCCACCTTCCAGTTCGTCGAGGTAGCCTTTGACCGGGCCGCCTGCCGAAGCACCGGCGCGATACTGGCCGCGAACGGTCGCCTGCTCGACGTTGGAAGCATCGATCGGCTTCAGCGCGCGCAGAACCTTCAGCTTCTCGTCGCGAACGGCTTCCGAGTCCATCGAGGACGGAATTTCCATCGCGGTCAAGCAGAGGAGCTGCAGGATGTGGTTCTGCACCATGTCGCGCAGCGCGCCGGCGGTATCGTAATAACCGGCGCGCCCTTCCAGGCCGACCGATTCCGCAACCGTGATCTGCACATGGTCGATGTGGTTGGCGTTCCACAGCGGCTCATAAAGCGCGTTGGCAAAGCGCAGCGCCATCAGGTTCTGCACCGTTTCCTTGCCGAGATAGTGGTCGATGCGGAAGATCTGCTCTTCCTTGAAGACCTTGCCAATCGTGTCGTTGAGCTGCAGCGCGGAAGCGAGGTCGCGGCCGATCGGCTTTTCGACGACGATGCGGGTCTGCTTGGTGATCAGCTTGTGATCGGAAATCTTCTGCGAGATGTCGCCGAAAATGCCCGGAGCGACGGCGAGATAGAAGGCGCGCACGCGGTCCTTGCCTTCGTCCAGGATTTTCTTGAGCTGATCCCAGCCGGTATCGGTCTTGGCGTCGACCGGCACGTAGAACAGGCGCGCGCAGAACTTCTTCACTTCCGCTTCGTCGAATTCGCCCTTTTTCAGATGCTCTTTCAGCGCGGCTTCGGCGAATTTACGGTATTCTTCATGCGAAAGCGCGCTGCGAGATGCGCCGATGATGCGGGTGGGCTCGGAAAACTGGCCTTCGACCTGGCGATGATAGAGGGCGGGCAGAAGCTTGCGTTCTGCAAGGTCGCCGCTGCCGCCGAAAACGACATAGTCAAATGGTTCAACGGGAATGATTTGGCTGCTCATGAGCTATCTCTCAATCAGTCTTGGTTAAGGCCCCTTTTAATCTAATCGATTTAAAAAGGCCAGTGTGCATCGCAAAAATCAGACTCGGCTTTTTAGAGCGGATTGCCGGAAGAGGAAATCCGTTCTGTTTCTAGAACCTGTCGCGCAACGCAAACCACGAGAGCGCCAGGAATAGGAGAGGCGCCTGCATGCGGGCACCGCCGGGAAAGGGCGGGATGTTCAACGCCTTGAAAAGCGCAAGGTCGTCGGCGTTCCCGAGAACCGTTTTCGCATAGAGTTTACCGCAATAGTTTGACAGCATGACCCCGTGGCCGGAATAGCCGCCGATGGAGGTGACGCCGGGCATGACCTCGCGCACGAAAGGCTGGCGCGGCATGGTGATGCCGACAGATCCGCCCCAGGCATGGGTGATGTTGATATTGCCGAGGGCAGGGTAGATTTCGGCGATCTGGCGACGGATGTGCTGCGTTATGTCGCGCGGGTTATCGGCGGTATAGGCCTCGCGCCCGCCGAACAGTAGGCGCCCGTCCTTCGATTTGCGGAAATAACGCACCACGAATCGCGAATCCGCCACCGCTTCGCCGCCGGGCAGGACATCCGGAAACTTGTCGAGCGGTTCGGTGGCGCCGATGAAGGAGCGAATCGGCATGACATGGCTCGCGGTCACCGGCTCCAGATTGCCGATATGGCCGTTGCAGGCAATTAGCACGCGGTCGGCGGTGATCGTGCCGCTGTCGGTCTCGATCAGCGTCCTGTCGCCGGATTGCCGGATCGCCTTCGCCGGCGTCATTTCGAAGATCGAAGCACCGGCGGTCTGCGCTACCCGCGCCAAGCCGATGAGCAGCTTCAGCGGATGGATATGGCCCGTGCCCATATCCCTGACGCCGTAGAGATAAAGCTTTGAGCCAAGCCGCTCCTGGGTTTCGGCCTGGTCCATGAAGCTGACATGCGGATAGCCGTAGCGCGTCGCGGCGATTTCGGCATTCTCCATATAGGCGCGCTTGTAGCTCCGCTTATGCGTGACATTCATCTGGCCGGGCATGAAGTCGATGTCGATGCCCTGCTCGGCGGCAAAGTCAAGAAGATGGTGTTTAGCGTCCTCGGCAAGATCGAACAGTGCCTTTGAGCGTTCGTAGCCGATCTTCTCTTCCAGCTCCTCGGGCCAGGAGCGCTGGCCGGTGCCGAGCTGGCCGCCATTGCGACCGGAGGCGCCGTCGCCGAAGCGATTGGCATCGATCAGCACCACATCGACGCCGCCCTTGGCAAGGTTGTAGGCGGCCTGTAGGCCGGTGTAGCCGCCGCCGATGATGGCCACGTCGGCACGGCGGGAGCCGTCGAGCTTCGGATAGGCGGGGCGAGGGCCGATGGTTGCCTGATACCAGGAAAGGCCCGGCGCTATCGGGCTCTGCCATGCTTCCTGCAATGTCATGGGCGGGCCTCCCTCACACGTTGAGCAGAAGGAATTCCCGCTCCCAGGGGCTGATCACCTGCATGAAGGTTTCGAATTCGCCGCGCTTGACGCCGACATAGATGTCGATGAAGTCCTTTCCGAGGACCTCTTGGAAAGCCGGTTCGCCTTCCAGGAGCGCAATGGCTTCGAGAAGCCCGCGCGGCAGATCGATCGAACCTTCGTTGGCCGAATCCTCGGTCGGTGCGGTCGGCTCCACCTTCTTCATGATACCGAGCAAGCCGCAAGCGAGTGAGGCCGCGAGCGCCAGATACGGATTGGCGTCAGAGCTCGGCAACCGGTTCTCGACGCGGCGCGCCTGCGGATCGGAGACCGGTACGCGGAACGCGGTGGTGCGGTTGTCATAGCCCCAGGCGTTGTTGACCGGGCAGGACATGTTCGGCGCCAGGCGGCGATAGGAGTTCACATAGGGCGCCAGCATCGCCAGCGCATTCGGCACATAACGTTGCATGCCGCCGATGAAGTGGAAGAACTCCGGCGAGGGACTACCGTCCGGATTGGTGAAAACATTCTTGCCGGTCACGATATCGACCACCGACTGGTGGATATGCATCGCCGAGCCCGGCTGGCTCTGGATCGGCTTGGCCATGAAGGTGGCATAGATGCCGTGTTTCATCGCCGCTTCGCGAATGGTGCGCTTGAACATGAACACCTGGTCGGCAAGCTCGATCGGATCGCCATGGCGCAGGTTGATTTCGAGCTGCGCCGGACCCTCTTCATGGATCAGCGTGTCGATCTCCAGGCCCTGCTTCTCCGAGAAATGATAGATGTCGTCGATCAATTCGTCGAATTCGTTGATGCCGGCAATCGAATAACCCTGGCCGCCGAGGATCGAGCGGCCTGAACGGCCCTTTGGCGGATGCAGCGGATAGTCCGGATCGTCATTCTTGGCGACGAGATAGAATTCGATCTCCGGCGCGACCACCGGCTTCCATCCACGCTCGCGGTAGAGGCCCATGATCCGCTTCAACAGATTGCGCGGCGTGTAGGACACCGCATCGCCATCGGAATTGACTATGTCACAAATCACCTGTGCCGTCGGATCGCTCTCCCAGGGCACGACCGAGAGCGTCGAAAGATCGGGCACCAGCTTCAGGTCACTGTCGCGCGGCTCGTAACGGAAGCTTTCGGTCTCCTCCGGATATTCGCCTGAAATCGTGTGACGATAGATCGCCGAGGGCAGGGCGAGCGAGGTGTTGGAGGTGAATTTCGAGGTGGGCATCATCTTGCCGCGCGGCACACCCGCAAGGTCCGGGGTGATGCATTCTATGTCTTCGATTCCCCGCGCCCGCAGCCACTGAGCCGCTTCCTTCCAATTTGCCACGCCGCGCGCTGATCGTAAGCTTGGGGGAACTGTCGCGATTTTCGAGACCGGCATGGAAGCTTTCAGCGGGGTCTTTTTCGCGGGCATAAAACACCGTATTTGCGTTGATCGAAGATTTCATCATAACGGCAGTTTGCCAATTGGCGAGGGGGAAAACCGTTCGGACTTTCGCCATATGATGGAAAAACGACAGTGCGGCGCAGCAATGGATAAAGGAATGAAACGTGGCCGGCAGATATGATGTGATCGTCCTCGGCGCAGGCGCCGCAGGCATGATGTGCGCTATCCGCGCCGGCCAGCGCGGGCGTTCCGTCGTCGTGCTCGACCACGCCGCAGCGCCGGGGGAGAAGATCCGGATTTCCGGCGGCGGCCGCTGCAATTTCACCAATATTCATGCCGGCCCGAAGAACTTCCTCTCGGCCAATCCGCATTTCGCCAAGTCGGCCTTGGCGCGCTTCACGCCGAGGGATTTCCTCGCCATGGTCGAGAGCCATGGCATCGCCTGGCATGAAAAGACGCTCGGGCAGCTCTTCTGCGACAACAGCGCCAAAGACATCATCCGCATGCTGACCGACGAGATGCGGGCGGCCGGCGTGGAGTTGCGGCTGCGCACCGAAATCGGCGCCATCGAGCCGGTTGCCGGCGGTGGCTACAAGGTCGCCACGTCGGAGGGCACCTTGGAGGCCGCCTCTCTGGTCATCGCCACCGGCGGCAAGTCGATCCCGAAAATGGGAGCCACCGGCTTTGCCTATCGCATCGCCGAGCAGTTCGGCCTGCCGCTCGTCGAGACGCGTCCCGGCCTCGTGCCGCTGACCCTCGATCCCCAGCTTCTCCAGCGCCTGGCGCCGCTTGCCGGCATCGCCGCGCCTGCCGAAATCCGCCACGGCAAGACCGCGTTCCGCGAAGCCCTGCTCTTCACCCATCGCGGCTTGAGCGGCCCGGCGATCCTGCAGATCTCTTCCTACTGGCGGGAAGGCGACGAGATCACGGTGGCGATCGAGCCCGATATCGACATTTTCATCACGCTCAAGACGGCCCGGCAAGCCAATGGCCGGCAATCGGCACAGACGGCTCTGGCGGAGATATTGCCGAAGCGACTGGCGCAGCATTTCGCCGACGGAGAGGGCATAGCGGGCAATATGGCCGATCAGCCCGACAAGCGCCTGCAGCAGCTTGCCGCCGCCGTCCAGGCCTGGCCGGTCAAGCCGTCGGGTTCCGAAGGTTACCGGACGGCGGAAGTCACGCTTGGCGGCGTCGATACCGCCTGCCTCGATTCAAAGACGATGCAGGTGAAAACCATCCCCGGCCTCTTTTTCATCGGCGAATGCGTCGACGTCACCGGCTGGCTCGGCGGCTACAATTTTCAATGGGCCTGGGCCTCGGGCCATGTCGCCGGCGAAGCGGCTTGAAGCACTTATTTCCACATAGCGACCGAGCCCTTGATCGCGCCGCTATGGAAGTGGAACTGCCAGCCGCAAAGTCCTACGCCTTTTGGATAAATATTCGCCGGGTGCGACAATTGTGGCTAGGCTCTGGTGCCGGCGTTTTCCTTTCCTACATCTTTATTGTCCACATTGGCAGTTGCCGGAACGACCTTTTGCCGGTTATCGTGTCAGTGCGAAAATGGGATTTAGGCTCATGAATAGAACACAACATCGCGCTCGCGCCATTGCAATTGCTCAAACCCGTGACAATGCCAAATTGGTGGCCATTCGGCTGCTGATGCTGGCAACCGGCGCCACGGCGGCCTGCATTGCTTACCTTGCGGTGCGCAGCTTCTGATATCATCGGCCTGATCGGCTTCGGCCGCCGTTCGCCGGCGGCCAGCACGTGCGCATACGCCCGGCATCCTCTTGCCCGCGGCCTTACCTCCCTGCATTTTAAGGCTTTTCCCGAGTTATCGATGGCCTTGTAGGTCATTGCCATGGCGCCTTATCCGAAAATTAATTAATCGGACTCACAATCCGCGAAGATTTTCTGGGGCGTGCTTCTACAACGTAGAGCCGAAGCAATGATTGCCTCCCGACATGGTTGGGTCCCCATCTGCGAACATCTCAAGTTTGATGGTTATGCATCCGGTCAGCGCCATCGCGGCGTCGGCAGGGGGAGTACGGTGTATGAGAGGCCAGAGCCACCATGTTCATTGACAAGATCCTGTCTCGTTTCAAGATCAAGACGAAGGTTCTGATCTTCGTGCTGCCTTTCGTCATCAGCATTTCCGCCGTCGGCCTCACCGGGCTCTACGCTTCGGGCCTGCTGCAGGGGCGCATGGAAATTTCCAACAGCGTGCTGCAATCGCTGACGGGCTTCAAGAACCTCTACGCTTCGATGGATGACTTCCTGCGCATCACCAACGAACAGCAGCGCGACAAGCTCTATCAGGACATCAAATCGCAGCAGGGTGTCCTGAACGCGACGCTCGACCAGCTCGGTAAGGATGCGGAGGGCCGCGATAATCTGACGGATGCGACGACCAAGACTGCCGACACGGCAAACCTGGTTGCCAAGCTCTGGACGCTACACGAGCAGGAAGTCGCCTTTCGCAAGGTGATCGAAGACGCGCAAAGAGCGCTGATCAGCGCCCGCTTCAATGTCGATTTCGATGGTCAGCAACTGGAAGACCAGATGCGTAAGGACCAGGCCGACGCGACCGCGACGTTGCGCGCCGCCGACCGCCTACTGAAGGGCGGCGATGCGCTTGTCTCCGTCGCCGAAGATTTCAACAAGGCCGCAACGCCCGCCGATAAGGTCAAGCTGCTCAAGGACCGGTTGCCTGATCTCAACAAGGCGCTACGGGCGATCGATCTCGCCGTGCCGCAGAACCAGAAAAGCGTCGTGCAGTCGCTGGCCGGCACCATCAAGGATCTCGGCGCTTTCACCGAAAGCACTGATGTTCCAACGGACGATACCGTCACCGCCATCGGTCGGCTGCTTTCGCGCTTCCGGCAGATGTCGACCTATACGCAGCTCACGGCAACGCAGATGATGCGCCAGGCGACCACGACCTTCGTTCAACTGGACGCCCGGGTCGTCCAGACCAATTCCGTTCTGCAGGACACCCGCCGTCTCGAAGGTTCGATCTATTCGCTGCAGCTCGTGCTTGCCGACTTCACCGCTAATACCACTAAGGAAAATCTCGTCCGTCTGCGCCAGGAAATCGCCAAACTCGGTGGCGACATGAATACGCTGAACCAGAGTGCCAAGGACATGGATTTCGCCGGCGATATCGACAAGGCCATCCGCCCGGCCATCAAGTCGATGGATGAAGCCGGCGGCAAGCTGGTCGATACCATCACCCAGCGCATCGCCGAATATGCCAGCGCCCGCCAGCAGCTCGATCAGGTCTGGGGTCAGCTCACCGCCTTTGCCGAAACCCAGAAGCAGAGCGCCGGCACGGAGCGTGATCAGGCGAACTACATCTCGATCCTCGCCACCACGCTTGGCATCATCCTCTCGGTCGCCGGCGGCATCGCTCTGGTCCTGACCCTGCAGCGTCCGATCGGTCAGATCACCGCCGCCATGCGCCGTATCGCCGACGGCATGCTGGAAACTGCGATCTCCGGCGAGCAGCGCCACGACGAAATCGGCGACATGGCCCGCGCGCTCGGCATCTTCAAGGAAAACGCGCTTTCGAAGATCCGCATCGAGGAGCAGAGCGACGAGGAGCGCACCGCAGCCGAGCACGAGCGCCAGCGCAACGATGCCGAAAAGCGCGAGCTAGACCGTCAGATCGACTTCGCCGTCAGCGAACTTGCCGCCGGCCTCGAGCGCCTGGCTCAAGGCGATATCTCTGCTAGCATCCAGACGCCTTTCATCGGCCGCCTCGAACAACTCCGCCAGGATTTCAACAGCTCGCTGTCGCGTCTGCAGCAGACGCTCAGCCAGGTGCGCGACAATGTCGAGATGATCCAGAGCAACGGCAGCCAGATGGCAGCTTCCGCCGAGGACTTGTCGAAGCGCACCGAACAGCAGGCGGCCGCGTTGGAAGAAACCGCCGCCGCCGTGGACGAAATCACCGTCACCGTCCGCTCGTCCGCCGAGCGCGCCAAGGAGGCGGATGCGATCGTCCGCGAAGCAAAGCGCAGCGCCGACGACAGCTCCGTCGTCGTCGGTAACGCCATCGATGCGATGGGCCGTATCGAAGATGCCTCACGCCAGATCGAGCAGATCATCGGCGTCATCGACGAGATCGCCTTCCAGACCAACCTTCTGGCGTTGAACGCCGGTATCGAAGCCGCGCGCGCCGGCGAGGCCGGCAAGGGCTTTGCGGTTGTCGCCATGGAGGTGCGCGAACTTGCCCAGCGCTCCGCCGCTGCGGCACAGGAGATCAAGGGGCTGATCAACAAATCGACCCACGAGGTCAATTCCGGCTCGCAGTTCGTGCAGGAGGCCGGCTCCGTGCTCGCCCAGATCAGCGGTCAGATCGTCACCATCAGCCAGCATGTGGAAATGATCGCGCGCGCCAGCCACGATCAGGCAAGCGCGCTGCAGGGTGTCAACTCCTCCGTCAACCAGATGGACCAGATGACACAGAAGAATGCGGCCATGGTCGAAGAAACCACGGCGGCCAGCCGCGAACTGGCCACCGAAGCGGACGCGCTGCTCTATCTCATCCAGCAGTTCAAGATCGAAGGCGGGCAGGGCGCGGGCTATATGCGGGCGCAAGCCGCCTGACCGCTGCAATCGTCGCTATCACAGGCGGATCGGTCCGTATCGGGCCGGTCCGCTTTTTTCGTTTTGAGCCATGCATAGCTAATATCGAGAGCGTTCCCGAGCCAGGTAAACACTGGCCAGGGGTCACGGCCATATTCTTGGTAGAAAGCGTCCTCGTTGCGGCGCCATTGCGCGTGGCGGGCGTCATTCTCCAGTTCGATAATTCTGGCTAAAGCGATGCAGTCGATCATGGGAGGTCTCCATATTGAAAAGCATCCCTTCAATTACGCAAAGAAATCTTCTTTATAAACAGCCGTTTTCGCCCTATGTTTTTCAATCATGAAAAACGCGACCTGGGATTCCTATCAGCTTTTCCTCGACGTCGCCCGCGGCGGCGGGTTGACGGGGGCTGCATCTTCCAGCGGTTTGAGCCCGGCGACGATCGGCCGGCGCATGCTGGAATTGGAAAGCCAGATCGGGCGCACGCTCTTCCAGCGCAGCCAGACGGGATATGCGTTGACGGGCGACGGGCAAGCGCTCTTCGACCAGCTTCTGGAGATGGAGGCCGCCGCCCGCAAGGTGGATAGCTGGCAGCGCGACGCCCAGGGGATGTCCGTCGTTCGCATTGCCGCCGGAACCTGGGTCGGCTGGCTGCTCAGCCAGAACATGCCGACGATCTGTTCGGAGCGGGATGGATTCCGCATCGATCTATATCTCGGCGAGCGCCGCGCCAGCCTTGCCCATCGCCAAAGTGACATCGGCATCCGCGCCTTCGAACCGGAGGAGACCAATCTTGCTGCCATCAAGACCGGCGACGTCGCCTATGCCGCCTATCAGGCGCGCAACATGCGCTTTTCCGGCCAGCAGCGTTGGATCGCGGCGGCGGAGGAGGAGGCGGTATCGGCCTATCTGCGCTGGCCGCATCAGAACAGACGCGAAGAGATCGCCTTCACGGTCAGCCGCCCGCGCTCGCTTCACGATCTCGTGCTCGCGGGAGCAGGTATCGCCGTTCTGCCTTGCTTCGTCGGTGATCAGGAACCGAGGCTGGAACGGGTCGGCGAGGAGATCGTGTCCCTGCGCCATCGGCAGTGGATCGTCATGAACGATGCCGACCGTCATCGGCGGGATATCCGCACCGTGGTCGATCGCATGACCAAGTTGCTGAAAAGCCATGCGGAACTGTTTGCGGGCAAGCGCCCGACCTACGCGTAAAAACCGGCAGCCAAAGCGGCTGCCGGTTGGATCGCTTGTTCAGCGAGCAGCGTCGCCCCAGCGATATTCCACTGTCGCGTCGTCCAGCTTCGCCTTCAGCGCCGGATCGAGCTTGAGATCGATGGCGGCGAGCGTGTCGGTCAGTTGCTCCGGACGGCTGGCGCCGATAATGGCGGAGGTGATCACCGGATTGGCGGCCACCCAGGCGACGGCGAGCTTGGTAAGCGAATGGCCGGCCTCGTCGGCGATACCGCGCAGTTTCTCGATCGTCGCGAATTCGCGTTCATGCCAGTAGCGCTGCAGATAGTTCGTGCCGGCATTGCGCAGTTGCGAGCTGAAGCGGCCTTCGGTCGGCGCGACGTCGTGCCTGTGTTTGCCGGTCAGAAGGCCGCCGGCGATCGGATTGTATGGAATGACGGCGAGGTGCTGTTCTTCCGCAAGCGGCAGTAGTTCGCGCTCGATCTGGCGGAACAGCAGATTGTAGCGCGGCTGCACGGAGACGAAGCGGGCGGTGCGCAGGAAATCGGCGCGGCCGAGCGCCAGAGCCAGCCGGTAAGCGAGGAAATTCGATACGCCGACATAGCGCGCCTTGCCCGAGCGTACGATGACGTCGAGCGCCTCCAGGGTCTCGTCGATCGGTGTGTCGCGGTCGTCGGAATGGAGCTGATAGAGGTCGACATAGTCGGTGCCGAGACGCCGCAAGGATGCATCGATGGCGTCGAGAAGGTGCTTGCGCGACGCGCCCTGATCCCAGGGGGAGGGACCGACTTTGCCGACCGCCTTGGTGGCGACGATGAAGCGATCGCGTCTGCCCTTCAGCCAGCGGCCGACGATTTCCTCGGTGCGGCCGGCAAGCTCTTCGCCGCCGCCGAGTGGATAGACGTCGGCGGTGTCGATGAAGTTGACGCCGGCGTCGGTCGCCTTGTCGAGAATGGCATGCGCAATGTCTTCCTGCTCGATCTGCAGGCCAAAGGTCATGGTGCCGAGGCAGAGGCGCGAGACGCTGAGACCGGTATTGCCGAATTTTTGATACTGCATGGTGGAAACCCTTGGAAAGACGGGTTGCGTTTGCCCTTGACGCAGGGCGGTGAAAAAAGGGCAGGAGTTTATTGGTGGGAATGATACGGTGCGATGTTAGCAAAGCCCATCCGGGCATTCACGCAGGAAGCGGGCCTCACGTTCACAATCGCGTGCGCTCGCCCGTCGGGGTTTCCGCTGCGGGACCTTTCCCTTTTTCAGCAAATCCGTGAAAGCTCATACTGCCTTGCTTTTCCCCCTTGTGGCCTTCGGAATTCCTTTCTAGTCTGACGGGAAAAACAGAGGGTTGGGTATCGCCGCGATGCCCTTGAACAAAACAGGAGAGACCATGAAGTCCATGTTCGCACGGCTTGCAGCAACGGCTTTCGCAGCCGTTTCGCTGGTGACGGCAGCCCAGGCTGCAGACAAGGTCGTCAATATCTACAACTGGTCGGATTATATCGATGATTCGATCCTGGCCGATTTCACCAAGGAAACCGGCATCAAGGTTGTCTACGATACCTTTGATTCCAACGAGACCCTGGAAACCAAGCTCCTTGCGGGCAAGACCGGCTACGACATCGTCGTGCCGACGGCGGACTTCCTGCAACGCCAGATCAAGGCCGGTGTGTTCCAGAAGCTCGACAAGTCGAAGCTGCCGAACATCTCCAACATGTGGGACATGGTGATGCAGCGCATCTCCACTTACGATCCCGGCAACCAATATGCCATCGACTATATGTGGGGCACCAACGGCATCGGCTACAATGTCGACAAGGTGAAGCAGATCCTCGGCACCGACGACAAGCCGACGCTCGATGTGATCTTCGACCCGAAGGTCGCCGCCAAGTTCAAGGATTGCGGCATCTATATGCTCGATGCGCCGAAGGACGTCATCCCGACAGTGCTGGCCTATCTCGGCCTCGATCCGAACTCGACCAAGCAGGAGGATTTCAAGAAGGCTGAGACTCTTCTGGCATCGGTCCGGCCTTTCGTCCGCAAGTTCCATTCGTCCGAATATATCAATGCGCTGGCCAACGGCGATATCTGCATCGCTTTCGGCTATTCCGGCGATGTGCTGCAGGCGCGCAATCGCGCCGAAGAGGCCAAGAACGGCGTGCATGTCGACTATTCGATGCCGAAGCAGGCGCAGATGTGGTTCGACGTCATGGCGATCCCGGCCGATGCGCCGCATGTGGCCGAGGCGCATGAATTCCTGAATTACATCATGAAGCCGGAAGTCATCGCCAAGGCCAGCAACTTCGTCGCCTACGCCAACGGCAACAAGGCTTCGCAGCAGTTCGTGAACAAAGAAGTCCTCGAGGACCCGGCGGTCTATCCGACCGATGAGATCATGAAACACCTGTTCACGGTGACGCCGTGGGATCCGAAGACGCAGCGCCTGGCGACGCGCTTGTGGACCAAGGTTGTTACCGGTCAATAAGTCAGACAAAGGCCCGGACGGAAACGTCCGGGCCTTTCCTTAGACCATGCGTCCAGGTCGCTGAGCGGTCGCGGACGGGGTAATACGAATTCTGAAGCGCTACCGGGTGGGGAAAGCCGGGGTGACACAGAATCATTTCGGGGATAGATGATGAAGTCTCTCGGTAATATCCGGCGTTCCTTTGCTCCTTGGACGGATCCTTCGGCAAAGCCATATATTTCCTTCAAGAACGTCACGAAGAAGTTCGGCGATTTCACCGCCGTCGACAATCTTTCGCTGGATATCTACAACCGCGAATTCTTCGCCTTGCTCGGCGCATCCGGTTGCGGCAAGTCCACGCTGCTGCGCATGCTGGCGGGCTTTGAGCAGCCGACGACGGGCGAGATCGTTCTCGACGGCCAGAATCTTGCCGGCACGCCGCCCTATCGCCGCCCCGTCAACATGATGTTCCAATCCTACGCGCTCTTCCCGCATATGACGGTGGAAAAGAACATCGCCTTCGGGCTGCGCCAGGATGGCATGCCGAAAGCGGAGATCGCCGAGCGCGTTGCGCAGATGCTAAAGCTCGTCAAGCTGGAGCAATTTGCCAACCGCAAGCCGAACCAGCTCTCCGGTGGCCAGCGCCAGCGCGTGGCGCTCGCCCGCTCGCTCGCCAAGCGGCCGAAGGTGCTGCTGCTCGACGAGCCGCTCGGCGCGCTCGACAAGAAGCTGCGCGAGGAGACCCAGTTCGAGCTCATGGACCTGCAGCAGAGCCTTGGCCTCACCTTCGTCGTCGTCACCCACGATCAGGAAGAGGCGATGACCATGGCCGACCGCATTGCCGTGATGAGCCATGGCAGGGTCGTGCAGGTGGCGACGCCGGCGGAGATCTATGAGGCTCCCAATTCCCGCTTCGTCGCAGACTTCATCGGTGACGTGAACATCCTCGACGGCAATGTCACGCGCGCAAATGGCGGCACGGTCGAGATTGCCGTCGATAATGGCTTCACCCTGCGCACGGCAGCTAGCGAAATGCTCACTGAGGGCAGCCGCGCGGGCTTTGCCATCCGGCCGGAAAAGCTACGTGTCACGCCGCGCCCGCCCGCCAACGCCTCGGTCAATGCCGCCGAGGGCGAGATCTGGGATATTGCCTATCTAGGCGACATGACGGTCTTCCACGTCAAGCTGAAGAGCGGACAGGTCGTCAAGGCTTCGTCGCTGAATGCAGTGCGCGCAGTGGAGGAACCTTTCTCCTATGATCAAGGCGTCTGGGTCTCCTTCGATGAAAATGCCGGCGTGCTGCTGAAGGATTGATCATGAGGACGCTCGGCTCTTCCATCTACCAGCGCCTCGTCATCATCGTGCCTTATGCCTGGCTGCTGGTTTTCTTTCTCGCGCCCTTCCTGATCGTCTTCCGCATTTCGCTGTCGACGAAGGCGCTCTCGGTTCCGCCCTATGATCCGGCTTTCAGTTGGTCGGACAGTTTCAGCGATTGGTGGGACAAGCTGCAGAGCATGTCCTTCGACAACTACACCTGGCTGGCCGGCGATCCCCTCTATTTCAACGCCTATCTCCAAAGCCTGAAGATTTCCGGCATATCGACGATCCTGACGCTGATCATCGCCTATCCCATAGCCTATGGCATGGCGCAGGCGCCGCGCAGCATCCGCCCGACGCTGTTGATGCTGGTCATCCTGCCGTTCTGGACGAGTTTCCTGATCCGCGTCTATTCCTGGATGTCGATCTTGAGCACGACGGGCTTGCTCAATCAATTGCTGATGACGCTCGGTATCATCCATGAGCCGCTGGTGATCCTGAACACCAATACCGCCGTCTATATCGGCATGGTCTATTCCTATCTGCCCTTCATGGTGCTGCCGCTCTATTCCTCGCTGGAAAAGATGGACGGCACGCTGATCGAGGCGGCACAGGACCTTGGCTGCACGCCGATCGGCGCCTTCTGGCGCGTGACCTTCCCCTTGTCGATCCCTGGCGTCATCGCCGGCTGCATGCTGGTTTTCATCCCCGCGGTCGGCGAGTTCGTCATCCCAGACCTGCTTGGCGGCTCCGAAACGCTGATGATCGGCAAAGTGTTGTGGAGCGAGTTTTACGGCAATACAGACTGGCCGCTGGCATCGGCGGTGGCGACCATCCTGCTGCTTGTGCTGGTGGTGCCCATCGTCTTCTTCCAGCACATACAGGCAAAAGCCGATGAGAAGGGGAGATAGGTCATGATCCGCTGGTCCCGCTTCAACATCGTCTCCGTCACGCTCGGCCTTGCCTTCCTGTATTTGCCGATCCTGCTGCTGGTCATTTATTCCTTCAACGCTTCGCGGCTGGTCACAGTCTGGGGCGGCTTCTCGACCCAGTGGTACAGCCATCTGCTCAGCAACGACAGCATGCTCAACGCGGCGTGGCTGACCGTACGCATTGCCTTGCTCTCGGCGACGATCGCCACCGTCCTTGGCACGCTGGCGGCACTGACACTGGTGCGCTACACGCGCTTCCGTGGCCGCATCCTGTTTTCCGGCATGATCTATGCGCCGCTGGTCATGCCCGACGTCATCACCGGCCTATCGCTGCTGCTGCTCTTCGTCACCGCCGACCTCGATCGCGGCTTCTGGACCATCGTCATGGCGCATACGACGCTGACCATGTGTTTCGTTGCCGTCGTCGTGCAGTCCAGGCTTCTGAGCTTCGATCGCTCGATCGAGGAGGCGGCGCTCGATCTCGGCGCGCCGCCGGTGCGCACCTTCTTCGAGATCACGCTGCCGATCATCGCGCCGGCCGTGTTCTCCGGCTGGGTGCTGGCGCTGACGCTGTCACTCGACGACTTGGTGATCGCCACTTTTGCTTCGGGGGCTGGCGCAAAGACATTGCCGATGCTGATCTACAGCCAGGTGAAGCTCGGCGTGACGCCTGAGATCAACGCCATCTGCACCATCCTGATCGGCGTCGTCACCATCGGCGTCATCTGCGCCTCCGTCGTCACCAAGCGCCGCGAAGTGCAGCGCCAAAGGGACGAGCAGGCTGCTGCCGCGGCATAGGTCAGAGCCATCCGCAGACGGGACCTGTTATTGCTGCGTCTGCTGATCAGGCTTCTTCAGCAGCGTCGTGACCGGCGAGATCACCGGGTCCGGCCAGGTGCCGCCGATGAAGAAGGGCAGCATCGGCAGCTCCGTCGCATTGGCCGGATTGCTCGCCTGCATCGTGCCCGACAGCGCCAGTGCGTTGCTGCGGAAGGGAACGACGCCGTTCAGCATCACCGTTTCGTTGCGCCCGACGATCTGGGCGCTGTGAACCTCGACCGATCCCTTGGCAACGCTAGCATCGACGTTGAGGCTGTCGAAATCGAAGGCCGTGTCGGCGATATCGCTCATCCGGAAAAAGGCCTTTTCGGACGCAAGCGCACGGAAGGCTGAGATGTTGAATTGCCGGAAGGAGCCGGTGGCCGACGTGAAATGCATCTTGCCGGCGACATCGCTGAGATTGGCAGCCCAGATCGGCTTCGACGTGCTGAGCGAAAGATCCAGAGAACCGGTCGTCAGCGGTAGAGGTCCTGCAAGGTTGAGCCGGGTGAATAGCCCGCCGAAATCGGCATCGTGGATGGATATCTGTAATTTGCCGCCGCCATCGAAGTCGCCTTGCGTGACTTCCAGATGCGAGGTGAGCTCTCCACCCTCGAAGCCGCTGTCGCCGATATCGAATTTTGCCTTGCCGCCCGCAACCAGCAGGCTGGCGCCGATATTATCGAACTGGAAGGGACCGAGCACGGCTTTGTTCGACGAGAGCCGCATATCCAAATCGAGGCGCTGTAGCGGATTGCCGTTGAGCAATGCGTCGATGGCCGTATCCGCGGCCAGCCGCATGGAGAAGGCCACCAGGAACGGATTGAGGTTCATCTGGTCGAAGGCGAGCGTTCCGGAAATCTTCGGCTTGCCGCTTGTCGTATAGCTCAGATCCATGACGCCGGACGCCGCGGATTCGTTGACCTTGAAGTTCAGATTGTTAAAGCGCAGACCATTCGGGATCGCGGCGACGTCGGCATTGAGAGAGACGTTGCGTAGCGTATCGGCGGCCGGCAGATGTTCTCCGCTCCAGGCCAGGAAAGACGGCACATTCGGCACGCTCAGATCCAGATTTCCGGCGAGCGCGGAGAGATTGGAAATGCTGGTGGCGCCTGCATAGGTCCAGTTGATCAGCGGCGAGGAGAAGCTTGTCTTCGCATCGACGCTCTTGCCGGCAAAGAGCAGCAGAGGCTGGGCAGAATTGAAATCGATCTTGACGTCCTGACCGTTGAGCCGCGCCAGAATGACGGCAGTCATCGCCCCGGACAGCCGCGGCCAGGAGATGTCCGCATTTATGCTGCTCATCTTGTAGAGATTGCCGCTGCGATCGTCCGTCATTTCGACGCGACCGTCCTCGATCGTCAGCATGCCGATGACGGCATCCTGGTCCTTGCTGATCGGCATGCCCTGGTTGGAGGACGTCTCCACTCGTTCGATTGCCTTGGACAGCAGCCCTTCATTCGTCCAGTCGATCAGACCGGTCTCGTCACGCCGGATGTAGATCACCGGCCGCAGGAAATGGAATTCATGAAAATGCGCGCGCCCGCGCAGCGCCGCAAACAGCGAGAAGTCCGCCGAAAGGCTGTCGACATGGCCAAGCACCTTGCCGTTTTTCGTCGGTTCGCGGATGGTAACCTGGTTGAGCGTCACGCGCGGCGTCGGCCAGAATTCCAGCGTCGGCGCGCCCTCGATCTGGGCGCGATATCCCGTCCAGTCCGACAGGGCATTCTCGATGCCGGCCCGCACCAGGCCGCTGGAAATCAGGAAGGGAGCAGTTGCCCGGAAAACGGCGAAGACGATGATGATGGTGAGAAGGACGATGCCAGTGGTGCGCGCAACGGCAGGTAGCCAGCGCGAGG
The DNA here is from genome assembly GCF_002944315.1 of Rhizobium sp. NXC24. Classification (NCBI taxonomy): domain Bacteria; kingdom Pseudomonadati; phylum Pseudomonadota; class Alphaproteobacteria; order Hyphomicrobiales; family Rhizobiaceae; genus Rhizobium; species Rhizobium sp. NXC24. The sequence goes on from NZ_CP024311.1 coordinate 731,400, forward strand.
CCGATCGCATCGTCAACCACCACTTTTTATTCCTCGACGCTCTCATGATCCAACTCAGACTTTCATACTGATAGCGCTGATATGCCTCCGTTTGCCGGATATAGGAAATGATTGGCGGATGCAAACATTGTACAGCAGGAATGCCGACAACTCAGTGACTTTATAATGCGCTGCAGCATGGTATATAAGCCGAAAACCGGAGGAGATAATATGCGAGATACTCAGCCGCTCTGGACGCCATCGGATGAATTTCGCCGGCAAAGCCCGATGGTTGTCTTCATGGAAGACTGCAACCGACGCTTCGGCCTATCGCTTTCCGATTTCGCCAGCCTGCATGCCTGGTCAATCGCCGACCGGGAAACCTTCTGGACGGCAGTATGGGATTTCTGTGGCATCAAGGGAAAACGTGGCGAAAGGGCGCTGATCAACGGCGACCAGATGCTGGAGGCGCGTTTCTTTCCAGATGCCGAGCTGAATTTCGCCGAGAACCTGCTGTCGAAAAGCGGCGAGGGCGATGCGTTGGTCTTCTGGGGCGAAGACAGGGTGCGCGACCGCTGGTCCTGGGACCGGCTCTCGGCCATGGTGTCGCGCCTGCAACAGGCCTATCGCGCTCTCGGCATCGGCCGGGGTGACCGTGTCGCCGCCATGATGCCGAACATGCCGGAAACCATCGCCTGCATGCTGGCGGCCGCCTCGATCGGTGCCATCTGGTCCTCCTGCTCCCCGGATTTCGGCGAGCAGGGCGTCTTGGATCGCTTCGGCCAGATCGAGCCGAAACTCTTCATCGCCTGCAGCGGCTATTGGTATGGCGGCAAATTGCAGGATGTGACGGCAAAGGTCGGCGCGATCGCGCAGCGCCTCGGCGCGCCTGCCGTCATCGTTCCTTACGCCGGCGATGCCGAGGCGGTCGCGGCGGCAACGCCGGATGCAAGGACTTTGGATGCGTTCATCGCGCCTTTCGAGGCGAAGACGGTAGAATTCGAGCCGCTGCCGTTTTCGCATCCGCTGTTCATCCTGTTTTCCTCGGGCACGACGGGCGTGCCGAAATGCATCGTCCATTCGACCGGCGGCGCATTGCTGCAGCTCGTCAAGGAGCATCGCCTGCATTGCGGCGTGGTCCCCGGCGAAAAGGTCTTCTACTTCACCACCTGCGGCTGGATGATGTGGAACTGGCTGGTGACCGGGCTTGCCGCCGGCGCTACTCTCTGCCTCTACGACGGTTCGCCCTTCGCGCCTGACGGCAATATCCTTTTCGACTATGCGCAGGCGGAGAAATTCGCTCTGTTCGGCACCTCGGCCAAATATATCGATGCCGTGCGCAAGAGCGGCCTGACGCCGAAAACCTCGCATGATCTCTCCAGCCTGCGGCTGATGACTTCCACCGGTTCGCCGCTGTCGCCGGAAGGCTTTTCCTTCGTCTATGAGGGCATCAAGGACGACATCCAGCTCGCTTCCATCTCGGGAGGCACCGATATCGTCTCCTGCTTCGTGCTCGGCAATCCCTTGCAGCCGGTTTGGCGCGGCGAAATCCAGGGACCCGGGCTCGGCCTTGCCGTCGATGTCTGGAACGAGGAGGGTAAGCCCGTGCACGGCGAAAAGGGCGAGCTTGTTTGTGCCAAAGCCTTTCCCTCGATGCCGGTGATGTTCTGGAACGACCCCGACCGGGTCAAATATCACGCCGCTTATTTCGAGCGTTTCGACAATGTCTGGTGCCATGGTGATTTTGCCGAGTGGACGGAGCATGGTGGCCTGATCATCCATGGCCGTTCGGACGCGACGCTCAATCCCGGCGGCGTGCGCATCGGCACGGCGGAGATCTACAATCAGGTCGAGCAGATGCCCGAAGTTCTCGAAGCGCTCTGCATCGGCCAGGATTGGGATGATGATGTGCGCGTCGTGCTTTTCGTTCGCCTCGCGGCCGGCGCGGCACTGACGGAGGATCTGGTGAAAGCGATGAAAACCCGCATTCGCACCGGCGCCTCGCCCCGCCATGTGCCGGCCAAGATCATCGCCGTCCGCGATATTCCGCGCACCAAGTCCGGCAAAATCGTCGAGCTCGCCGTTCGCGACGTCGTGCATGGCCGGCCGGTGAAGAACAAGGAAGCGCTTGCCAATCCCGAAGCGCTGGCCCTCTTTGCCGGGCTGGAGGAGCTCAAGAACTGATGCCCTCTTAAAACTGAGGGGCAAAGGCTGGCCTATCGGCGGTAACTTGGCGTTAAGAGAGATTGGTCAAAGGTAAAATCCAACTTGGGGCCGTTCGTTTGAACTTTGGGCGGCTTGGAGCCGAAAGGTTCCCGAAACATGAAGTTGACCGACTCGAGCTTCGTTAGGCAGCATGAACTTCCAAGGCAGCGCTATTCGCTGCCTTTTTTTCGTTGTGCGTCGCACAAATACGCGCCCGCTCTGTACAATGGCCTGCCGACCAAGTATGTGCACGCCTGAAGAAGAGGCCTGCGACGTGCGGGCCACGATGATCCGCGCCGGCTGGCGCGCGAAGAATTCCGAAAGACACGGATAATGACTGAATTCGAAGGCATCGTTCCTGCGATCGCCCAGGCTTTGGCAAAGCGCGGTTACGAAGCGCTGACGCCAGTACAGAAGGCCATGCTCGATCCCGGCCTGGCCGGCAAGGACGCACTGGTTTCGGCCCAGACGGGCTCCGGCAAGACGGTTGCCTTTGGCCTGGCCCTGGCGCCGAGCCTGCTGGAGGGTGCCGAGCGCTTCGGCCCCGCCGGCACGCCGCTGGCATTGGCGATCGCGCCGACCCGCGAACTGGCGCTGCAAGTGCAGCGCGAGCTGGAATGGCTGTATGAACTGACCGGCGCGACCATTGCCTCCTGCGTCGGCGGCATGGATATGCGCACCGAGAAGCGGGCGCTGGAACGCGGCGCGCACATCGTCGTCGGCACTCCGGGCCGTCTTTGCGACCATATCCGCCGTAATTCGCTTGATATCTCCGAGCTCAAGGCCGTGGTGCTGGACGAGGCCGACGAGATGCTCGATCTCGGCTTTCGTGAAGACCTCGAATTCATCCTGGAAACGGCGCCGGCCGAGCGGCGGACATTGATGTTTTCGGCAACCGTGCCGCGCTCGATCGCAAAGCTCGCCGAAAACTACCAGCGCGACGCCGTGCGCATCGCCACCGCCTCGGAAGCCAAGCAGCATGTCGATATCGACTATCGCGCCCTGACGGTCGTTCCGAGCGACAGGGAAAATGCGATCATCAACGTTCTGCGCTATTACGAAGCGCAGAACGCCATCGTCTTCTGTTCGACGCGTGCTGCGGTCAACCATCTGACGGCGCGCTTTAACAACAGAGGCTTCTCCGTCGTTGCCCTGTCGGGTGAGCTCAGCCAGAGCGAACGGACGCATGCGCTGCAGGCCATGCGCGACGGCCGCGCCCGTGTCTGCATCGCAACGGACGTCGCCGCCCGTGGCATCGATCTGCCGGGCCTGGAGCTGGTGGTTCATGCCGACCTGCCGACCAACCCGGAAACGCTGCTGCACCGCAGCGGTCGCACCGGCCGCGCCGGCCGCAAGGGCGTCAGCGCCCTCATCGTGCCGCTGAGCGCCCGCCGTCGCACCGAACGCCTGCTGGAAGCCGCCCGCATCCGCGCCACCTGGGCAAAGCCGCCGTCGGCTGACGAAGTGAGCCAGCGTGACGATGAACGTCTTCTCGCCGATCCGGTATTCACGGCCCCGCTTGCCGAAGACGAGCAGTCCATCGTGCGGCAGTTGCTGGAGCGCCATGGCGCCGAGCAGGTCGCCGCTGCATTCCTGCGGCAATATCGAACCGGCCACTCCGCGCCTGAGGAGTTGCAGGACGTGCCTGCCGAAGGCGAGCGCAGAAAGCCACGCCACGACGATTTCCCCGTTACTCACCACGACGGGCCGTCTGCGGGACGCAACGACTTCACCGACGGCGTCTGGGTGTCGCTTTCGGTCGGCCGCAAGCAAAATGCCGAGCCGCGCTGGCTGATCCCGATGCTCTGCCGCAACGGCGGCCTCACCAAGCGCGACATCGGCGCGATCAAGATGATGCCGGAAGAAACCTTCGTCGAGTTTTCGCAAGAAGGCGCCGAACGCTTCCTGTCGACCATCGGCCCGGACAAGACCCTGGAGCGCGGCATCCGCGTCAAGCCGCTGGCCGGTGTACCGGATTTTTCGCAGGCCAAGCGGGAAGGAACCTACGGCAAGAAGAAGCCCTTCTCGGATAAGGGTGTCCGCCCGAACGACGCCGCCAAGCCAAAATGGAAGTCCGACCGCAAGCCGGAACGGGCGCAGGCCGGCGAGGGCAGCGTTTCCGAACGTCCGGACAAGAAGCCCTGGGCAAAGAAGCCTGGCAAGCCGAATTTCGCCAAGAAAGACGCCGGCCCGGCAGCAGGCAAGCCCAATTCGAGGGCCAAGCGCAAGGCTGCGAAGGCGCGCGGGGAGTAATCCCGCCGCCGCGCTCCATAGGGGCGCGGCGCACTCTATGACATAGTCATTCGATTTGTATGCACGTTGGCACAAGCTTGACGCGCTATCGCAGTGCCGCCGGCAAAGCGCATGCCCCGGTTCGGCCCAATAGTTGTGCCGACTTTGGGAGACTCATTCGACGACGGAGAGCAACGAGATGGATGCGTCAGGTCGGCCCAAAGACATTTGGAATACTCGGCGAATGGCCATCGCCGGTTTGCTGGGCGCTGCCTGTGGTGTCTGCATTCGCGCCTTTGATTTTTGGTCACTTGGTTGGGCCGATGCGCTACGAGGACTCCTCGACCTGTTCGGAGTTCCACTGCTGTTTCTGGCGGCGGTGGTAACACTGTTCGTTTGGTCAATCAGCGCACTTATTGCACTATGTCATCGTCGTTTCCGTGGAATGGCCAGCAGCGTTATTGCCGTTGTCATTGTTCCAGTTAGCGTTGTGACGATCGGCGGCGCGCCTTTGTTCGATCCTTGGCTATGGTATGTCATCTTCAACAAATCGAGTTTAGAACCGGCCGCTGCCGCAAACGGCAATCCACAGAACAGCCCAAAGTTTACTATTGTCGAGGAGCGCGACGTCTCGACGGGGATCGCTGGCGTGACTTCTAATCATTTCATCACTCTCATTTATAGCGAAAGCGATCCCGGCAGTTGGGCACCACCTGATGCGGATGTGAGGCACATCTACGGCAATTTTTACAGGCGAGATGAATTCGAGTGAGATGCATGTGGGCGAGGGTAGTGTTTCCGGGTGCGCAGACAAGAAGTTTTGGCGAAGAAGCCTGGCAAGTCGAAATCAAGGGCCAAGCGCAAGGTTGCCCGGGCTCGGGTGAATAGTTTTTCGGGAGCTTAAGGGGGCATCAGCCCCTTGTCGCTATCTCCAGAGTGCCGTTACTCGAAAAAGACCAAGCTCGCCGGTGATGGCGGCAGTGGTTTGACCCTGGCGTTTTGAAAACCGGCGCGTCTGGCCATTTCGGCTAGATCCTTCTGCGTGTAGGCCTCGCCCTTTGGCGTGCTGGCGAGCATTTCCCATGAGAAAGCGGCTGGGAAGGGAGGCGAGACAAGATCGTCGTTGGGCACGAATTCCACCCCGACCACCTTGCCGTCGCGACTCAGGCTGGCCCGGACCTTTCTGAGCAATTCGGCGCAGGTTTCTATGTCGAAGTGATGAAGGAAGTTCGGAAGCAGGATCAGATCGTAGTCCGTGCCCCAATCGACCTCGAATGCGCTGCCGGGAACGACCTTGTAGCGCTCTGCGACACCAAATTGTCGCGCATTATATTTAGCCAATTCCAGAACTGAACTCCAATCCACCGCGACAATCTGGGCTGAAGGAAAAGTCTTCGCCATCTCGATCCCGAAACGCCCATGTCCTGCGGCGATGTCCAGAATCTTCTTCGGCGATATCCGTAGGTTGGCCATTTCCGCTGCGAGGCTGACTGCGCTGCTGCCGGTGAATGAACCCATGCCGCGGGCAAACTTCACCCACACGGGATTGTCCGGCGACATATTTGCCAATCCAACGGACCCGCCGTTGCGGACATAGGAGGTCGGGTCGTCCAGCACCTGCTTGAGGATTTCCGGCGCGGCGATGAACTCGATGGCTGAGCCCATATAGGCCGGCGAATGCCGGTCGAGGAATACGCGGCTGGATGGCGTGAGAACATATTGATCGCCTTTCTTAGTCAGAAAGCCGTTTACAACGAGATAGTCGCACAGAATGCGCACACCGCGTTCGGCCGCATTCGTCGCGGCTGCCAACGACGCAGCGTTGCGGCCGTCACCGATCAAGGTAAAAAGATCGAGTTCTATGGCGGCCTTGATCGCGGCCGTTTTTCGGCACGCAAACATCGCGTCAACTATCAGATTGGGTGAAATCTCGCCTGTGCCTGCTTCTGCTGCCGTCGATGACATTGGAGCCCCCTCATGCGCCAACGACCGACCAGGATAGCCGGTCTCCACGGAGGAACTATCCCACGAAAGGCAACCAAAAGTAAGTTTGCTACCGCTAAAGTATAGTGGCGCGTGGAGCAGAGGCAGAGAATGTCTGCCTCTGGCAATATGATAGGTCAGACCTTTTCCGCTAAGGGACTGCGCGACGTCATCCAGACTCCCACCAGCGTCACCGCCAACCCTACGAACATCGCCGTCGTCAGCGGTTCGGAGAACAGGGCCCAGGCCCAGAACATGGTAACGGGCGGGCTGAGATAGATGGCTGCGCTGACCTGCGCGACCGGGAAGAGGCGCAGGCTGGTGTAATAGACCGAATAGGCGGCAAAGGTTGCGATCAGCACCAGCCATATCATGCCGATAGCGAAACCGCGCGTCAGCGGCGGCGCAAGATCGCCTTGCATCATGGCGCAGATGCCGAAGAGCACCGAGGCCGTAAGGGTATGAATGCAAAGGCCTTGATGAACGGGCATATGCTTGGTCCGCCGCCGCTTGTGCAGAACCGATGCGAAGGCAAAGACCAGCATCGAGCCGACGGTCAATCCATAGGCCCAGATTGGAGCCGCGCCGAAGCTGAGGCTGTCTATCGAGACGATCAATACGCCCGCCACCGCAATCGCCGTTCCCAGCCATTGGCGCGCGCTCAGCCGCTCGCCCAAAACAGGCTGCGACAGGGCGGCAATCGCCAGCGGCAAGAGGTCGGAGATCAGCGCCACCAGCCCCGTCGGCACCCGCTGTTCGATCGCCAGTGCAAAGCCGCCCAGATAAAGGAAGACCGACATCACGCCGAACAGCATCTGTTCCGCTATCGCACGCAGCCGCATGCGCGGCCCGATCGCCAAGGCAAAGGGTAGCAGGACCAGTCCCGACAGAAGCGTGCGCCAGAACAGGACCAACATGACGCTGGCTTCCTGGCTGGCATAGCGGATACCGACGAAGCCGGAACTCCAGCTAAAGATCAGCAGCGTAGCCATCAGGGGCCAAAGGAAGCGGCTGTTGTTCAGTAGGGGCCGGGACAGGGATTGGTCGGTCATTGGGCTCTCGGTTGGATGTCACCTATCCCTCAGCCATAGGTCAGGACCCATCCGATTACACATGACAAATATCGATCATGGCATGACATCTCAATCTTAGAACTAATGAATATTTGCCAAATACCGCCGGAATATGCATTCTCTCTGCAAGATCATCATATAAGCCGAGTTTGCCATGACCGAGTTCACCAGCCGGCGTTTGGAAATCGATGCGCTGCGCGCATTGTGGGCGATCCGCCATCACGGGGGCATCACCCGTGCGGCCGAGGCCCTGAGCCTCTCGCAATCCGCCGTCAGCCATAAGATCAAGCGGCTCGAGACGAGCCTCGATTGCGATCTGCTGAGCCGCAAGCCCGGAGCGTCGATGTTCACCGCCGCCGGGGAGGATCTGCTGGACTATGCGGGACGCATCCTCGGCCTGCACGACGAGGCGCTCTTGAGCCTCTCGAAGACGTCGCTCGCCGGCCGCGTCGCCCTCGGCTTGACCGAGGATACCACCTGCACCGATCTCGCGCGCATATTGGGGCGATTTCGCCGCCTGCATCCGAACGTCTCTGTTCGCACCAAGGTCCGCATGAGCTTGGTCCTGCGGGGAATGCTGGAGCGGGGAGAGCTTGATGCCGCCATCGTGCAGGTTTTCGCGCATGAAGTCCGCCCGACCGATATCGTTCTGTTTCGGGAACAGCTTCATTGGGTCAAGCATCCTGATCTATCGCTGCCGCAAGACGGGCCGGTTCCTTTTCTGTCCTTCGACGATGAGTGCTTCTATCGCCGCTGGGCGCTCGACATCGGACAGGATGGCGGCGTGGTTCTCGAAACTGTGTTCGAATGTGCGAGCGCGGCTGGGATTATTGCGGCCGTTACCTCGGGCTTGGGCGTGGCGCTTCTGAACGGCCGCCATCTGCAGCCCGACATGGAGATCGTCACCAACGGCCTGCCGGCGCCCCCTGCCTTGGCCTATGTGGTGCGCCGCGGACGCAAGGTGAGAAATCCCGCGCTCGATACCCTTGTGGCAGAGATCGAAAGCGAAATCAGTCGTTACGGAGGGCTGGCTCTGGCGAGTTGAGCTGATTGGAGGCAGAATGCCGTCCTCGAACAGGCACCGGAATGGAGCGGCGTACACATGCTGATCGGCTCATGTCACTGTGGCGAGGCGGGCTGGACGCTCAAGGGCGATCCAGGCTCGATCACGGCCTGCAATTGCACGCTCTGTCGGCGCTATGGTGCGCTATGGGCCTATGACTATGAATGGGAGCGGATTTCCGTCACCGGACGGACTTCGTCTTACACGCGCGCCGGCAGGGACAATCCCTCTCTCGAAATATTGTTCTGCCCGTCCTGCGCCTGCGTATTGAGCTGGCGTGGCCTACGGCTGCAAAAGGATGGCCGCCGACGTATCGCCGTGAACCTGCGGCTTGCGCCGCCGGACCTCGTCGCTGACCTGCCGATCGATCATTTCGATGGACTCGATACGTTTGAAGACCTTCCTTCCAAAGGGGGCTGCGTGCGCGATCTCTGGTTTTGAGGGCGATCTCTCTCAGTTCGCCAGCACCCTCGGCGATGGGAAGGTGATCTCGACCAGCGTGCCCTCATTCGGCGCCGAGTTGATCGAGAAGGTTGCCCTGTTGGCATCGACCATGGCCTTGGTTAGCGGCAGGCCAAGGCCGGTGCCGTCGCCACGTTTGCGGGCGTTGGTCGAAACCTGGCGGAAAGGTTTCATCGCCTGTTCCAACTCGCTGCGGGTCATGCCGACGCCGGTATCGCGGATGCGCATGACGACACTGCCGTTCCCCTCGTAAGACGTTGAGACGACGATCTGGCCGCCCGACGGCGTGAAGCGGATGGCATTCGACAGGATGTTCAGCGCGATCTGCTTGATCGAACGCAGGTCGGCGACGACGTTCGGTACGGACTGCGACAGCGCCGTGCGGATGATGACGCGCTGGCTGTTGGCCTGCGGCTGCACCAGCGACACGGCTTCGGCGATCGCTTCGTTGAGGCCGACCGAGGAAAATTCCAGGTCCATCTCACCGGCTTCGATCTTGGAAATGTCCAGGAGATCGTTGACGATGTCGAGCACATGCCGACCCGAGCGGCCGATATCGGTGGCATATTCGATATAGCGGGAATGACCGATTGGCCCGAAGCGTTCGCCGGCCATCATGTCGGAGAAGCCGATGATGGCGTTGAGCGGCGTGCGGATTTCATGGCTGACGCGGGCGAGGAAATCGGTCTTGTGGGCATTTGCAGTCTCTGCCGCGCGCTTGGCGTTGCGCAACTCTTCCTCGGTGCGCTTCCATTGCGTGATGTCGCGGATGACGGCGCAATAGCCGTTCGAGGAATTCAACCGCCCCATGGTCATGAACAGGGGTACGAAGCCGCCGGACGCCTCGCGGCCGATGACCTCGCGGCCGTCGTTCAGCACGCTTGCCACGCCATGGCCGGAGAGGCCGCCAAGATAGTCCAGCACCGCCTTCTGGCTTTCATGCGCAAAGAGCATGACGAATGGTTTGCCGCGGGTTTCCTGGTCGTCGTAGTTAAAGAGCGCGCTGGCCGAGCGGTTCATCGAGCGAATCTCGCCCTCCTGCCCGATGATGACGACCCCATCCGTTGCCGTTTCCAGCGTCGAACGCAGCTCTTCGATTTCGACCTGCAGCTTTGCGAGTTTTTCGACCATGCGTTCCGGTCGCGCTTCTTCCGGCACGGGCTCGGGCGCGGGGGCTTCGCTCTTTTCGAGCGGCATCAGCGCCAGCATCAAAGCGGTGCCGTCTTCCCAACGGACTGACTGCAGCCGCGCGGTAACGGGCACGAGCGTGTCGTCGGCGCGCACTACCATCATCGTCCCCGGCCGTTCGGCCTTGCCTTCGAGGTCATGGCGCTGCAGCAGCGCATCCAGCCCGCCGACATGCTCCAGGTCCGTGAGGCTTTCATAGCCGGTCAGCCGCAGGAATTCCGGAGTGCCGTGGATCAGCCGGTCGCCGGCATGGATGAGAATGGCGAGGGGCAGTTGATCGACGATCTCGGCCGACAGCCCATCGCGCATTTTTACGCGGGGTGGAATGGCGGTGTTCAAGACTTCCAGCGGATCGCGGTCCCGTTCCGGCTCGCCGGCAGCCTTTGATTCCCGCAAGTCGGAACCGGCAACCTCTTCCGTCTCGGCCGTAGCCGCCGGCATATTCGCTTCGGATTGTGCGGTTTCACTGCTTTCCGGCTGATCTTCGGCATGCGGCCGCTTTTCGGCTGCATGGTCGTCGGCCGGCGCTTCGACGGCATCGGACAAAACCTCATCCGCCGCATTCGGCTGCGGAGAGATGTCCACCACTTCTTCGGACTGTTCCATGCTTTCGGGCTGACCGCCCGATGTCTCCGCACGTTTGCCGAAGGGGTCGAGCTGACGGGCGATTTCGCGGAAGGCCGCCTGTTCGCTCAGCGACAAGCTGCCTGGCGTCTGTGCGCGGCGCTCGTGCAATCGGATGATCTTGTCGGATTCCCGGCGGTTCGGCGTCTCGGCGATCGTCAGGGCCGGCGGCTCCTCATCCCGGGGAGAGAACTCCTCCGTTGCCCCGGATCCTGCTTCGCGAGCAGTCTCCTCGTCTGCGGCAACATTTTCCTCCATCGCGTCCTGCAGCGCTTCCTCGGCAATCGCCGGAGCAGCCGTCTCCACTGCTGGCTCTTCAGCCAAGCCCGGCGTCGGCGCTGCCTGCTCTTCGTCGCCGTCCAGCGTCAGGCCGAGCTTCATCGGATCTTCGATGGCATCGGAGAGGCGCACGACGCCGAAGCCTCGGAAGCCGTCGAATTCGCGGCTGCGCGTATAGGTCGGCAATGCGGCCAGATCGACCGGCACCACTAGGCTGGTATTTTCCACCGGCCAGTAGATCGTCCGGCCCGACCACGTATCGCGCCGCGCCAGAAGCTCGGCGATCTTGCCGTCCGGATCGAGATTGAAATGCCTGGCGATGTCAGCGAAGGCAACGCCGGTGACTTTCGTCGCATGCGGCCCTACGGCTTCAGCGAACTCGCGCGAGACTTCGCTGAAGCGGCCTTCGGCGTCGATCCGCCAGACGAAACGCGTAGCACGGCCGCTGCGCTTGAAGGTGAACTCTTCCGACTGGTCGATTTCCGGAGCGCCAGCCTCGGCTGCGACCGGCTCAGTGCCTGCCACCGCGTCCTCCGCTTGGCTTTCTCCGGCGCTGCGCAGCAGATCATCATCGGCCTCCGGGACAAGCTCGTCGGCATGCGCAGCCGCCTCGATCTGTTCGGGCGTCGCGCCGTCCATCGTCACCAACGCGTCGATGTCCTGACCGAGGGCATCGGGGTGCGCATGCACCACTTCATGGTCGGCGCCAGACATTTCCGGCGTGTGCTCGACTTCCTCGATATCCGCCACCGCATCGATGACATCGGGGGAGGGCACATGCTCGGCAGGCGCAGCCTCGGTAATAGGTGTTTCGTCAGCCGCGGCTGTCTCGAGTTCCTTCCGCGCCTCTTCCGCTTCCGGCTCGATCGCGCCGCCTGAGGCTGAGGCGGCAGATGCGTCAGCCACGAGGCTTGCCGTTGGATCGAGATTGTCGGCTGCGGTCTCGACGACGAAAAGCAGATGCAGGGCAGGGATTTCCGACAGCTTGCCGACGGCGGCGGGTAGATAGCCGTGGCCGGTCGGGATCGGCCGCTTGATCAGCCGTTCCGCCTGGGCGCCCGCCATGGTCGTCAGCATCCTTGCGGTCTGCGGCGTCACGCCCAACGCATCGAAGCGAGCGGAAGCGGCGATAATTTCCCCGTCGCGGCCGATCACGGCCATATGCGTATCGGGGTCGTCGAAGCCGTCGATCATCCGCTTCGCACTTTCCGCCGCGGCCAGCGGCTTGGAGGAAACCGGCGAGGAAAACAGGATCGCCTCTTCGCCCGCCTGAACCTGGATGATTTCGACTGCGGCGTTAACGACCGCGCGCTGGAAGCCGGAGGCCATGCGGATCAGGAAGGTGCGCTGGTCGCCGACCGCGCCAAGTCCGCGCGCCGTCGCCTCGATCTGGCGGAAGGAGACGTCGCCGGCCTTCGGTCCCTGGTCGAGGAAATCATAGATGATATCGTAGCCGAAAAGATTAGCGCCAGCGCCGTTGGCCCAGAGCACGCGATCCATGCCGGTCGAAAACAGCACCATGGCTTCGCCGCGCGCAAAACGCTCCCGAACGCGGGGGTGCACGGCAATGTCAATGAATGGGTACTGAATTGCGGGCATGTTCCGACCTGTTTTGCGGGCGTGATCGCCTCTCTTACTTTAACGCTTTATTAATAACGGCGCCCCGGTTTCAGGTCCAGCGAAGGCCCAGGTTTTTGACTGGAAGGGTTAACGTGTTGTGCATCGCAAAAAATATGTTGCACTGCACAATAGTTTATATTATATAGGGCTCAATCAATTCACCAAGGGCGCCTCTGAGGAGGGCCCATATAGGAGCGCTATCATGGCTACTGTAAAGAAAGACGACGTTTTTTCAACGGCTACATTCGACCCTTCCAAGCTCTCTGAATCCTTCCGCGACTTCGCGGAAAAAGGCGCTGCCCAGTCCAAGGAAGCCTTCGCCAAGATGAAGACGGCTGCCGAAGACGCTGGTAAGACCCTCGAAGCCACTGTGCAGACCGCCCAGGCCGGCTCCGTGGAAATCGGCCTCAAGACGATCGACGTCCTGCGCACCAATGCCGAAAGCTCGCTGGCGCACATGGAAGCTCTGCTTCGCGTCAAGTCCGTCGCCGAACTCTTCGAACTGCAGACCTCCTTCATCCGCAAGCAGGCTGAAGTAACCGTCGAGCAGGCCAAGTCCATTCAGGAAACCACCAAGAAGGTCGCCGAAAAGCTGGCAAAGCCGGCCAAGGACGCCGCTGAAAAGGCCATGTCCTCCTTCAAGGTCGCTTAATCTTTCCAAGCCTCCCAAGACCAGAACGTCTCGCTTTCGGTAAAACACTGAAAGCGGGACGTTTTAATTTCAGGGTCATGGTGCATTCGTCCGAATGTGATGTGATCTTTGGAAACACGTCATACCCAGCTTTTTCATATTGCGGGGAGATAGGACTTGAAATAATTTCAAAGTCCTCGTATGTCACCCCCGTTCGCGGCGACGCGAGCATGTGCGGTTGTAGCTCAGTTGGTTAGAGCGCAGGTTTGTGGCACCTGAGGTCGGAGGTTCGAGACCCCCCAACCGTACCATTTCTCCCCATTGATTGGACGAAAGCAGGAAGCCGGCATTAGTCGCAGGCTATTTCTTGTCCTGAGGCTTCTTTGCGACATGTCCCGGTGAGATCGGATCGCTCGCCGGAAAAGTCTCCTCAAGCGCCTCCTCAAGATAATCGTCCTGCTCCTTGCGTTCCTTCTCGGTCAGATTCGGCTTCTTCTTCTCGCTCATGACCTGTGCTCCCTTCATCCTTATTAGGATACTAGGCCAAGGTTGGGCCTTGTCCAGCGCGGCCTCACCCCGTTCCTAGAACGTGATCCGGGACACGATCGTGGCGCGGCCGCGGGGTGGTATTGCGGGAGTCTCGGGGGAAACCCTGAATGTCCTTCTGGCGGCGGGTCGGGCCGCGCCGGGGATGGCTTTTTCGACTGCCGCGACATCCTCGGCGCTGACCTTGGAGGCGGCGCAGGCCTCCTTTTTGTTCCAGAGGTTCTCGGCAATGCTGCTGCCGACCGCCGCGGTGATGGCCGTGCCGGCCACATCGTTGCGCTGAACCTTGTTCGCTTTCACCATCCCTTGGATGGCTTCGCCGAGGATCTCCGCGGAATCCTTGAACGACACGTTGCGCACTTGGTCGAACCGTTTGTCGTTCTCGCCATCGACGATGCAATGGTGCGCCGTGAACATCCAGTCGTGGATCATGTAGGCCGGGGCATATCCCCATGGCGACAAGCCCTTGAAGACCTGGGCGATCTTCGGGATGGAGCCGCCGTCCGTATACATCAGGCCGGGCTGGATCTCGGCGCCCGGCAGGGAGCTGTCGGCTCGGCGAAAGGTGAGGGGATCGGCGGGATCCGGCACGAAAACGAACTTGCCGTCGCCGCTGGAATTTCCCTCTCCGACCCACATCACGAACAGGCTGCCGGTCAGCGTTGCCGGAGCGAGCTTAGAAAAATCGATGGTCGTGCATGCGCTGAGACCGATGGCAAGCGCCGCGAAGAATACTCCGGCTTTCAACATCAAGCGCCCCCTCGGACTCTGCCTGGATGAAAACGAAAGTCTGCTGTTCTACTTATGCACGAACCGGCGCCATGCGCAAATGAAGCGGCAATCAGGCCGAGCCGGAGAGACCGGTCGCGTCCTTCCCGGGAAGTCGCAGTATTTCCTTTGGAACCGTGCCAGCTCGCCGCCGTTCTGTTCATATCAACAACAAGACCGAAGGAACTGGCCATGTCCGTGCCACGCGAGCCGATTCCCGACAAGCCGCCGATGCCGGGTCCCGGCTGGACACCGGAGCCGCCGATAGAGGAGCCGGATCCCGATAGGCTGCCGGATGAATTTCCCGTTCCCAATCCCGATGAGAACGAAGAGCCGCCGAAGCATGCCTAATGCATGTCGCGCAAAAGTGTGCGGCGGTTTTGCGAACGACATGCAAAAACAAGGAGCTAAAGCGTGGGAGCGAATCTGAAAGATCGCGACGAGCTTTAGAGGCCCGACGCGGCTTCAGAAAAACATACGCCTTTCCTCGCTCACCAGCTCCTGCAGAAAGTCCGCGACGGTGCGTACCCGCACCAGATCGCGGGCGCTTTCGTGATAGGTCGTCCAATAGGCGCGTTTGATGGAGACATCGGGAAGGATGCGGGTCAGCTCCGGATGTTGCTTTGCGATATAGTCGTGCAGGATGCCGATGCCGGCGCCGGAACGTACCGCCTCCGTCTGGCCGATGGAGGTGGAGATTTCGAATGACGCATCCCAGCTCCGCATGATCTCGCCAGAAAAATTCAGCGAGGCAGTAAAGATCAGGTCTTCGACATAGCCGATTCGGGGGTGCAATTTCAGCGCCTCGACACTGTCGGGCAGGCCCGCCCGGTCGAGATAGGCCTTCGAGGCGTAAAGGCCGAGCGTATAGTCCGTCAGCTTGGACGAGATCAGGCGACCTTGTTCCGGACGCTCAAGCGTGATGGCGATATCCGCCTCGCGCTGCGACAGCGAAAAGGAGCGGGGCACCGGCACCAATTGGATGCGCAGTTCCGGATAGCGCGCAATCAGCCGTCCCAGACGGGGTGCGAGGAAGGAGACGCCGAAACCGTCGGGCGCGCCGATGCGCACCGTGCCGGTGATGGCGCTGTCGAGATGGCCGACGCTTGCCTGGGCGCGCAGCATCTCGGTTTCCATGCGCTCGGCCGCGTGCAGAAAAATTTCGCCCTCGGAGGTCAGGTCGCACCCATTGGTGCGGCGCACCAGCAGCCGCGTCTTCAGCCGTTCCTCCAGCGTCGTCACCCGCCGCGACAGCGTCGCGTGGTTAACCCCAAGCCTTTTCGAGGCCGCAAGGATTTGTCCCGTGCGAGCAACCGCGAGGAACATGCGGACATCATCCCAATCCATATGCACATCCAGGACTTCAATTTCTGCACAACGGTTGCTTATAACAGCTCATTGATTTGTGCAAATTGAAGTGCGATCCTGTCATCATTCCAGAAAACGAGGAGGCACATCCATGCAAGAGATCGGTCATTTCATCGGCGGCAAGCACGTCGCCGGCACCAGCGGCCGCACGAGCAATGTCTACAATCCGGCAACCGGCGAAGTTCAGGCGACGGTCGCGCTCGCCAGCGTCGAGGAAATGCGCGCTGCCGTCGAAAACGCCAAGGCCGCACAGCCGAAATGGGCCGCCACCAATCCGCAGCGCCGCGCCCGCGTTTTCTTCAAGTTCGTCGAACTTTTGAACCAGCATATGGACGAGCTGGCGACCTTGCTCTCCAAGGAGCACGGCAAGATCGTTGAGGACTCCAAGGGCGATGTTCTCCGCGGCCTGGAAGTTTGCGAATTCGTCTGCGGTATTCCGCATCTGCAGAAGAGTGAGTTCACCGAAGGCGCCGGCCCGGCGATCGACATGTATTCCATTCGCCAGCCGGTCGGCGTCGGCGCCGGCATCACGCCGTTCAATTTCCCGGCGATGATCCCGATGTGGATGTTTGCACCAGCGATCGCCTGCGGCAACGCCTTCATCCTGAAGCCGTCTGAGCGCGATCCGTCCGTGCCGCTTCGCCTCGCCGAACTGATGATCGAAGCAGGCCTGCCGGCCGGCATCCTCAACGTCGTCAATGGCGACAAGGGTGCGGTCGACGCTATCCTGACCGATCCGGATATTGCTGCCGTTTCCTTCGTCGGCTCCACGCCGATCGCCCGCTACGTCTACGGCACGGCGGCGATGAACGGCAAGCGCGCGCAATGCTTCGGCGGCGCCAAGAACCATATGATCATCATGCCCGATGCCGACATGGATCAGGCCGTCAACGCCCTGATGGGCGCTGGTTACGGTTCGGCCGGCGAGCGCTGCATGGCGATCTCCGTTGCCGTTCCGGTGGGCGAGGAGACCGCCAACCGCCTGGTCGAAAAGCTGGTGCCGAAGATCGAGTCGCTGCGCATCGGGCCTTACACCGATGACAAGGCCGATATGGGCCCGCTCGTTACTAAGGATGCGTATAACCGCGTCAACGGCCTCATCGACCGCGGTGTCGAAGAAGGCGCCAAGCTCGTCGTCGATGGCCGCGGCTTCAAGCTGCAGGGCTATGAAGATGGTTATTTCGTTGGCGGTACGCTGTTCGACCACGTCAAGCCTGAGATGGATATCTACAAGACCGAAATCTTCGGGCCTGTCCTCTCCGTTGTCCGCGCCAAGAACTATGAAGAAGCGCTCGATCTGCCGATGAAGCACGAATATGGCAATGGTGTCGCGATCTACACCCGCGACGGTGATGCCGCCCGCGATTTCGCCTCGCGCATCAACATCGGCATGATCGGCATCAACGTGCCGATCCCGGTTCCGCTCGCCTATCACTCCTTCGGCGGCTGGAAGGCTTCCAGCTTCGGCGACCTCAACCAGCACGGCACGGATTCGATCAAGTTCTGGACCCGCACTAAGACGATCACAGCCCGCTGGCCGTCCGGCATCAAGGGTGGCGCTGAATTCGTCATGCCGACGATGAAGTAAGCTTCTCCGGTCTCGCCTGATACGAACCGCCGCTCAATTGCCGATTTGAGGCAGATTTGGGCGGCGGTTTTTTGTTGCGGTTATTTTCTGCTGAGTCATCTTGCTGGATGGTGCGTTTTGTTTTAGAACAAAACAAGAACAACCGGAGGACGGAGCGATGTCCGTGACCTATCAGATCGACTATCTCGAATTTCCATCGACCGACGGGCTGAAGACCCGGCGCTTTTTCGAGGAAGCTTTCGAATGGAGCTTCGTCAGCTATGGTCCGACCTATCACGCCATCGAAGCGGCCGGCATTGACGCCGGCATTCAGGGCAACGCGGCAGAGGCCACCGACGCGCCGCTCCCTGTCGTTCGCACGACGGATTTGGAAGCGGCACAGCGCGCCGTCGAACTCGCCGGCGGCGTCGTCACCCGGCCCGCCTTCGACTTCCCCGGCGGCCGGCGCTTTCACTTCCGCGAGCCTGGCGGCTGCGAGATGGCGGTCTGGGTTTCGGTGAGCTGAAGGCGGGCCGTTGGGTGTGGCATTGAAGTCGCAGTTCTGGCCCTAGTTGCGGCGAGCCGGCGCTGTCCGTTCTGATCGTCTATTTTCTCATTGCCTACCGCTGATTTTCCTGCTCTCAAATGCAGCTATGAGGCGAATTTTTTGCCTCGTGATGCAGCCGACGATACTGCAATAATGGGCAGGGAGATTTCAGCATGGCAGTTGTTGAAAAGAGCTATCCGATCGGGGAGAGCCGGGTTTTCCAGCGTGCATCGTTCACCGGCCGTGCCGCTGAGTATTTCGGTATTTGGATCGTCAATGTTTTGCTGACGATCATTACCTTGGGCATCTATTCGGCCTGGGCGAAAGTCCGGCGAAACCGTTATTTCTATGGCAACACCGCGCTGCTCGGGCACACATTCGAATATCACGCCAAGGGCAAGCAGATCTTTATCGGCCGCCTGATCGTCTTCGGCCTTCTCGTCGCATTAAATATCCTTTCGCATGTAGCACCGCTGGCGGTCCTGGCGATTTGGCCGGTGATGCTGGTGGTATTCCCATGGTTTCTCATGCGCGGCCTGAAGTTCAATGCGCGTGTGACGAGCTATCGCAACGTGCGCTTCGATTTCGTCGGGACCTATGGCGGCGCATTGAAGGCGATCTTTTTAGGTGCTCTGGTAACGATAATCTCGCTTGGGTTGCTGTCTCCGGTAGCAAGCCGGTGGTTCTACAAATATATCTTCGACAATCTGCGCTATGGCGATCGACAGTTCTCCACCGAGCCGCGATTGGGCGCGCTCTACGAGGCGTTCGTCACCGTAGTCGCGATTGTGATCGCGGGCATCGTAATCTTGGGGCTTTTTAGTGCTGTCGCGTCCGGTTTCGGCGGCAACTCGATGGGTCGGGGAATGGGTAGCATCAGCCTGTGGCATTGGATGATTGTGCTTATTATCCCGATTTACATAATCGCCGGCCTCTACTATCGCGCGGCGGTGCGCAACATCATCTGGTCGGCCGCAATGGTCGATCATCGCCATCAACTCAAAAGCGATCTCGGTCGTCGACGCTATGCGTGGATTGCGATCTCCAATGTGATCGTCACATTTGCAACCCTCGGCCTGATGCGTCCCTGGGCGGCGGTGCGCCTGCAACGCTATCTGGCCGAGCACACCGCCATTCATGTCGACGGCGATATCGGCGTCGTCTTCGACCAGATCCGCTCGACCGGCGGCGTCATCAGCGCGGAATATCTCGATGTCGACGGTTTCGACTTTGGTTTCTGATCCGGCATCAATTGCCACGGGCACCTGGCATCCGCCCCATTCCAGCCGGGCGGTTGCCGCCCGGCTGGTTGATATCGGCGGTTCGCTCACCGTGCTCTCGGACGAGGACGACGAGAAGGACAAGCGCCTCGCCTGGGGCATCCGTTCCGATATTGAAATCAGCCCGCGTGTCGGCTCCATTCCGCGACGCATCGTTTTCGGCAACGAGTCGGTGTTCGAAACGCGCGATAACGATGCCGTCGACGCCTATCTCCAAAGCCGCGGCGAAGGGCGCAGCGGTTTCGTGCATCGGCTGGAGATCGTTCGCCCGCGTATGATTGCTTTCGCCGTTGCGACGGTCGTGCTGGCATCGACCATCTACCACTACGCCTTGCCGGCGCTGGTGGAGGTCGCCGTGCTGGTGACGCCGCCCGTTGTGCCGGAGATGATGTCTGCGGGCACGTTGAAGACGCTGGATCAGGTAACGCTCAGCGCGAGCAGGCTGCCGGAAGCCAAGCGTAAGGAAATCACCGATCAATTCGAAAAGATCGCCACCCATGCGGAAGGCGGCGTCGGGCGATACAAGCTGAATTTTCGCGACGGCGGTGTCATCGGTCCGAATGCCTTTGCGTTGCCGGACGGCAATCTGATCCTGACGGACGAATTGGTGAACCTTGCCGACGGGGATACGGAAATGATCACCGCCGTTCTCGGCCACGAGATCGGCCACGTCGAATACAAGCACAGCCTCCGCCAGCTTTACCGCGCCGCTGGCGTCGCCGGTCTGGTCTTACTGATTGCCGGCGATGTCGGTTCCGGCGTGCAGGATGTTTTGACCCAAGGCGGTGGCCTATTGGCGCTTTCCTATTCCCGCTCGGCCGAAGCCCAGTCGGATCGCCGTTCGGTCGAGCTGATGCAGGAAGCGGGCATGGACCCGACAGCGTTGTCGCGCTTCTTCGACATTCTGGAAACCAAACTCGACGATCATTCCAGCACCAGCATGCTGTCGACCCATCCCGGCACGCCGGAACGCAAGCAGGCTATCCTCGATTACGCCAGGGAGCTGCGGGCGGGGCAGGGAGCGACGGATACGCATTTGCCGTAAGACGACTGGCGACGAATATCCCCATCAGAATAACGTGAATGTGATTTTCATATTTTGGAATTGTTCAAAACTACGAAAGGCACTATATACCAGTCGAACCGTCCCATACGGCCTTGATTCCAGGAGATCGGCATGCGCTTGACCAAGCAGACCAACTACGCAGTGCGCATGCTCATGTATTGCGCCGCCAATGAAGGCAACTTGAGCCGTATCCCGGAAATCGCAAAGGCCTATGGTGTTTCCGAGCTGTTTTTGTTCAAGATTTTGCAGCCGCTCACCAAGGCTGGTCTGGTCGAAACGGTGCGTGGCCGCAATGGCGGCGTGCGTCTCGGCAAGCCGGCGGCCAACATCAGCCTGTTCGACGTTGTCAAGGTGACCGAAGATAGTTTCGCGATGGCGGAATGCTTTGAGGAAGGTGTCGTGGAGTGCCCGCTGGTCGATAGCTGCGGCCTGAATTCGGCGCTGCGCAAGGCACTCAATGCCTTCTTCGACGTGCTGACGGAATATTCCATCGACGATCTCGTCAAGGCCCGTCCGCAGATCAATTTCCTGCTCGGTCTGACCGAGAACGATCACAGGGCGATCGCCAAGAAGCCGGCGATCGCGGCGCCGGCCGCCTGACGCCTGAATTTGCGCAATTCTTCAATCCGCGGTCGCCTTGAGGTGTCCGCGGATTTTTCGTTTGTAGGGTCGGGGAATTCGCTGCCAATCTTAATATTTTTCGAAGAGGCAAGCGCAAAATTATCCAGATTGCGTCAAAAAGGGGCGCGATTTCGTCAGATTATTACCAATCCCAGACCATTTTTAGCTTAAAATTTCCAAACTCCAAAATTTGGAAAAATTTTAGGCGGAGCGTGTTGCTTTCATACATTAAATAGCGTTCCATCGGCGCGATCCGGATAGGAACCTATGGGGATCCACGGCTTCAAAAGAATAACAAACCTGGGAAACGATATCATGAAAAAGATCTCTGTCCTGCTGGCAGTGACAGCCCTGACTTCGGTTATGGCGACGTCCGCCTGGTCCAAAACGCTTGTCTATTGCTCGGAAGGGTCGCCGGAAGGTTTCGATCCGGGGATTTATACCGCCGGCACCACCTTCGATGCCTCTTCGCGTACGGTCTACAGCCGCCTCGTCGAGTTCAAGCACGGCAGCACCGAGGTTGAGCCGGGCCTCGCCGAAAGCTGGACTGTTTCCCCTGACGGTAAGGAATACACCTTCAAGCTCCGCAAGGGCGTGAAGTTCCAGACCACTGATTTCTTCACCCCGACGCGCGATCTCAATGCCGACGACGTCGTCTTCTCGTTCGAGCGTCAGCTCAAGGAAGACAGCCCGTGGGCCAAGTACGTCGCCGGCGGTTCCTATGAATACGCTGCGGGCATGGGCTTCCCGAAGCTCATCAAGTCGATCGAGAAGGTTGATGACCTCACGGTCAAGTTCGTCCTGAACCGTCCGGAAGCGCCGTTCATCGCCGACCTCGCCATGGACTTCGCATCGGTCCTGTCGAAGGAATACGGCGACAAGCTGCAGGCTGACAAGAAGATGGAACAGATGAACCAGCAGCCGCTCGGCACTGGTCCGTTCACCTTCGTCGCCTATCAGCCTGATGCCGTCATCCGCTACAAGGCGAATGAAACCTACTTCAAGGGCAAGGAAAAGATCGACGATCTCGTCTTTGCGATCACGCCGGACGCATCGGTTCGCGCGCAGAAGCTGAAGTCCGGCGAATGCCAGATCATGCCTTATCCGAACGCCGCCGACATCAAGGATCTCCAGACAGACAAGAGCCTGAAGGTTCTCGAACAGCCGGGCCTGAACGTCTCCTATCTCGCCTACAACACGCTGGTCGCTCCCTTCGATAAGGCCGAAGTGCGCAAGGCGCTGAACATGGCCGTCGACAAGCGGGCGATCGTCGACGCCGTCTTCCAGGGTTCCGGCTCGGTCGCCACCAACCCGATCCCGCCGACCATGTGGTCCTACAACAAGGACATCAAGGACGATCCGTACAACCCCGAAGAAGCCAAGAAGATGCTCGAAAAGGCTGGGGTCAAGAACCTCAGCATGAAAATCTGGGCGATGCCGGTTTCGCGTCCTTACATGCTGAATGCTCGCCGCGCTGCCGAGCTGATGCAGGCTGACCTCGGCAAGATCGGCGTCAAGGTCGAGATCGTCACCTATGACTGGGCTCAGTACCTGAAGCTCTCCTCCGCCAAGGACCGCGATGGCGCGGCCATCCTCGGCTGGACCGGCGACAACGGCGATCCGGACAACTTCCTGGACACGCTGCTCGGCTGCGATGCAGTCGGCGGTAACAACCGTGCCCAGTGGTGCAACAAGGAATTCGACGATCTCGTGAAGAAGGCCAAGCAGACTGCCGACGTCAAGGAGCGCACCAAGCTCTACGAACAGGCGCAGGTCGTCTTCAAGCGCGAAGCTCCGTGGATGACCATCGACCATTCCGAAGAGTTCATTCCGATGAGCTCCAAGGTTTCAGGCTACGTGCAGGATCCGGTCGGCGTTCACCGCTTCGATGGCGTTGATATCGCCGAATAACGGACACGCTCTGAAATACCCGGTCGAAAGCCGGGTGAAACCGGCGGTCAGGCAACATGCTTGACCGCCGGAAAACTTTGGACATCTGCCATGTTGCGATTTCTTTTCAGCCGCCTTGCAGTGCTGATCCCGACATTCCTCGGCGTATCGATCGTCGCCTTTTCTTTCATCCGCCTGCTTCCCGGCGATCCCGTCATGCTGTTGTCAGGCGAGCGCGTCATGTCGCCGGAGCGTCACGCCCAGATCTCCCATGATCTCGGCTATGACCAGCCGCTGGTCATGCAATACGGCCATTATATCTGGAGTGCCTTGCACGGTGATCTCGGCACTTCGATCACCACCAAGCGCGATGTGCTGACCGACTTCCTGACCTTCTTCCCGGCAACGCTGGAACTGTCGATCTGCGCCATGATCCTTGCGATCTGTCTTGGCATTCCGGCCGGCGTCTTCGCCGCCGTCAAGCGCGGCACGTGGTTCGATCAGAGCGTGATGGGCGTCGCCCTTGTCGGCTATTCCATGCCGATCTTCTGGTGGGGCCTGCTGCTGATCATCGTCTTCAACGGCTATCTGCATTGGACGCCGGTTTCGGGCCGCATTGGGCTCATCTATTTCTTCAAGCCGATCACCGGCTTCATGCTGATCGACAGCCTCCTGTCCGGTCAAAAGGGCGCCTTCTGGTCTGCTCTGAATTCGCTGATCCTGCCGACCATCGTGCTCGGCACCATTCCGCTCGCCGTCATCGCGCGGCAAACGCGCTCGGCCATGCTCGAAGTTCTGGGCGAGGATTATGTTCGCACCGCGCGCTCCAAGGGCCTCGCGCCGCTGCGCGTCGTCTCCGTGCATGCCCTGCGCAACGCCATGATCCCGGTCGTCACTACCATCGGCCTGCAGGTCGGCGTGCTGCTCGGCGGTGCCATCCTGACGGAAAGCATCTTTTCCTGGCCGGGCATCGGCAAGTGGATGATCGACGCCGTCTTCAAGCGCGATTATCCTGTGGTGCAGGGCGGTCTGCTGCTGATCGCGGGCATTGTTATGCTCGTCAATCTCGCCGTCGACCTGCTCTACGGCTTCATCAATCCACGCATTCGTCACTAGGAGCGGCCCATGAGCACGGTAAGTCTCAAATCCGACCGCCCCTCCGCTCTTGCGGAGTTCTGGTACTATTTCTCGCGCAACAAGGGCGCCGTCATCGGGCTGGCGATCTTCGTCTTCGTCCTGTTCCTGGCGATCTTCGCCGGCGTCGTCGCCCCGCATAATCCGGATGCCGCCTATGGCAGCGCCATGCAGCGCCTGCCGCCCGCCTGGGCCGAAGGCGGCAATGGCAGCTTTCTCCTCGGCACGGATGCCAATGGTCGCGACCTTCTCTCGCGCCTGATCTACGGCACGCGGTTTTCGCTGTTCATCGGTCTGGTGGTTGCCTCGCTTTCGGCGCTCGCCGGCATCCTGATCGGCCTCGTTGCCGGCTATGTTCGTGGCCGCACCGATACGATCATCATGCGCATCATGGATATCATCCTTGCCATTCCCTCGCTGCTGCTCGCCTTGGTACTGGTGGCGATCCTGGGGCCTGGCCTGACCAACGCCATGATCGCGATCTCCATCGTCAACCAGCCGCATTTCGTCCGCCTGACACGTGCCTCGGTGCTTGCCGAGCGTGACAAGGAATATGTCATCGCCTCGCGCGTCTCCGGCGCCGGCCCGCTTCGCCTGATGTTCAAGACCATCCTGCCGAACTGTCTGGGGCCGCTCATCGTGCAGGCGACGCTCGCCTTTTCGGCCGCAATTCTCGATGCCGCCGCCCTCGGCTTTCTCGGCCAGGGCGCGCAGCCGCCGACACCAGAATGGGGCACGATGCTCGCGGATTCGCGTGAATTCTTCCAGAGCAACCCATGGCTCGTCACTTTTCCCGGTCTGTGCATCCTGATCACGGTTCTCGCCATCAATCTGATGGGTGACGGCCTGCGCGATGCCTTCGACCCGAAGCTGAAGAGGTCGTGATGCCGCTTCTCGATATTGAAAATCTCACCGTTGAATTTCAGACCGCGTCGGGCCTGTTCCGGGCAGTGGACGGCGTATCGCTCACCTGCGACAAGGGTGAAATCCTCTCGATTGTCGGCGAATCCGGCTCCGGCAAGTCGGTGTCCATGCTCGCCATGATGGGGCTTCTGCCTTGGACGGCGAAGATTACCGCCGATCGCATGACATTCGACGGCAAAGACCTGCGCGGCATCTCGTCCCGCCAGCGCCGGAAGATCATCGGCAAGGACATGGCGATGATCTTCCAGGAGCCGATGTCGAGCCTCAATCCGTGCTTCACGGTCGGCTTCCAGCTCGGCGAGACCCTGCGCATCCACATGGGTCTCGACCGCAAGGCGCGTCGTGAGCGCTCGATCGAGCTCTTGAATCTGGTCGGTATCCCGGCGCCCGCGGACCGCTTGTCGAACTACCCGCACCAGATGTCCGGTGGTATGAGCCAGCGCGTCATGATCGCCATGGCGCTCGCCTGCAATCCGAAGCTTCTGATTGCCGACGAGCCGACCACCGCGCTCGACGTGACCATCCAGGCACAGATCCTCGATCTTCTCGCGCGCCTGCAGAAAGAACAGGGCATGGCGCTAGTGCTGATCACCCACGATATGGGCGTGGTGGCCGAAACTGCCGAGCGCGTGCAGGTGCAATATGCCGGCCAGAAGGTCGAGGAGCAGCCGGTCAAGGCATTGTTCCGCGATCCGCATCATCCCTATACGGCCGCACTTCTCTCGGCTCTGCCGGAGCGTGCCGTGGTCGGCGAGCGCCTGCCGTCGATTGCCGGCGTCGTGCCCGGCCAGCATGACCGCCCCACCGGCTGTCTTTTCGCGCCACGCTGCTCGTTTGCAACGCCGGCCTGCGACCGCGGCGTAAAGCGGCAGGGCGCGGAGCTCGGCGTGGCACTCTGCAACTATCCATTGGAACACGGCAAGCCGCTAGGCCATCCCGGCGTTGCCGCCACGCAAGCAGCAGGAGGCCGTTGATGACGGGTGCTGTTCTCGAAGGGCGTGATCTCGCCCGTTTTTACACCGTCAGGCGCGGCGCCTTCAAACCGGAGGCGACCGTCAAGGCGTTGAACGGCGTCAGCTTCAGCCTGCAGTCCGGCCGCACGCTCGCCGTCGTCGGTGAATCCGGTTGCGGCAAGTCGACGCTCGCCCGCCTGGTGACGATGATCGAAGACCCGACGGCGGGCGAATTGCTGATCGATGGTAAGCCGGCTAAGCTTGGCGACAGCAGCCTGCGCAGCGCCGTGCAGATCGTCTTCCAGAATCCTTACGGCTCGCTCAATCCGCGCCAGAAGGTTGGCTCCATCCTCGAGGAGCCGCTGAAGATCAACACCGATGATGATGCCGCCACGCGCCGCCGCAAGGCCGAGGAGATGATGGCGCGCGTCGGTCTGCGCCCGGAACATTACGACCGCTATCCGCACATGTTCTCCGGCGGCCAGCGCCAGCGCATCGCCATCGCCCGCGCATTGATGCTGCGGCCGAAGGTGCTGGTGCTGGACGAGCCTGTCTCCGCGCTCGACCTGTCGATCCAGGCCCAGGTGCTGAACCTTTTGATGGACCTGCAGAAGGAGATGGGTCTCGCCTATCTCTTCATCTCCCACGGTCTTTCGGTCGTTCGCCATATCGCCGACGATGTGATGGTGATGTATCTCGGCCGCCCGGTCGAGACCGGCACGGCGGAGGAAGTCTTTACCCGTCCGCGCCATCCCTATACCGCCGCGCTGCTGTCGGCGACGCCGATCGCCGATCCCGAGCGCGAGAAGAACCGCATCCGCCTGCAGGGCGAATTGCCGTCTCCCCTCAATCCACCAACCGGATGTCACTTCAATCCGCGTTGCTGGCGTGCGCAGGACAAGTGCCGGCAGGTGACGCCGGAATTGCTCGGCGACGGCACGCATAAATTCGCCTGTTTCTTTCCGCTGGATTGATGGCTGGAAGCACTATGAGCGACGTACCGAAATCCCCCCTTGCCGTCATTATCATGGGCGTCAGCGGCAGCGGCAAATCCTCGATCGGCGAGGGTGTCGCGGCCAAGCTCGGCATCCGTTTCATCGAAGGCGACGCGCTGCATCCTGCCGCCAATGTCGAGAAGATGAGCAAGGGCATTCCCCTGACGGATGAGGATCGTTGGCCCTGGCTGGAAAGGATCGGTCAGGAAATTGCGGCGAGCCTTGCGAAAGGCGAGGGGGTCGCCGTTACCTGCTCGGCGCTAAAGCGTATTTATCGCGAGCGTCTGCGCGCCGCCGCTGGCGGGCACCTCTATCTCGTCTATCTCGACGGCTCGAAGGAGCTGCTAACCAAGCGCATGGGCGAGCGCAAGGGCCATTTCATGCCCGCGTCGCTGCTGGAAAGCCAGCTACAAACGCTGGAAGTGCCGACGGGGGAACCCGGCGTCGTTACCGTCGGCATCGACGACACGATCGACGGCATCGTCGAAGCTGCACTCAAGGGTCTCGACGCGATCCGCTAAATCCAGGATATCAGGGCGCGAACCGGTCTGGTGCATAAGCCGAGATGTCGATGAACGGTTTTTCTCCGGTAATCAGCTCGGCAAGCACGCGCCCGGTGACGGGTCCCAGCGTCAGTCCATGATGGGCGTGGCCGAAGGCGAACCATAGGCCGTTGTGGCGCGGCGCCTTGCCGATGATCGGCATCATATCCGGCGTGCAAGGGCGGGCGCCCATCCAGGGCTCCGGGTCGAGTCGCTCGCCGAGCGGGAAGACGGTGCGGGCGACGGCTTCGGCACGGTCGAGCTGGATCGGTGTTTTCGGCGCATCGCGCAGCGCAAATTCCGCCCCGGTCGTCAGCCTGATGCCGCGGCTCATCGGCGCCAGAAAATAGCCGCGCTCGGCATCCAGCGTCCAGTTGTTGAGGATGGCGTCACCCTCGGCGGCGTAGTGCATGTGATAGCCGCGCTTGACGCCCAAAGGAAAAGCATAGCCGAGACGCTTCGTCACGAGATCGGCCCAGGGGCCGAGGGCGACGACGGCATCCTCGGCCTCGATCGAGCCTTCCGACGTCACCATCTTCCAGTGGGCGCCGGACCGGCCGAGCGAGAGGGCGTCGCCGGTCGCGAAACGCCCGCCAATGCTTTCGAAGTAGTTGCGGTAGGCAGCGATCAGACCATGCGGATCGAGCACGGACCAGGGATCGCGCCAGCGCAGGCCGCCGGAGAAGCTGCCTCTGATATGCGGCTCCAATGTTGCGATATCGGCGCCGGTCAGTGCATCGTAAGCGACGCCGAATTCGCGGTTGAGACGTTCGGCCTCGGCGAATTCCGCATCGCGTTTCTCGTTCGTGCGGAAAATCTCCATCCAGCCGTTCTTGCGGATCAATTCCTCTGCATGCGATGCTTCTATCAGGTCGTTGTGCTCGCTGATCGAATGCTCGATCAGCGGCGCATAGGCGCGTGAGATCATCTCATGCCGCTTGGTGTTGGAATTCCACCAATAGCGAGCAAGAAAGGCAATCTGGCCTGGCAGGGCGCGCAGATGGTAATGCGCGTCGATGCGGTTGTTGAAGGCATAGCGCAGTAGCAGGCCGAACTGCTGCGGAAAGCCGTAGGGTACGACGCCTTCGCGCTGGATCAGCCCGGCATTGCCGAAAGAGGTCTCTTTACCGGGAGCTTTGCGGTCGACGAGGATGACCTGCCGCCCGCGCCGCTGAAGGTGGATGGCCGTCGATATGCCGACGATGCCCGCGCCGAGCACGATTGCGTCTTTTGTCATGTTCCCTGCTATCCGCATTCTTCTTTTAGTTGCGCACGATCCCGTCCGGAAACCATGCTCAAGCATCGAAAATGCCTGCCAAAATGCTGCGGCGCAAATGAAAAATGCAATCAAGCCACGGCCTGTCTCAAAGCCGTATTTTCGGCGCGAATGCGTATGGTGAGAATGGCGGCATTGAGCAGCGAAAAGACCAAGGCGTAGAGCGGCAGGCCGAAGGCGAGCGGCAGCACGGCGATCTCGCCGATGACCACCGCATAGTTCGGATGGCTGAGGAAGCGATAGGGTCCGCTTGCCACCAAGGCTGCACCCGGCAGCACGATGATCCGCGTTGTCCAGCGTCCTTTCAGCGTCGCCAGCACCCAGACGCGCAAGCCCTGCAGCACCATGAAGATGGCGAGCCAGAGAAGATTGACCGGCCGGCCGGCGGCGAGAAGCCACAGACCGGCGAGCCAGGCCGCGTGCATCGCGACCATATAGGGATAGTGTTCCGGCGCAATCTCGCGGGCACCACGCGCAAGGAGCGCGGCGGTGTTGCGCCGGGCGTGCAGCAGTTCGGCCAGCCGCTGCAGGGTGACGAAGGTCAGAAGTGCGATCGATGGCCAGAGCATCAGGCGGCCCTCTTCAGCGTGACGCAACTTGCCGCGAAGCCGGGGCCCATGGCGATGAGAGCCGAACGCCGCGGCAGGCCGGCATTGATCGCTCGCTCCAGTACGAAGAGCACGGTCGGCGACGACATATTGCCATAATCGCCGATCACCTCGCGTTCGATATCGAGCGAGCCGGGTTCGAGACCGAAGGCAGTCTCCAGTGCCACCAGTACCTTGGTGCCGCCGGGATGGCAGATGAAGCGGTCGACATCGGATATGGCCAGGCCGGCGCGTTCGAGAATGCCGGCGACGGCGGGCTTGATATTCGCTTCGGCAAAGGGTGGCAGCGATTGCTCCAGGATGATGCCGAAGCCGGTATCGTCGATCTTCCAGCCCATGATTCCAAGCGTATCGGGAAAGAGGTGCTCGCCCGTCGATTCGATTTCCGCGAGACCATCCTTGCCGGCGCGCAGGATACAGGCGGCGGCGCCATCGCCGAACAGCGCTGTCGCGATGATGTTCGGTCGCGTCAGCTCGTCCAGCCGGAAGGCCAGCGAGCAGAGTTCGACGGAAACGAAGAGCACGACAGCCCCTGGGCGGGCTTTCGCCATGCGCGCGGCGATGCCAAGGCCGGAAACACCGGCCGCGCAACCAAGACCGAAGACAGGCACGCGCTCAATATCGGAGCGGAAGCCCATCTCAGCCGCAAGTCTCGCCTCCAGGCTTGGCGTCGTAATGCCCGTCGACGACACCGTAACGATGCAATCAACATCTTCTGCCTTCAAACCGGCGCGTTCCAGCGCATCGGTAGCAGTCTTCCTGAAGAGCTGGCTTGCGACCTCGGCATAGGCGTCCATGCGGTCCTGCCAGCCATGCGATTGTTCGAACCACGAGAGCGGACGCGCGGCATAGCGTTTGCGGATGCCGGCGCTATCGAACACGCGGGCGAGATGTTTGAAATCGCGGAAGCGATCGGAAAACAGGCGGCCGGCGGTCTCGGCAGCCTCGGATTGATAGATGATGTTGTCGGGCGTGGCGACGGCCAGACTGACAAGCTTGACGGTATCGGACACTTGTTTCTCCTTGTAACCCTCGGCGGGTACGCAGGTAGAAACACGCCAGCATCAGGAATTATTCGGCAGGACGCCGGTCACGAAAGAGTGACGGCCGGTCGTAGGGCAAAGCGCTAGAAAATATCTCTCGCTCGCGAATAAAATGAACGGATGGCGTGTTCTCCCGTCGCAACGTTCATTTTTGCCAAGGAGCAATCCCATGACGACTACCGCTTTCCGCC
Organism: Rhizobium sp. NXC24; assembly: GCF_002944315.1. Lineage (NCBI taxonomy): Bacteria > Pseudomonadati > Pseudomonadota > Alphaproteobacteria > Hyphomicrobiales > Rhizobiaceae > Rhizobium > Rhizobium sp. NXC24. Next base: position 762,058 of record NZ_CP024311.1, read on the forward strand.
TGGCCTCCGTCGCGCTCGGCGCCTGCCTCACCCTCGGCGCCTTTACCGTTCCGGTTTTCGCGATGGGCGACGACAGCAGCTCGACGCCGACCTGCAAGAAGGGCGAAATCTACGACAAGAAGACGAAGAAGTGCGTAAAGCAGCAGGGCGCCAATATCACCGATGAAAATCGCGCCGATTATGCTTATTCGCTCGCCAAGAAGGACCACCGCTATGAAGAAGCGCTGGAAGTTCTCGACACCATGCAGAATCCGAACACGGCGGAGGCATTGAATTATCGCGGTTACGCCACCCGCAAGCTCGGCCGCACGGATGAGGGCATTTCCTATTACCTGAAGTCGGTCGCAATGGACCCGAAATACGCGTTGGTTCGCGAATATCTCGGCGAAGCCTATGTCATCAAGGGTCAGATCGACCTCGCCAAGGACCAGTTGAGCACGATCAAAACGCTCTGCGGCAACACGTCCTGCGAGGAATATCAGGACCTGAACGACGCCATCAAGAATCCGTCGAGCCTCTGATTTCGGCGTCGGACCTAAGATGGCCGGCATAAGCAGTCAGCATTTAAAGGGATATTCGAGTGTCAGTCGCTCATTCCACAATTTCTGCTTATAGTCGGGTAAGATCGGAACCGCCGGTACGACCGGCGATTCCCAAAAACGCGAACCTCGCGGAGGGTGCCATAGCCAGCGAAGACGATATCAGGGCGGGTCTGTCACAGCATCTGACGCGGCTCTGGCGCTATGCAGTGGTGCTGTCGCACCAACGCGATGTTGCGGATGACCTGGTGCAGGCGACCTGCGTGAGAGCGTTGGAGCGGGCGGGTCAGTTCGCAGCCGGTACGCGGCTCGATCGGTGGTTGTTTTCGATCTTGCATTCGATCTGGCTGAACGAGATCCGATCGCGCCGGGTGCGCATGGGCCAGGGTTTTGTCGATGCCGACGAGACGTTGGTCTTTGATGGTGCGCGCGAGACGGAGACGCATATTCTCGCTGGTCAGGTGCTGAAACAGGTGCAGGCGCTGCCGGAAGCGCAACGCACCGCCGTGTTCCTCGCCTATGTCGAAGGACTTTCCTATCGCGAGGTGGCGGAGGTTTTGGATGTGCCGATCGGAACGGTGATGAGCCGGCTGGCGGCAGCGCGTGCGAAGCTTGCCGATGGTGCCGGGTCGGCGGATGGCGCGCGGCTTTCCGGGGGTGGGCGACTGGGGAACGGGAATGAGTGAATTGGACAACAAAAAAATGCCCTCGGACGAGCTGCTTACCGCCTTCATCGACGGCGAGCTAGGCGCGGCCGAGCGCGACAGGATAGAAGAACTGATCGCAAGCGACGCCCAGGTGGCGGAACGCTTCGATTTCCTGTCGCGCAGCGATCTGCCCTTCCGTGAGGCATTCGAGCCCGTGCTTGCCGCCGCCCCAAGCGCCAGGCTGAACGCCATGCTCGCCGCTATCCCCTCCACAAGCGAGCAGAAGAAGGCTGCTTCCGGCGTCAGCCGCCGTGGCTTCCTGTCGGCGATCGCCGCCTGCCTTATCGCGGGCGTTGCCATCGACCGCGCCGCGATCGGCATCAGCCATCGCCTCACCAAGCCCGAAGAGGGCAGCGACTGGCGCGCCGTCGTCGCCGAATATCTGTCGCTCTATACGCCGGACACGCTGAGCGCACCGGCTGGCGATCGGGCGGAACAGGCCGCGCAATTGAGCGAGGTCGGCGCCAAGCTCGGGCTCACGCTGACGCCCGAAACCATTGCCTTGCCGGGTGTCGATTTCAAGCGCGCCCAAGTCTTGAATTATGACAGCAAGCCTTTGGCGCAGATCGCCTATCTCGATCCCGAAAGCGGTCCGATGGCCCTCTGCATCATCCCCTCGAGCAAGGGCGCTTCCGCACCGGATATGGAAAACCGCCGCGGCATGAATGTCGTGTACTGGTCGAACGCCACCCACGCCTTCATGCTGATCGGCCATTCGCCGATCGACCGGATGAAGGCGCTGGCGGATGGTGTTCGGCAAAGCTTGGCGGCTTGAGATCGAGGCTTTCTCCAACGAGCAGGAAGGGTTAGCCCTCGCAAATAACGCGATTCAAAAAGAATTTGGCGAAAACTCTTCCTGCTGATATTCTCCGCCCAACGAAAATCGAATGAGCGCCTGCAGCATGCCCTGGGGCCTTGCGCGGCGCGGTGGAAAAGATACGTGAGTGACCCCGACAGCGGCAGAGCGCCGCAGGCAAACGGGGCGTCGGTAGCAGAGCGCAGGAAGGGTAAATCCTCCCGGCGTGGTAAGCGTAAGCGTGGCGGTCCCGCCCGTCCGAACGCTTATTCTGCGGAGGCCAACCAGACCGGCTCGTCCAGTCCGGTGGCGACACGCCCAATAGACAACGACGCCGGCTCTCCGGCCAAAAAGCGCAAGCGCCGTCGCCGTGCCCGTGGCGGAGCGCATGATGGTGCGCAGCACACTTCCCCGACACAGCAACAGGCTTCCGGCGCGCAGGAACGCCGCGCTGCGGCCGAACACGGCCATGCGTCGTCGCACAAGAGCGGCAAGAACAGGCGCAAGCACCGCAGCAAGCGCGGTTTGCAGGGCCGCCCGCTGGTGCACGAAAAGACGGCGCAGATCGTCGCCCCCGCCGCTCCCGTCACCGCTGAACACGCGCCTGCCCGCAATGATCATCACGACCGGAATGCGTCGCCGCAGCGCCGTGACGGCCATGCGTCGCATCATCATGCCGATGGCGATTACCGTCCTGTCGATCTCTACGCGGCGCTCGATCTTGGCACCAATAATTGCCGTCTGCTGATCGCCCAGCCGACGAGGCCTGGCCAGTTCCGCGTCGTCGACGCCTTTTCCCGCATCGTTCGTCTCGGCGAAGGGCTTGGCGCCAGCGGCCGGCTGTCGAGCGATGCCATGGACCGGGCCGTCGAGGCTTTGCGCATCTGCGCGGGCAAGCTGAAGACGCGCGATATCCGCCGCATGCGGCTGATCGCCACCGAGGCCTGCCGCGCGGCGGAGAACGGCGAAGCTTTCCTCGCCCGCGTTACCGAAGAAACCGGCCTGCGGCTCGAAATCATCGACCGCGAGACCGAGGCGCGGCTTGCCGTCTCCGGCTGCTCGTCGCTCGTCGGCCCCGAGGCGCGCTCGGTCGTGTTGTTCGATATTGGGGGTGGCTCCTCGGAAATCGCCGTCATCCGCATTGGCGAAAACCGCTCTAGCCGGCTTGCCAATCACATCACCCACTGGACCTCGCTGCCGGTTGGCGTCGTGACGCTCTCCGAACGCCATGGCGGCCGCGACGTCACGCCGGAACTGTTCGAGACCATGGTGCGCGAGGTCGAGGGCATGCTCGAACGTTTCGACTGCCCGCCGGTCCAGGGCGCTGCCCGCGACAGCGGCGATTTTCATCTGATCGGCACGTCCGGAACGGTGACGACGCTTGCCGGCGTCCATCTCGATCTGCCGCGTTACGACCGGCGCCGGGTCGATGGTGTCTGGCTGTCCGACGATGAGGTGACGGCCATGCAATCGAAGCTGCTTTCCTGGGATTTCGCCGGCCGCGCCGCCAATCCCTGCATCGGGCCGGACCGTGCCGATCTCGTTTTGGCGGGCTGCGCCATTCTCGAAGCGATCCGCCGCCGCTGGCCGAGCCCGCGCATGCGCGTCGCCGATCGCGGTCTGCGCGAAGGACTGCTGACCGATATGATGGCGGATGACGGCGTATGGCGGCGGGGCCGCTCGCGCCGCGGCCATCGACCCAAGGATATGAAGGGGCCGCAGGCATGACCAAGCCAACGATCGCTGGCAACCGCACCGGGCGCAAGCTCGGCCAGCGCGTCAAGAAAAAGAAGCTGAAGGCCTCCTCGCGGCAATGGCTGGAACGGCACATCAACGATCCCTATGTGCAGCGCGCCCAGCTTGAGGGCTATCGCGCCCGCGCCGCCTTCAAGCTGCTGGAGATCGACGAGAAGCATCATATCCTCAAGGGCGCACGCCGCATCATCGATCTCGGCGCCGCGCCGGGAAGCTGGTCGCAGATCGCCGCCAAGGTGACGGGATCGACGGAGGAGGATATCCGCGTTGCGGCCATCGACTTCCTGGAAATGGCGCCGTTGCCGGGCGTCACCATCCTGCAGCTCGACTTCCTCGATCCGGACGCACCGCAGCGGCTGATCGATGCCGTCGGCGGCACGCCGGATCTGGTGATTTCGGACATGGCCGCGCCGACGACCGGCCATCAGCGCACCGATCATCTGCGAACCATGCATCTCTGCGAGGTTGCCGCGCATTTTGCCGTCGAGGTCCTGGGTGAAGGCGGGCATTTCCTCGCCAAGACCTTCCAGGGCGGCACGGAGCGCGACCTGCTGACGCTGCTGAAGCAGAATTTTCGCCAGGTCATTCATGTAAAGCCGGGCGCATCCAGGGCCGAATCCGTGGAGATGTTTCTGCTGGCCAAGGGCTTCAAGGGACGCAAGACGGACGACGAAGCAACGAGCGCTTGATTTAGCTGTCGCTTTTGTCCGATGATACGGTTCCATCGGCATTGCAGGCAGCGCATTCATGCTTCTTTACGTCACTCTCGGCTCCAACGATATTCCGCGTGCACGCAGCTTCTATGATGCGGTTCTGCCGGTCCTCGGCTATCGGCTTCAACGCGAATCGGATGAGGAAATCGGCTATGCCGCCGATGGCGACACGCGCTGCCGTTTCTGGGTGGTGGTTCCCTATAATCATCGCAAGGCGACGATCGGCAATGGCTCCATGGTGGCTCTGCACGCTGAAAGCCGCGCCGATGTCGACGCCTTTCATGCGGCAGCCCTTGCCCATGGCGGCACGGATGAGGGCAAGCCCGGCCTGCGCTCTTTCCATGCCAATTTCTATGCGGCCTACGTGCGCGATCCCGACGGCAACAAACTCAGCGCCGTCTGCGAGCGGCCGGAATAAACCTTCCGGCGTTTCCCGAACGACCTACTTCACCATCGGCTGCCGATGCTGGGGTACCTGCGGCTGCATCGCGGCCACGCGCTTCAGGCCGGCCTTATGGCCGGAAACCATGGCGCCGGCGCTGCGGTCCATGCGGATGAAGGGAATGGTGGCGACCACGGTCAGGATCGAGATGCAGAAGAAGGCGATATGGAAATCGCGAACCTGCAGCTCCGTACCGCTGAAGTAGGTCGAGGTTTCCAGGATCATTGCGGCGACGGCAACGCCAAGCGCGAGGCTGATCTGCTGCATGACCGAACTCATCGACGTGGCCTGGCTCGCCTGCTTGTCGCTGATATCGGCATAGGCGAGCGCGTTGATGCCGGTGAAGAAGAACGAGCGTGAGAAACCGCCGATCAGGAGCACGCCGACGATGATGAGATGCGACGTCCAGGGCTGAAAGAGGCCGGTGCAGATCGTCGTTATCGTCGTGACCCCTGCCGCCGACAGCAGTGCCGTCTTGAAGCCGATGGCGGTGAAGACGCGGCGGGCGATGAACTTGGTGGTAATGGCGCCGATGGCGCCGGCAAAGGTGATCAGGCCCGATTGGAACGGATTGAGGCCGAAGCCGAGCTGCAGCATCAGCGGCGTCAGGAAGGGCATGGCGCCGATGCAGATGCGAAACAGCGTGCCGCCGGTGACGGAAGCGCGAAAGGTAATATTCTTCAGCAGCGACAGATCGAGAATGGGCGCCGGGTGGCGGCGGGCATGGCCGACATAAAGGAAGCCGCAGATGAAGCCGATGACGATGGCTGAGATGCCGATGAACGGCGGCAGGGCCGGCAGGCTGATGACCGACATACCGAAGACGACGCCAGCCGCCGCGACGGACGTCAGCACGAAGCCGATGAAATCAAGCTTCGGCGGCTTGGTTGCTTCGACCGCCGGCAGAAAGATCGTCGACAGGATGACGCCGAGAACGCCTACGGGCACGTTGATCAGGAAGATCCAGTGCCAGGAGGCGTAAGTGGTGATGAAGCCGCCGAGCGGCGGTCCGGCAAGCGGGCCGACGAGGGCCGGAATGGTAAGCAGCGCCATGGCCGAGACCAAATCGCTTTTCTGCGTCGTGCGCACCAGCACAAGGCGGCCGACGGGCGTCATCATCGAGCCGCCGAGACCTTGCAGGAAACGGGCAATGACGAATTCCCAGAGGCCGCCCGAGGCGGCGCACATGATCGAGCCGATGACGAAGACGCAGATGGCAAGCCGGAAGATGTTCTTCGCCCCGAAGCGATCCGCCATCCAGCCGCTGATCGGAATGAACACCGCAAGCGATACCATGTAGGACGTCAGCGCCAGTTTCAGGGTGATCGGACCAACATGGAGATCCGCCGCGATGGCCGGCAGCGCGGTCGCAATCACGGTGGAGTCCATCTGTTCCATGAAGAGAGCAACGGCAAGAATCAGGGGAACGATGCGGTTCATAGGCATATGCCTTAGTGGGTCGTGTCTTCGGGGAAGGGGGTCCGCCTGAGACGGGCACCAGCTCTGTAGTCCTGTGCGCAACCTCTGCCAATCCCCGAATCCGCCCCTTGGCTTCGCGAGGATCACGTCTTCGTGATGCCGCTTGCTGCCCAGTATAGGATACCAAGTTTGACATGTGCTAAACGCATGGAAATGCTAAACGCATAAAATGTCGCTCGGTGTATTAGCGGAATTGGACGGATATGTCATGGCGAAATTATCGATCATGAAAGGTCATATCCGCTGTGTCGCTGCCGAGGGCGATAACACCCATTGGAGAAAATGATATTATGACCGTCGCAGTTCTGCCGCCCGAGACCCATCGGTTCAAGCTGGGGTCCTGCACTGTCACCGTCGTCAAGGATGGCGCAAGCATTCTGGACAATCCCTGGGAAACCTTCGGATCGAACCAGTCGCCGGAAACGGTGCGGAAGCTTTTGGCGCAGAACTTCCTGCCGACGGAGAAGCTCCTCAACAGCTATACGCCAGCTATCATCGACACAGGAGCCGACGTGATCGTCGTCGACACCGGCTTCGGCGCCGCCGGCCGCGCCCGCGGCTTGGGCCGTTTTCGCGACGGTCTGATGGCTGTCGGCTATGCGCCGGAGCAGGTGACCGTCGTCGCTCTGACGCATCTGCACGGCGACCACATCAATGGGTTGATGGAGGACGGCGCTCCGGCCTTTCCGAACGCCCGCTATGTCACGGGCGAAATCGAATATGAATTCTGGACCGACACGTCACGCGAAGGGACGCCGGCCGAAGGCGGTCACAAGGCTGTGCTCGCCAATGTCGCGCCTTTTGCCGAGAAAATGACCTTCCTCAAGGACGGAGATCAGATCGTCAGCGGCATGACCGCCATGATCGCGCCCGGCCACACGCCCGGTCATCTCGTCTTCCATCTCGAATCGGATGGCAAGCAACTGGTCCTGACCGGCGATACGGCCAATCACTATCTCCTCTCTCTCGGGCGCCCGGATTGGGAGGTGCGCTTTGACGCCGATAAGGCGCAGGCCGCCAAGACCCGCCGCCGTGTCTTCGACATGATCGCCACCGACCGCATCCCTTTCCTCGGCTTCCACATGCCGTTCCCCGCCGTTGGCTTTGTCGAAAAGCAGCCCGAGGGGTTCCGCTATGTGCCGAAAACCTATCAGTTCGATTTGTAAGGCAGAGGCTCGATCAATTTAGTGAAACGAAATCGACTCAGATAACGCAATTAAGCATCCACTGTACGCCGAACTGATCGGTGAGCTTCCCGTAGAGATTGCTCCAAGGCTGTTTGCCGAGCGGTGTCGTAATCGTGCCGCCTTTTGCCAAGCGGGCGAATAACTCTTTCGTCCGCTCCGTATCTTCGAACTCAAGCAGATGTGCTGATCCGCGCATCGGCTCGGCATCGTCATTGTCCGAAGCGTAGAAAAGTACGCCGGGACCTTGGAACTTCGCGTGCATGATCTGGCCCTGGACAAATCCGGGCGGCGTCGGGATTCCATTCACGCCGTAGCGCGTGATTTCGACGATTTTTCCAAGGCCGCAGGTCTCGTAAAAATTAAGCGCCTGCTCGCAGCGCGTCGTGAAAAATAGATAATTGGAAAGTCGCATAGCGAGACTCGCTCTGGTCACGGGCTACGAGTGGGTGGGAACTGACCGTATCGCTTGGCAAGCGTTTTACAGCGCGGCCGCTCGTTGGATCGCACTGACAAGCTGGGTATTGTCGTAGACTTGGCCGCCGATACCCCAGGAGCCTTCCGCGGCATAAACGATGTTGGTCCAGATATGTTCGCGGGATATCCGACCATTCGAAGCGCGTTCGACTATGGTTGTGGCCGCCTCGATAAAAGCCTGTTTGGCCTCGTCCGTCGCGAGCGCGATCTCTGGCAGTTTCAGCTCTATGAAGGCGGCCGCGGCCGCCTTTCCGCCTGAGAACACGCGTCCCTGCGGCAGAACATTGATGGTGCCGACAACGTTCGGGGTCATGAACGCGTTGCCCGAGAGTTGCGAAACCTTCAAGAGAACATCGGTCAATTCGGCGAAGGTTTGGGCCTCGGCTTCGCTCGACAGCAAACCTTCGGGTATAGTGAGTGTGATAGGCATAACGGGAAATCCTCTCGTTTGAAAACTTGGTTGGCGATACTACATAAATACTGATTGCTCTCTATTGATACACACCGATCGCTCTCTATGCAAACATAAAGAGTGATCGCTCTTAAAGAAAGTTGATATGCGCTACAGTACTGAACACAAGCTCGAAACTCGCACGCGCGTTCTCTACGCGGCGGGCGAACTTTTCCGTCAGGAAGGCTATGGCGGTTCCGGCATCGATGCTTTGACCAAGGCGGCGGGCGTCACGAACGGCGCCTTCTACGGGCATTTCAAATCGAAAAGCGAAGCTTTCAGGGCAGCGGTTCAGTCGGGACTGGATGAACTGCGGCTGGGCATATCGACTTTGAAAGCTCAAAAGGGCAAGGGTTGGCTACCGGCCTTCGTAAGCTACTATCTCGGGCCGAAGCGCACCTGCGCGCTCGGCCAGAGCTGCGCCCTGCCAAGTCTGTCCCCCGACGTCATGCGTGCCGACGCCGATACGAAGGTTGCCTACGAAGTCGAATTGCGCCGGGTCATAGAGGAAGCGGCTTCTGGTTTGACTGGTAACTCGGCCGAGGAACGCGAAGAAAATGCAATCGCGCTCCTGGCGCTTCTGTCCGGTGGCGTAACCATGGCGCGCGCTGTTTCCGACCCCGCCCTATCGGCGCGCATCGTAGAGGCGCTCGAGCGAAAGGTCGGGTCCATTGCCTCCTCTACGGAAGAGCGCTGAGGTTAGTCGGGTATCCGGCTTAGTGACGGGAAGCTTATGTCGGCGTTTTCCCTATTCCCTTCCTGTCATAGACGTGTTACCAGCCCTCGCCAACTTCCAAGCAACACTTGCAAGATCGCCCGGCGGACGATTCGTTCCGGAGCCATCCTGCTTTTCACAGACGAAGGAAATTGGCCATGGCACGCATCATTGAAACGTCAACCGGGTTGGATGCTCTGACATTCGACGACGTGCTCCTGCAGCCGGGGCACTCCGAGGTCATGCCGGGCCAGACGAATATCGCCACCCGCATCGCCCAGGATATTGAACTCAACCTGCCGATCCTCTCCGCCGCCATGGACACGGTGACGGAAAGCCGTCTCGCCATCGCCATGGCTCAGGCTGGCGGCATGGGCGTTATCCACCGCAATCTGACGCCGGTGCAGCAGGCCGAGGAAGTCCGCCAGGTCAAGAAGTTCGAAAGCGGCATGGTGGTCAATCCGGTCACGATCGGCCCCGACGCAACGCTCGCCGAAGCACTCAACCTCATGAAGGCGCACGGCATTTCCGGCATTCCGGTCGTTGAAAAGTCGCACCGCCTCGTCGGCATTCTCACCAACCGCGACGTACGCTTCGCTTCCGATCCCTCGCAGAAGATCTACGAGCTGATGACCCGCGAAAATCTCGTGACGGTCACGGAAAGCGTTCAGCAGCAGGAAGCCAAGCGTCTGCTCCATAAGCACCGCATCGAAAAGCTCCTGGTGGTCGATGGCGATAGCCGCCTCGTCGGCCTGATCACCGTCAAGGACATCGAGAAGTCGCAGCTCAATCCGAACGCTTCCAAGGATGCGCAGGGCCGCCTGCGTGCCGCAGCCGCCATCAGTGTCGGTGACGATGGCTACGAGCGTGCCGAGCGCCTGATCGATGCAGGCGTCGATCTTTTGGTCGTCGATACCGCCCATGGTCATTCGCAGCGCGTTCTCGATGCCGTCAGCCGGGTCAAGAAGCTCTCCAATTCGGTCCGCATCATGGCCGGCAATGTCGCCACCTATGACGGCACGCGGGCGCTGATCGACGCCGGTGCGGATGCCGTGAAGGTTGGTATCGGCCCCGGTTCCATCTGCACGACCCGTATCGTCGCCGGTGTCGGCGTGCCGCAGCTTGCTGCCATCATGTCGGCGGTGCAGGCCGCGCAGGACCAGAACATCCCTGTTATCGCCGATGGCGGCATCAAGTTCTCCGGCGATCTCGCCAAGGCGATCGCCGCCGGCGCATCCGCTGCCATGATCGGTTCGCTGCTGGCGGGCACGGATGAAAGCCCGGGCGAGGTCTATCTCTACCAGGGTCGTTCGTTCAAGGCGTATCGCGGCATGGGCTCCGTCGGCGCCATGGCGCGCGGCTCCGCCGATCGCTACTTCCAGGCGGAAGTACGCGACACGCTGAAGCTCGTGCCGGAAGGCATTGAAGGCCAGGTGCCCTACAAGGGTTCGGTCTCGGGCGTGCTGCACCAGCTCGCCGGCGGCCTTAAGGCGGCCATGGGCTATGTCGGCGGCGCCGACCTCAAGGAGTTCCAGGAGCGCGCCACCTTCGTACGCATCTCCGGCGCCGGCCTGCGCGAAAGCCATGCCCATGACGTCACGATCACCCGCGAAAGCCCGAACTATCCCGGTGCAGGCGGCTGATCGATGGCAGATCGCGTTCAGGGCAACGTCAGGTCCTTGCAGGGCCTGACGGCGATCCTGGCAGCCTTGTCCCTGGCACTTTTTGCCTGGATCTATGCCGGCTTCGTCAGAGCATTCAGCGATGCCGCAGCCGGCGAGAAAATGCTGGACGTCCGCATCGGCGGCTATGAGCGCGACGACGTCATAGCCATGCTGCGCTACCTCAAGGATCATCCCGATCCGGCGGCGATCCTGCATTCCATGTATCTCGGGCCGGAGCTCATCTTTCCGCTGGTGCTGGGCGGTCTGCTCTTCTGCCTGCTGCGGCTGGTTCGGCCGAGCGGCATCTTCTTCGGGCGGCCGATCCCGCCTGGTGCGGTCAGCCTGATTTTTTCTCTACCGGTCTTCTATGGCGTGATGGACTATGCCGAAAATATCGCCGGCCTGTTGCTCTATCCGCCGGCCACGCCGTCGGACGGGACCGTGACGCTGCTCTCGGGTCTGCTGCCGATTGTCGTGCGGCTAAAATTCCTCTCATTGGTCGTCACGATCATTCTACTGGCCCGTTTCGCAATTCTTCGCTACCTGTCTGCGGACGGTTCCAAGCCGTCCTGAGCGGTGGTTCTGCCGCTCAGCAATCCTTAGAGCGGTTTCAGCGTTTCATGGAATCGCTTTCCCGCTCTATCCCTTTGTTTTAAGCAATTCCGGACGGAAAACCGCTTCGCACTTTTCCTGGAATTGCTCTAAGGAGTTGGCGGCGTGACCGGCTATGAAATGTTCTGGCCCATGGTGGCCCATGCGGTGCTTGTCTATATTCTCTACGCGCTTTTAGGCTTGCGCCGCCAAAGTGCGGTGAAGGCGGGCAAGATCAAACGATCGCAGTTTCGCGAGAACCTTGCTGCCGATGAGCCGGCGGAAAGCCTGGTTGTGCGCAACAGCCTCGCCAATCAGTTCGAACTTCCCATTCTCTTTTATGCTTGCTCCATTGCGCTGTTCGTCGCCCAGGCAGACAATCTGGCCGCGGTCATTCTGGCGTGGATCTTTGTCGCCTCGCGCTATGCTCACGCTTACGTACACGTCACCAGCAACGACCTGCGCTACCGCAGCCCGCTTTTCGCGCTCGGCTATGTGGCCCTTGCCGGGATGTGGGTCTGGCTTGCCATCTGGATGACGTTCTCCTAACGGGACTTGCATTTTCGCGGAAAGCAACCTGCGATAACGTATTTGTGTTCCTGACTGACGGTCCCACAGTGCTCGCCTGACCTATCTTGTTCTCGGGCGGCCCTGTCTTGGGATGCTGGCCGCCGGGGAAAGACAAGGAGGAACACATTATGAGCATGGACAAGCCCGTCGTGACGCAGGCGATGATCAATGCCTATGACGAATACACGCATCTGACGCTCGATCGCCGCGGTTTCATGGAAAAGCTGACGAAGCTCGCAGGCTCGGCCGGGGCTGCCGCCATGATCGTGCCCTTGCTTGCCGCCAACAAGGCGAGCGCCGAGATCATTGCGGCCGATGACAGCCGTCTCGACACGAAGGACGTCACCTATCCCGGCAGCGGCGGTGACATGAAAGCCTATCTCGCCCGACCCAAGGGCGAGGGCGAGAAGCTCGGTGGCGTGATCGTCATTCATGAAAATCGTGGCCTCAACCCGCATATTCGCGATGTCGCCCGCCGCATGGCGCTGGAAGGTTTCATTGTCCTGGCGCCGGACTTCCTGTCGCCGCTCGGCGGCACGCCGGAAGATGAGGACAAGGCGCGCGAGATGTTCGCCAAGCTCGACGCGGCGCTGACGGTTGCCAATGCCGAAGCGAGCCTGGCCTACCTCTCCAAGCTCGACGGCTCCAACGGCAAGGTCGGCGCAATCGGCTTCTGCTGGGGCGGTGGCGTCATCAACCGCTTCGCCACCAAATCACCGGAGCTGAAGGCCGGCGTCGCCTATTACGGCATGCAGCCAGCCGCTGCCGATGTACCCGATATCAAAGCCGCCCTGATGCTGCACTATGCCGGCCTCGACGACCGCACCAATGCGGGTATTGATGCCTATCGGAAAGAGCTGCAAGCCAGCGGCAAGACCTTCGAGATCTTCGTCTATGACGGTGCCAACCACGCCTTCAACAATGACACCTCGGCTGCCCGCTATGACAAGAAGGCTGCCGATCTTGCCTGGGGCCGGACGGTCGATTTCCTGAAAAAGCATCTGGCCTAGCGGCCGGCGGCAAGGGAGTGAACGAGACAGCGGCCGCAGCTATTCCTTCGGCCGTTGACGCCTGTCGCGGCCGTACCCAATACATGACACTTAAAATTGAACTTTTCCCATTTACGCGCATTGAATATGGCTGTGGCATAAAAGCTGGCGTACGTACCCGGCGTCGTTCCGAATTGACAATAAAATGGGAAATGCATGAGCCCGGACAAACCCGACCGCATCAAATTCCGCAAGGAACCCCAGCAGGAGCGCAGCATCCACCGCGTAGATGTCATCCTGTCGGCCGCCGCCCACCTGATTGCGGAAAAAGGGGTGAGCGCCATGAAGATGACGGAACTTGCTGCCGTCGCCGGCGTGCCGATCGGTTCCGTATACCAATATTTTCCCGAGAAGGCTGCGATCGTCACCGCACTGTTCGACCGCCATGCCGATCTCGTTCAGCAAAAGACGACGGAAGTCTTCGTCGCCGTGAAATCTCTTAGTCACGCCGTCGATCTCGTCTGCGGCGTGATCGACTGGTACTATCGCGAATTCCGCGGCGATCCGACCTATATGGGCGTGTGGCTGGGAACGGAGATGGACCAGGATCTCTTGAGGCTGAATATTCAGCACAGCAACCGCGTTGCCGAAATCTTCCTGAAGGGCATCGAACCCCACATTCCGGCTGGCAGTCAGATCGACCTGCAGGCTCGCGCCCAACTCTTCAGCCACTTGATCGGTGCCTCCGTTCGCCTCGCGATCATGAGCGACAGAAGCCTTGCCATCCGCATGCTGAGTGAATGGAAACAGGTGATCCGCGCGACGCTATTTGCCGAGCCGAGTGGTGAGCCGATGGGCAAGAGGCACTAGGCAAGCTATTCCTCGGAATACGACAACACGGCTTGCGCGGGTCTGCGTCCGAGGAATAAAATACCTTCATGGCTAAGCAGATCATCTTCGTTCAGGGAGCCGGCGAAGGCGTTCACGCTCGCTGGGACAGCAAGCTTGTGGCGAGCCTTGAGCGCGAACTCGGTGAAACCTATGCCGTCCGCTATCCCCAAATGCCTGGAGAGGACGATCCTGACTACGCGGCCTGGCGGGCTGAGCTGATAAGCGAATTCGACCTATTGGAGGACGGAGCAATTCTGGTGGGCCACTCGATCGGCGGGACGATCTTGATCCATGTGCTTGCCGAGCAGCCGCCGAAATTCAGGCCTGGCGGACTGTTTTTAATCGCAGCGCCCTTTATCGGTGAAGGAGGGTGGCCGAGCGATGACATGGACGATCGCAAGGATTTCTCAGAACGCCTCCCGCCCGGCATTCCCGTCTATCTCTATCACGGTGCGGACGACGACATCGTGCCAACCGCCCATGTTCATCTCTATGCGAAAGCACTTCCGCATGCTGTGGTCCGCGTGTTCGAGGGCAGGGATCACCAGCTCGACAACGATATGAGCGACGTCGCGCGGGACATCCGATTACTGGACTAAGCTCAGGGCACGCGGCCAGCTTCCAAAATCACCAGCCTGGCAGAATATGTCCGGCGCGCAGGCGCGGATAGTAGCGCGTGAAGGTCTTCACGTCGCCCTCGAGATCGTCATCGACCGCTGCCGGCGTAATGTTGTCGAGGCAGGCGGAGATGTGGGCGGTGATGGCGTTCATCAGCGACACCGAAAGGCCCGGCCGCTTCATGATGCCGATCTGCACCGGCGGCAGCGGCGGGAAGCCATCCGCCTGGCTCAGTACCTTCATGCCGGTGCGTAGAGCCGATTCTGGCATGACCGAGACCGCCATGCCGGCAAGCACGGCTGCGGCAACCACTGTGCAGGACCAGCTGGTGAACAGAATCTGATAGTCGCGGCCGCCGGCATCGAGCGCCGAGCAGGCAAGTTGACGCCATTGACAGTCGCGCCGCCCGACGGCGAGCGGAATCGGCGCATCGTCGCGCAGCGGATGGTTGGCCGAACCGACCCAGCAGAGCGGCTCGGTGCGCACGACATCGGACATTCTTTCGCGCGGATTGTGGGTCACCAGCGCAATATCGAGCTCGCCGCGATGCATGCGTTCGGCGAGATCGACCGAAGGTTCGCAGACAATATAGAGCTCGACATTCGGATGCGTCTTGGCGAAGCGGCCGATGATCTCGGGCATGTAGCGGTCGGCATAATCGTCCGGCGTGCCGATGCGCAGCGTGCCTTCGAGCCTGTTGTCGTCGAATGCGGCGATCGCCTCATTGTTCAGGCGGATGATGCGGCGCGCATAGTTGAGCAGCTTTTCGCCTTCCGCCGTCAGCCGGTTGCCGCGGCCGTCCTTGATGAAAAGCTGCTTGCCGACGCGCTCCTCCAGCCGGCGCATCTGCATGGAGACCGCCGACTGCGTCTTGAAGACCCGGTCAGCCGCTTTGGTGAAGCTGCCGGAATCCACGATGGCGATGAAGGTCTGCAACTGATCGATATCAAGCGGCGCGGCCATGATCTCACCTATAAAAGAGTTTGATAATTATCATTAGAAACATTCGTTGGACTGATCAATAGGGATTTGGCATCTTCCCAATGCAAATCAGCATACCAATCGACAGACCTCCTGCCGAATTCCTCCCAACCTCGCTCCTTCTCCGGGTCTCCGGGAAGGGGCTTGGCCAGCGTGTGCCTGAACGAAAGGACCATGGAAATGCGCACGACAGATCAGACATTACATCTCGGCCACGCAAGGCCGTCGCTGCCTTTGACGGCACGCCTGACGCTTGCTTTCCATAAGATGGCATCCGTCTGGCGCGCGCTCCGCAACCGCCGCGAGATCAATTATCTGAGTGAGCTGAACGACAGCCAATTGATGGACATCGGCTTGACGCGCCTTGACGTCACATTGGCGCTCAACACGTCGACCTTCTTTGAAGATCCGTCCAGCCATCTGACCAACTCCGCGCGTCGCCGGACGCGCTTCTTCGGCCTTACTCGCTGAGGCCGGTTAAACGTTTCCCCGCAGGGTGATAGCCAATAAGCCCTGCCTCTTACCCGGTGTTCGGTTCCCAACCGACACCGGGTTTTTTCTTTTTGGAGAATTGTTTCGCCCCGTCGAAAGATGATCGGGGAAATTGCCATGTCTTTCGAATGCCTTATGTTACGATCGAGCTAAAATGCGAGGCTGTGGTAATGGCAACGGTGATCCTCTTCCATTCCGTTTATGGTTTGCGCCCGCTCGAACTGGACGCTGTCGAGCGCCTACAGGCGGCAGGGCACAAAGCGTTCGCGCCCGATCTCTATGACGGCTGGGTCGCCAGCTCGATCGACGAAGGCTTCGAGCTGAAGGATGAGATCGGTTGGCCGACCATCTGCGAGCGGGCAGAATGGGCAATGGCCGGCCTGCCGCCATCAACGGTTCTGGGTGGATTCTCCATGGGTGCGGCGGTTGCGGCAAGCCTTTGGCCGAAGCGGCTCCAGACCGCCGGCGTGCTCTTCCTTCACAGCATCGCCCAAATCCCGGAAAACGCCCGCGAGGGCTCGCCCATACAGGTCCATCTTGCCGATCCGGATCGTTTCGAGCCTGCGGAAGATGTTGCCGCGTGGCGATCCGCAGCCGCGCGGTCAAAACTCGCGGCCGATGTCTTCACCTATCCCGGCGCAGGCCACCTTTATACCGACGCCAGCCTGCCCGATTACGATGCCAAGGCGGCCGACCTTACATGGAGCCGCGTTATTCATTTCCTCGACGCTCTCTAACGCTCCACCTTGAACCGGAAGCGGTTACTGCTTAGGTTATCTCCCGTCAGCCATACCAACAGGATGTGTGCCATAATGGATTTCAACCCGATCGCAACGTCATCTCGCCTTGCCATCGGGGAATATCCTATCCATGCCTGCATCCATCACTCTGTCCAATCTTTCATGGTCGACGCCTGACGGCCGGCCGCTTTTCTCCAATCTTGATCTGAGTTTCGGCGCCGAGCGTGCGGGCCTCATCGGCCGCAATGGCGTCGGCAAGACCACGCTTCTCAAGCTTATTGGCCGGGAATGGCAGCCTCAATCCGGGGCGATATCCTTCAGCGGTAGTCTCGGCATCCTGCGCCAAAGCGTCCAGGTCGAGGCCGGCGAAACCGTGGCAGATCTCTTCGGGGCGACCGAAGCGCTGGCGGTTCTTTGCCGTGCCGAAGCAGGCGAGGCGACTGCGGAGGAGCTTGCTGCGGCGGACTGGACGCTGGAGATGCGCATCGCTACCGCCCTCGATCGTGCCGGTCTCGCTGCCGCACCCGAGAGCCGCCTCGAGGCCTTGTCAGGCGGGCAGCGTACACGCGCCGGTCTTGCTGCGCTGATCTTCACCAATCCCGATTTTCTCATTCTGGACGAACCGACGAATAATCTGGATCGCGACAGCCGTAAGGCCGTGATCGAACTGCTCGCAAATTGGCGGGCGGGCGCGATCGTCGTCAGCCATGATCGGGAATTGCTCGACACGGTGGATGCCATTGTCGAGCTGACCTCGCTCGGCGCGACGCGCTATGGCGGCAACTGGAGCCAATATCGCGAGCGCAAAACCTTGGAGCTTGCGGCGGCCGAACACGACCTCGCCGATGCCGAGAAGCGGGTCGCCGAGGTTGCCCGCAGCGCGCAGGCAACCTTGGAACGGCAGGCGCGAAGGGACGGTGCCGGCAAGAGGAAGGCTGCCAAGGGCGGCATTCCGCGTATCATGCTGGGCGGACTGAAAGAACGGAGCGAGATGACGGGCGGTGAAAATGCCCGCCTCGCGGAACATCGGCGCGCACGGGCACTCGAAGACGCCGCCGCCGCTCGCGAGCGCATTGAAATCCTCCAGCCCCTGTCCGTCAGGCTTCCGCCGACCGGACTTCCCGCAAACAAGGTCGTTCTGAAGATGGACGGCGTGACCGCCGGCTATCGCCCAGGCCAGCCGATCATCAGCGATCTCTCTTTTGACATTACAGGCCCGGATCGCATCGCCGTCACCGGTCAGAACGGTTCGGGCAAGACGACATTGCTGGGGCTGATCTCGGGTGAGCTACAGCCATGGGCCGGGACGATTCGGGTCATGACCTCCGTTTCCATGCTCGACCAACGGGTAAGCCTTCTCGATCCGTCGTTGTCGATCCGCGACAATTTCCGGCGGATAAACGCGCAAGCGGATGAAAATGCCTGCCGCGCGGCGCTCGCCCGGTTCATGTTCAGGGCAGATGCCGCACTTCAGATCGTATCCACTCTGAGCGGCGGGCAGTTGCTACGCGCCGGGCTTGCCTGCGTCCTCGGCGGACCGGCGCCGCCGTCGTTGCTGATCCTCGACGAACCGACAAATCATCTCGATATCGATTCGATCGCCGCGGTCGAAGCCGGACTGCGCGCCTATGACGGCGCGCTTCTCGTGGTCAGTCACGATGAGGTTTTTTTGGAGGGCATTAAGATATCGCGGCGGCTGGAACTGCCTGCGGGACTGTCGAGGGAGATCTCGGTCGTAGAATGAGGAAGTGGGATTGGCGTAGGGACGCCCTTGTTCCGCCACGAGCGAGGGCGTCCCCAAACCATTTCCAATTGCCCGTTACGCGGCGCCGACGCTTGCGATCCGGTCCAGCTCCGCGATCTCATGATCCGGCAGCACGAGCTCGGCGGTGGCAAGGTTCTGCCGCAGGTGCTCGAGAGAGGAGGTGCCGGGGATCAAAAGGATGTTTGGCGCGCGTTGCAGCAGCCAGGCCAGCGCCACCTGCATGGGTGTGGCGCCGAGGCGGGCGGCAACATCCGAGAGGGTGGAGGATTGCAACGGGGTAAAGCCGCCGAGCGGAAAGAACGGCACATAGGCGATGCCGTCGCGGGCAAGTTCGTCTATGAAGGCGTCGTCGTCCCGATGCGCCAGATTATATTGGTTTTGCACGCAGACGATCTCGGTAATCCCTTGGCCTTCCGCCACCTGTTTGGCCGTGACGTGGCTCAGGCCGATATGACGTATCAGGCCCTGCCGCTGCAGGTCAGCCAGGATCGTCAATGGCGCTTCGATTGATCCTTCGGCTGGGTGATGAATATCGAACATGATGCGAAGGTTAACGACGTCGAGCACGTCCAGCCCCAAATTGCGGAGATTGTCGTGCACTGCCTGGGTCATTTCTTCGCGGGAAAAGGCCGGAAACCATGATGCATCGCTGCCGCGCAGGGCACCGATCTTGGTGACGATAACGAGATCGTCGCGGTAAGGATGGAGCGCCTCGCGGATCAGCCGGTTGGTGACATGCGGGCCATAGAAGTCGCTTGTGTCGATGTGGTTGACGCCGGAAGCAACCGCTTCCCGCAATACCGCCACCGCCATATCGTGATCCTTCGGCGGGCCGAACACGCCGGGGCCTGCAAGTTGCATGGCGCCATAGCCGAGCCGTTTGACGCGGCGGTCGCCGAGGGTAAAGCTGCCAGATCGTTCGATGTTTGACATGACTATCTCCTTTCAAGATGAAATAGAAATAGATGCCCTCGGAGTGTATGAAAACGGGGTGCAATCCGCACGGGTTGTGCGCAATTGCGAACAGTGGCGAACGGATCGCCTACGAATGGGTTTCGCTCTTCAGCCTTGTTTCGGTGCAGGCTTATCGTTCGCCGGCATATAGTGATCGAAGATCGCTTCCATGTTCTTCTGATAGCTCTTCTGCACTTCCAGGCCACTGTCGAACATGGCGTTGAACATCTCGGTATAGGCGGCCATGTCGACGCCGGGTGTGGCGGGCTTGGCCGGCTTGGCCTTTGGCGCTTCCTTCGGCGGCTCGGAGGGCATCGGGAAGTTGCGCATCATATCCTGGAATGCCTTGGCGAAGGGATTGTCGAGAAAAGGATTGGCGGCGGCGGGCTTTTCGCGCTCGACCTGCTGCGCGCCGAACATCAGTTCCATCGCCTGCGTGAACGGGTTGTCGAAGATGCTCGCCTGCGGCGTCGGCTGCTGCTTCGGTGCAAAGCCGATGGTCTGCAGCCAATTCTGCATCATATCGCCCATCGCCGTATTGAGGAAAGGATTGGCCATCTGAGGCATCTGGCCGCTGGTTTCCTTGAAGAGGCCGCCCATCAGCGTGTCGGCCATGGCGGGGAGCATGCGCTTGTAGATTTCCTGGCCGATGCCGGTCATCTGCGCAGCCTGCTCGGCGATGGCGCGGGACACGTCCTTGGAGCCGAACAGGCGGGCCAGCACGGTGTTGCCGTCGGCAACGCCCTCAGGCGTGAAGGCCTTGCTCATATCCTCGAAATATTTGGCGTAGCTGCCGGAGGTGATGTCCTGCATCACACCCATAAAATTATAGGGGTTCGTCGCGCTGCGCTTGAACCCCGAGGAAAAGGCGGGCATCAGCGCCGCCATGGCTTTCGCTGCCTGTTCCTGCGCGAGATTGAACTGCTTGGCCATCGCCTCCGTGGCGGCGCCGTTCTGTGCCTGCATCATCATGTCGAAGAGTGGCAGCATCGAAGTCCCTTTCCTCGCAATCATGCCGCTTCGGAATCAGAAGGCATGCAATCCTGATAGTATAGCGGGAAAAAAGACGGCGCATACCGGTTTCTGCCGGTGTGCGCCGCAACAATCCAAGCCGAATCCGGCTGTCAGTATTGATATTCCTCGAAGACCGGCTCGACCGATCCGTTCCAGCGGCCGTGATAGAGCATCAAAAGATCATCGGCGAGCGTGCCCTTCTTGGCGAGCACCTCGTCGAGCGGCGCCAGGAAGACCGTTTCGTCCTGGCCATCGCCGTTCACACGGGCGCGGTTCTTCAGGCCGGTGCGGGAAATGCCGACCACTTCGCGTGCCACATCCAGCAGGCTTTGGCCTTTGATGCCGGCCTTCAGGCCTTGCACCGGCACGACATCGCGCAATGCGTTGACCTCTTCGAAAGTCCAGTTCTTGGTGAGCTCATCGGCGGCGGCAAGGGCTGCATCGTCATAGAGCAGGCCGACCCAGAAGGCCGGCAATGCACAGATGCGGCGCCAGGGGCCGCCGTCCGCGCCGCGCATTTCCAGGAAGCGCTTGAGGCGTACGTCGGGGAAAAGGGTGGAGAGATGGTTGGTCCAGTCGCCCATCGTCGGCTCCCAGGCGGCGATCTCGCCCTTCAGCGCGCCGTTCATGAACTGGCGGAAGGTGACATGGGTGCAGTCGTGATAATGTCCGTCACGGACGACGAAATACATAGGAACGTCGAGCGCCCACTTTACGTAGTCTTCAAAGCCGAAATCGTCGCGGAAGGTGAAGTCGAGCAGGCCGCTGCGGCGGTTGTCGGTATCGCGCCAGATGTCGCCGCGCCAGGAGGAGAGGCCGTTCGGCTTGCCTTCGGTGAAGGGCGAGGAGGCAAACAACACTGTCGCCAGCGATTGCAGCTTCATCGATACGCGCATCTTGCGGCGCATGTCCTCTTCCGAAGAGAAGTCGAGGTTCACTTGGATCGTGCAAGTGCGGTACATCATGTCGAGACCCTTCGTGCCGACCTTCGGCATGTAGCGGCTCATAATGTCGTAGCGCGATTTCGGCATGCGCGGCGTCTCGGCCAACGTCCATTTCGGGCTGCCGCCAATGCCGAGGAAGCGGATGCCCATCGGCTCGGCGATTTCGCGCAATGTCGCCAGGTGCTGGTTCGATTCCTTGCAGGTCTGATGGATGGTTTCGAGCGGCGCGCCGGACAGTTCGAACTGGCCGCCGGGCTCTATCGAGATCGCACCCATGCCGGTCGGCTCGCCAAGCCCGATAATATTGTCGCCATCCATGATCGGATCCCAGCCGGACTTTTCCTGCAGGCCCTTCAAGAGCGCGGAAATGCTGGCATCGCCGAAATAAGGCACAGGGCTGTTGTCGGCACGGAAGAACACGAATTTTTCGTGTTCCGTGCCGATGCGGAATTGCTCCTTCGACTTGCTGCCGGCCGCCAAATAGGCCGTCATGTCCGAGACCGAAGAGAGCGGAGTCTGGTCGGTGGTATCGCGCGCCATGGTATTACCTTGATCTCGGAAGGAGGCCCGCGCAAGCCGCAGGCCAATAGGAAGGGTGATTGACGCGGAATGAGGTACGGTGCAAGTGAATTTCTTTCAAGAGCAGTTCAAAAAAATAGGATTTGGGGCCTGGAAGTGACGCTGGGGCGGTAGCCGATATCGGACACGCTTGCACAAGCGTTCAAGACGCCTAGCCACATCGGAAATAGTCTTGCCCCTCTATTGATGACTGAGGGCATACCGATGTTCGAGCTGACCAGCCTTTATCCGATCCTGACGCTGCTTCTGGCGTCCCTGGTCATCATGGGCAGTCCTGGCCCATCCACCATCAGCGCCACGGCAGTCGGCGCCGCCTATGGTTTCCGCCGGTCGATCGGTTACGTCAGTGGTCTCATTGCCGGCACGGTCGTCGTGCTGCTGGCTGTCGCGGTCGGCGTCGTCGCAATCCTGTTCTCGGTGCCGTATGGCGCGTCGGCGCTAACCGTCGTCTCCACCGTGTATATCGTCTATTTGGCCTTGAGGATCGCCATGGCTCCGCCGCTCGCCCGCCGCGGTGATCAGGCCGTCACGCCCGCTTTCACCGGCGGCTTTCTGCTGGCGGTCGCCAATCCCAAAGCCTATCTGGCGATTGCCGCCGTCTTTGCCGGCGTCAGCCTTTTCAAGGATCAGCGCACGCTCGACGTGGTGATCAAGATAACGCTGCTCAGCATGATGATTGTCGTCATTCATCTATGCTGGCTGCTGGTCGGGACCTCGCTGTCGCGGTTCCTTCAGAACCCCACCATTTCGCGCATCGTAAACATTTTCCTGGCGGCTACGCTGATCGTCACGACCGCGCTGGCGCTGGCCGGCTGAAAGGCCGATCTGGACCTGAAGAAGCCCTAGTTCCAGTCCCCGATCGCCGCCTGAATGACCGCCATGGCCGCTACCGCCGCCGTATCGGCGCGCAATATCCGCGGGCCCAAGGGAATGGCGGTGACAAAATCGAGGCTGCGCAGCAGCGCGCGCTCCTCTTCCGAAAATCCGCCCTCTGGGCCGACCAGCAGTGCGAGATGTTTCTCTTTGATCTCCGCCAGGAGCGGCAGCGGGTTCTGTCCGGCATCGCCTTCATCGCAATAGATGATGCGGCGCTCCCTGGGCCAGCGTGCCAGCAGATCGGCAAGCTTTAGGGGCTCCGCCACATCGGGAATGCCGAGAATGCCGCATTGCTCGGCCGCCTCGATGACATTGGCCTTGAGCTTGTCGAGATTGGTGATCTTGCCCTGCACATGCTGCGTCATCACCGGCTGCAGCAGGCCGGCGCCCATTTCCACCGCCTTCTGCACGAGATAATCGAGCCGTCCGACCTTCAGCGGCGCGAAGAGATAGTAGAGGTCGGAAGGGGCTGGCTGCGGCCGCGTTTCCTCGATCGGCGTCAGCAGGATGCGCTTGCGCGAGGGAAAGGAAACGCCGGCCTTCCATTCGCCGTCACGGCCGTTGAAGATCAACAGCTCGGCGCCGTCCTCCATGCGCAGCACATTGGCGAGATAGTTGAATTGATCCCGGTCGGCTTCGATGCCGGCATTCGCTTTGATATCCGAAACCACGTACAGCCGCTGCATGCGGAAATTGGCGCGCATGGGTAATCCCTTAAATGAAGAGCGCGACCATAGCCCAATATACCGCGGCTGCAAGCATGGCCGAGACCGGCACGGTGATGGCCCAGGCGGCGATGATGGTCATGAAATGCGAGCGGCGCACGAGGCGTCGGCGGTGGATTTCGTCTGGATTATGCTCGTCGGCTTCCACCATCTCGCCCCATGCGATGCCCGAGGTTTCCGCCTTCCTTCGCATATAGGCGAGGCGGCGCTTCGAGTGGCTGGTGTACCATTCGCGAAAGAAGCCGACGCCGAAGACCGCGCCGATGGCAATATGGGTGGAGCTGACGGGAAGGCCGAACCAAGAGGCGACGATGACGGTGAGAGCGGCCGACAGCGCGACGCAATAGGCCCGCATCGGGTTGAGTTTGGTGATCTGCTCACCGACGAGGCGGATCAGACGCGGACCGTAAAGCAGCACCCCGACGGAAATGCCGCAGCCACCGATCAGCACGACCCAATAGGGCGCGGTATATCCCGCAGCGCCCCCGACGACACTGAGACTGCCTCCCAGGCTGACGCTGCGTATGATCGCCGCCAGCGGCCCGATGGCGTTGGCGACGTCGTTTGCGCCATGCGCAAAGGACATCAGCGCCGCCGAACAGATCAGCGGCAGGCGGAACAGTTTGCGCAGCGAGCTATTCTTGTTTTCGCAACCGACGGACTGCGCCGCCACCAGCGGCCTTGCAGAAAACCAGATCGCCAAACCGACAACGACGCCGATCGTAATGGTCGAGAAGCCCGCGACGGTGTCTTTGGGCGCGAGCTGCAGTACCAGATAGGCGGTAAAGGCGCCGGCCATCAGGCCGATCAGAATGGGAATCCAGTATTTGGCGGCCGCGATCTTGTCGTCGCGATAGATGATGAAGGTCTTGATGAAAAACAGAATGCCGGCGGCGATCGTGCCACCGAGGAAAGGGGTGACGACCCAGCCGGCGGAGATGGCTCCCAACACGCGCCAATTGACCATCTCCGGCCCGACGGCGGCCGCTCCTGCGCCGACAACGGCGCCGACGATCGTGTGGGTGGTCGAAACCGGTGCTTTCAGCCAGGTGGCGAAGTTGATCCAGAGCGCGGCGGCCAGCAGCGCTGCCATCATCAGCCAGGCGAGCTTGCCGCTGGTGATGATGCGGTCGGTATCGATGATATGCGAGGAGATGGTCTTGATGACCGGTCCACCCGCGATGACGGCGCCGAGAATTTCGAAGATCGCCGCCATGATCAGGGCCTGCGTCATGGTGATGGCACGCGCGCCCACCGCCGCGCCGACATTGTTGGCGACGTCCTTGGCACCGATATTCATGGCCATGTAGCCGGCGAGTGCCACGGCGGCGATGGCC